>NZ_JBWKYD010000017.1:0-164897 GCF_059423585.1 Janthinobacterium sp. GW460-12-1-14-LB5 | reverse complement strand
CAGGACCGTGAAACAACTTTGCGCCGATGATAGTGCTGCAACCAGTGTGAAAGTAGGTTATCGTCAGGCTTGTTATACGCAGTAAAGAAAAAACCCCGCCAGCGATGGTGGGGTTTTTTTTCGTCTGCTGATTCAGCCGCCAAAGCGTAACGGCATAAAAAAAGGCAGCGCTACGCGCTGCCTTTGTCATTTATCAAACCCATTAAAAGTGATAAGCGACTTTGACGTTCATGTAATTGACGCCGCTATTTGGTTTCTTGTAGCCGCCATTCGAGAAATGCTGGATCTTCGCAGCGACTTCCCATTTGTTATTGAAGATATAGCCGACGCCGATATGGTCGCCGAACTGGAAGTGGGTCGACAGGCGGTTATCGTCGTTATCGTACAGCTTGGACAGCATGTGCACGCCAATGCCGCCTTCTGCATAGAAGCCCAGCTTGTTCGTGTTTTCAAAGCGGAAGACGGGAGTAAAGCCCAGGTCCCACAGTTTTTGATGCTGGCCGGGGACATTGCGATAGCTCTTGCCATCCCAGCCGCCGATGCTGGCATCCCAGTAACCGCTCAGCTGTGTGCCATTCGATACAAACCAGGCCTTGTCCCAGTTCGAGGTGACGCCGGCGCGTACCATTTGTACCTTCACGCCCTTGGCATATTCGCCGTAGACGGAGTCGATCAGTTTGTCGTCGGCGGCAAAGCCGGCATTGGCTGCCATCAGCGCGGCAACGGCGGCGATGGATTTGAGGAGATTCTTCTTGAAGAACATAGAGGCTTTCATCGTAAAATTGGCCGATAGGCTATTGTCTTGTCTGCGCAGGCAGCTTTTTTGCATGCCGCTCTCGCCACTTGTTGATTTCAGGGGTTCAATTGACATTCTCTACAAAAATCGCATTTCTCGGTATCGGTCTGATGGGGGATCCGATGGTCCGCTGCCTGCTACGCGCTGGATATTCTGTCACAATTTGGAATCGCACGCACAGCAAGGCCCAAGTCCTGCGTGCGGCAGGGGCGCAGGCGGCCGTTTCCGTGGCTGAGGCGGTCAATGGCGCAGATGTGGTCATCTCGATGCTGGAAGCCGGCCCCGTCGTAGCAACGGTGCTGCAGGAAGCGTTGCCGGCCTTGTGCGCAGGAGCGTTGTGGGTCGATATGAGTTCCACCAAGCAATCGGAAGCCCGGCAATTTCATGCCACTTTGCACGCCGCCGGCCATGGCTTCATCGATGCGCCCGTGTCGGGTGGCGTCGGCGGGGCACAGGCGGGTACGCTGGCGATCATGGCTGGCGCCAGCGCCGGCGATTACGCGCGCGTGGAAACTATCCTGGCGGCCATGGGGCGACCGACCCTGGTGGGGCCACCCGGCAGTGGCCAGGTTGCCAAGCTGTGCAATCAGCTGATCGTCGGCGCGACCCTGAATATCGTGGCGGAAGCCCTGTTGTTGGCCCAGGCGGCCGGCGCCGATGCGGCTGCCGTGCGCACGGCTATCCGTGGCGGTTTTGCCGAGAGCAAGATTCTGGAGGTGCATGGCCAGCGCATGCTGGAACGTAACTTTGTTGCCGGTGGACAGGTAAAAAGCCAGATCAAGGATATGCACAATATCCTCGCGGCGGCCGAGGCGGCCCACGTCACCTTGCCGGTGACGCAACTGGTGACGCAGCGCTATGAAACCCTGGCTACCACGCACCCGACGGCAGACCATGCGGCGGCCTTGCTGGCCCTGGAAGCGTTGAATCCGGGCCAGCGCTTGGGCACCGGTCCGGATAAGTTGAGCTGAATCAAGTGACGGGCAGGCTCGCTTCGGCCAGCTTGACCCAGAAACTGGCGCCGATGGGCAGCAGGTTGTCGTTGAAGTCGTAGCTGCCGTTGTGCAAGACGCACGGCCCCAGGCCGTGGCCGCCGTCGCGGTGCTCGCCGTCGCCATTGCCGATGAAGATGTAGCAGCCGGCTTTTTCCTGCAAGAAAAACGCGAAATCTTCCGCACCCATGGTCGGCTCGACATTCGCGTTGACCTTGTCGGCCCCCACCACGCTTTTCATCACGTCGACGGCAAACGCCGTTTCCTTCGCATGGTTGACCAGTGGCGGATAGTTGCGCTTGAAGTGGAACTCGACTTCGGCGCCAAAGGCGGCGGCCGTGTGCACGGCGATGTCGCGCATGCGCTCTTCGATCAGGTCCAGCACGGGCGTGGTAAACGTGCGCACGGTGCCGACCAGGCTGGCATCGTCGGGAATCA
Source organism: Janthinobacterium sp. GW460-12-1-14-LB5 (assembly GCF_059423585.1). Classification (NCBI taxonomy): domain Bacteria; kingdom Pseudomonadati; phylum Pseudomonadota; class Betaproteobacteria; order Burkholderiales; family Oxalobacteraceae; genus Janthinobacterium; species Janthinobacterium sp. GW460-12-1-14-LB5. The sequence goes on along the minus strand of NZ_JBWKYD010000017.1, from coordinate 162,671 downwards.
CATTGGTGGCGCTGCCCGCATGGATTTGCGTGATCGACAGCACGGCCGTGTCGAGCGGACTCTTGTTGCGCGTGATGACGGTTTGCCAGCTTTGCGCGATCTGCACGGCCACCATCACGGGGTCGATGCCCTTGTGGGGCTGGGCCGCATGCGCGCCCTTGCCTTTGACGGTGACGTGGAATTCATTGCTCGACGCCATCATCGGCCCTTCCACCACGCTCAGCGTGCCGGTTTCCGCGCCTGGCCAGTTGTGCATGCCGTAGATGGCGTCCATGGGAAACTTTTTAAACAAGCCGTCTGCTATCATTTCGCGCGCGCCGGCGCCACCTTCTTCGGCCGGCTGGAAGACCAGGTAGACCGTGCCATCGAAGTTGCGGTGCTGCGCCAGGTAATGGGCCGCGCCCAGCAGCATGGCTGTGTGGCCGTCGTGGCCGCAGGCGTGCATCTTGCCCGGGTGGCGCGAGGCATGCTCGAAAGTATTCATTTCCTGCATGGGCAAGGCATCCATATCGGCGCGCAGGCCGATGGCACGCTTGGAGCTGCCATGCTGGATGATGCCGACCACGCCGGTGCGGCCCAGGCCGCGTACCACGGGAATGCCCCATTCCGTCAGTTTGGCGGCGACCACGTCCGAAGTGCGCTGTTCTTCGTAGCACAGTTCGGGGTGCGCATGCAGGTCGCGGCGGATACCTTGCAGCTCGGATTGAAACGCCAAGATCGGATCAACTAGTTTCATGGGACTCTCCTGTGGATGCTGGCACGCAGCAATGTATGGCGCGCCGGACCGCGGCTGTTTGATCAAAAACAGGCGCGGCTAATAATGCATTGTAGCCCTTGTTTGCCGGGTAAATCCAGCGCACGGACCAGCTTGTCATGGCGCCAACAGCAAGCGCGCGGAATGGTTTACAGTATCGCCTTCCCCCAACGTTTTTGGATTGCCCCATGACCACCACCCAAGTGCGCGCCGCCTGCCCGCTCGACTGTCCCGATACCTGCGCCCTCCTGGTCACGGTGACCGATGGCGTGGCCACTGCCGTCAAGGGTGATCCCGACCACCCGACCACGGCTGGCGTGCTGTGCACGAAGGTGTCGCGCTTCACGGAGCGCACCTACCATGCGGACCGCTTGCTGACGCCGCTGCGCCGCGTGGGCAAGAAGGGGGAAGGCAAGTTCGAGCCCATCAGCTGGGACGAAGCGCTGACGACCATCGCGGCGCGCTTGAAACCGATCGCCGCGCGCGATCCGCAGGCGATCTTGCCGTACAGCTACTGTGGCACCATGGGCCTGGTGCAGGGCGAGTCGATGTCCTCGCGTTTCTTCAACCAGCTCGGCGCTTCCCTGCTGGACCGCACCATCTGCGCGTCAGCCGGCGCCACGGGCTACCGCTACACGGTGGGCGCCAGCATCGGCACGGACCTGGAGCAGTTCCAGAACGCGAAATTGATCATCATCTGGGGCGGCAACCCGATCGCCTCGAACCTGCACTTCTGGATGCGCGCGCAGGAAGCCAAGCGCCATGGCGCCACCCTGATCGCCATCGACCCCTATCGTTCGCTGACGGCCGAAAAATGCCACCAGCATATCGCCTTGCTGCCGGGCACCGACGCCGCCCTGGCGCTGGGCTTGATGCATGTCTTGATTGTGGAAGATTTGCTCGATCATGATTACATCGAGCGCTACACTGTTGGTTACGAGGCCTTGAAACAGCGGGCCCTGGAATGGCCGCCTGAGCGCGTGGCCGAGGTGTGCGGCATCACGATCACGGAAGTGGTGGAACTGGCGCGCCTGTACGGCCAGGCCTGCCGCTCTGGCGAAGGCGCCGCCATCCGTACCAACTACGGCGTGCAGCGCGTGCATGGCGGCGGCATGGCCGTGCGCAACATCGCCTGCCTGCCGGCGCTGACGGGCGCCTGGCGCCATCCTGCCGGCGGCATGCAGCTGTCGAGCTCGGGTTCCTTCCCCGTCAACCGCAAGGCCCTCCAGCGTCCTGACTTATTGAAAGGCACGCCGCGCACCATCAACATGAGCACCATCGGCGACGACTTGCTGAAAACCAGCTCGCCCGAGTTCGGCCCGCAAGTGGAAGCCGTGATCGTCTACAACTCGAATCCGCTGGCGGTGGCGCCCGATTCCGCGAAAGTGGCGCAGGGTTTCGCCCGCGAAGACCTGTTTACGGTCGTGCTCGAACATTTCCAGACCGATACCGTCGATTACGCCGACATCGTGTTGCCCGCCACCACGCAACTGGAACACGTCGATGCGCATTCCACCTACGGCCATCTGTACATGATGGCGAACAATGCGGCCGTGGCGCCGCTGGGCGAAGCGAAGGCGAATACGGAAATCTTCCGCCTGCTGGCCCGATACATGGGCTTTGATGATCCATGCTTCCAGGAAAGCGACGATGCGCTGGCGGCCACGGCGTTCGACAACACGGATGCGCGCGCCGTGCATTTCGACTGGGAATCGCTGAAACGCACGGGCTGGCAAAAGCTGGCCATGCCCGAGGCGCCATTTGCCGCGGGCGGTTTCCCCACGCCATCGGGCAAATGCGAGTTGTATTCGGAAGCCATGGCGCAGGCGGGACTCGATCCCTTGCCGACCTACATTGCGCCGCACGAATCGCCAGCCAGCAATCCCGCACTGGCGGCGCGTTTCCCGCTGGCCATGATTTCGCCGCCGGCGCGCAACTTCCTCAATTCCACCTTTGTGAACGTGAAAAGCCTGCGCGCGGCCGAAGGCGAGCCGCACCTCGATATCCACCCGGATGACAGCGCCGCGCGCGGCATCGCGGCCGGCGACATGGTGCGCATCTTCAATGACCGCGGCAGTTTTGTGGCCAAGGCCAGGGTCACGGACAAGGCGAGACGGGGCCTGGTGGTGGGCCTGTCCGTGTGGTGGAAAAAACTCGCCAGCGATGGCAAGAACGCCAATGAAGTGACCAGCCAGCGCCTGACGGACATGGGCCGCGCCCCCACCTTCTACGACACGCTGGTCGAAGTGGAAAAGGCTGCCTGAGATGGCGCGCTGGCCGGCCCGGCTGCTTGTCGGCATGCTGTGCCTGCCGCTGGGCGGCTGCACGCAGCTGCGCTACTACACGCAGGCGGCGCAGGGGCAATATGCGCTGTGGTCCGGCGCGCGTCCCATCGGCGACTGGCTCGATGACCCGGCCACGGAACCGCGCCTGAAAGTGCGCCTGGCCAAGGCGCAGCAAATCCGCCGTTTTGCCGTCAGCGAGCTGGACTTGCCCGACAATGGCAGCTACAAGAACTATGCGGCCCTGCGGCGCCCGTTCGTGCTGTGGAACGTGGTGGCCACGCCGGAACTGTCGCTGCAGCCGCTGCAATGGTGTTTCCCCATCGCCGGCTGCGTCAGTTACCGTGGCTATTACAGCAAGGAAGAGGCGCTCGCGTATGCCGACGAGTTGCGCGCCCAGCATTACGACGTGCAGGTGGGCGGCGTGCCCGCGTATTCCACGCTGGGCTGGTTCGACGACCCGCTGCTGTCGACTTTTATCAATTACAACGATGCGGAACTGGCGCGCCTGATCTTCCATGAACTGGCGCACCAGGTGGTGTACGTGCCCGGCGATTCGGCCTTCAACGAATCGTTTGCCGGCGCCGTGGAAGAGGCGGGCGTGCAGCGCTGGCTGGCGCGCGAGGGCAATGACGCCATGCGCGCGTCGTACGCCCAGTATGCGGCGCGGCGCCAGGATTTCCTGGCCTTGCTGCTGACATATCGGGAGAAACTGGACGCCGTGTATGCAAGCGACGCCAGCGATGCGGACAAGCGCGCGCGCAAGACGCAGGTGTTTGCGGCATTGCAAGAAGGGTATCAGGTGCTGAAGAAAAACTGGGGTGGTTTTGCCGGTTACGACCGCTGGTTCGAGCAGCCCTTGAGCAATGCGCACCTGGCTTCCGTGTCTACCTACAATGAATTTTTGCCTGCCTTCAAAAAATTGCTGGAAGAAAAAAAGAACTTTCGTGCTTTTTATGCTGCAGTGCACACAATGTCCCAGATCAAGAAGCCTGAGCGCAGGCAGGCGCTGGAACAATTGTCCAGCCCGTGACCCGTAAAGTTTGTCCCGCACGTCAGGGCGAGCGATCCTGCAACAGTGTATTTGTCATGCTGCATTGCAGCATAAAATACCCCTAGAGTTGCCGCTCGAATACTGTTGAAAGCGCTTGCATGGAAGCGCGGCGCCCGATAGCATCGCATTAGTAGCATAGAGCAATTGCTCGTCAGAATGCTCAAACCGACTGCCGGACGACAGAATCCGCAGCAATGATCCGCGCCGGCAAGGTGCGCCGGCTCCCCCACGATGATTCGAGACAAGAGGCACAGGATGGAAAAAATTTGGCTGAAGTCGTACCCTCCCGGCGTCCCCGCCGACATCGATCCTGATCAATATCGTTCGCTGGTGCATGTGCTGGAAGAGGCATTTCAAAAATATGCGGACCGCAAGGCCTATGTCTGCATGGACAAATTTCTCACCTACGCCGAACTCGATACCTATTCGCGCCAGCTGGGCGCCTGGCTGCAAAGCCGCGGCTTGAAGAAGGGGGCCAGAGTGGCCCTGATGATGCCGAACGTGCTGCAGTATCCGGTGGCCATTGCCGCCGTGCTGCGCGCCGGCTATACGGTGGTCAACGTCAATCCGCTGTACACGCCGCGCGAACTCGAGCATCAACTCAACGATTCGGGCAGCGAAGCCATCATCGTGCTGGAAAACTTTGCCCATACGCTCGAGCAAGTGCTGAGCAGGACGGCCGTCAAGCACATCGTCGTCGCCAGCATGGGCGAGATGCTGGGCGGTTTGAAGGGCATGCTCGTCAATTTTGTCGTGCGTAACGTCAAGAAGATGGTGCCCGCGTATTCCCTGCCGAACGCCATGCGTTTCAAGCAGGCGCTGGCGCTGGGCAGCCGCATGAAACTCACGCCAGTCGAGCTGAGCATCAACGACCCCGCTTTCTTGCAATACACGGGCGGCACCACGGGCGTGTCGAAAGGCGCGACCTTGAGCCACCGCAATGTGATCGCCAATGTGCTGCAAAGCGAAGCGTGGTCGGGCGCGGCGCTCGACCAGAACAGCAAGGAACAGATGATCATCGTCTGCGCCTTGCCGCTGTACCATATCTTTGCCCTGACGGCGTGCGCCATGTGGGGCACGCGCGTGGGCGCCCTGAATATCCTGATCCCGAATCCGCGCGATATCCCGGGCCTGATCAAGGAACTGGGCAAATACAAGTTCAATTTGTTGCCGGCGGTCAATACGCTGTATAACGCGCTGGTCAATCATCCCGACTTCGCCAAGCTCGATTTCTCGGGCTTGAAGATCGCCAATGGCGGCGGCATGGCGGTGCAGCAAGCTGTCAACGACAAGTGGCTGCAGGTGACGGGTGTGTCCATCATCGAAGGTTATGGCTTGTCGGAAACGTCGCCCGTCGCCACCTGCAACCGCGCCGACAGCACGGCGTTCTCCGGCACCATCGGCTTGCCGATTCCGTCGACCGAGATCGCCATCCTCGACGATGACGGCAAGGAAGTAGCGCTGGGCCAGACGGGCGAGATCGCCATCCGTGGCCCGCAAGTGATGAGCGGCTACTGGAACCGTCCCGATGAAACGGCCAAGGTCATGACGCCGGACGGCTACTTCAAATCGGGCGACGTGGGCATCATGGACGAGCGCGGCTACGTGAAGATCGTGGACCGCAAGAAAGACATGATCCTCGTCTCCGGCTTCAATGTGTATCCGAACGAAGTCGAAGCCGTCATCGCGGCCCATCCGGGCGTGCTCGAGTGCGCTTGCGTGGGCGTGCCCGATGAACATTCGGGCGAGGCCGTGAAAGTGTTTGTCGTGCGCAAGGATCCGAACCTGACCCAGGAAGTGCTGGCCGCGTATTGCAAGGAGCAGTTCACGGGCTACAAGCGGCCGAAATACATCGAGTTCCGCGATGAACTGCCGAAGACCAACGTCGGCAAGATTTTGCGTCGCGCCTTGCGCGACGAGAAAAAGATAGCAGCATAAACAATGTGGATGCGCCAGGGGGCGCATCCCTTTTACAGATAAAGATGAGGCGAGATGGACAAGATTTGGTTGAAGTCGTACCCGGACGGCGTTCCCGCAGAGATTGATTGCACGCAATACCGTTCCGTAACGCATTTGTTGGAAGAGTCGTTCCAGAATTATGCGGACCGCAATGCCTTCGTGTGCATGGATAAATTCCTCACCTACCGCGAACTGGACAAGTTGTCGCAGCAGATGGGCGCCTGGCTGCAAAGCAAGGGCCTGCAACGGGGCGCGCGCGTGGCGATCATGCTGCCCAACGTGCTGCAGTATCCGGTGGCCATGGCGGCGATCCTGCGCGCCGGCTACACGGTAGTCAACGTCAATCCGCTGTACACGCCGCGCGAATTGCAGCACCAGCTGATCGATTCGGGCAGCGAAGCCATCATCGTGCTGGAAAACTTTGCCACCACGGTCGAACAGGTGCTGCCGCATACCCAGGTCAAGCACGTGATCGTGGCCACCATGGGCGACTTGCTGGGCGGCTTGAAGGGCACGATCGTCAACTTCGTCGTGCGCAAGATCAAGAAAATGGTGCCCGCGTTTTCCTTGCCGAACGCCATCAGCTTCAACAAGATGCTGGCCGAAGGCGCGCGCCTGACCTTGACGCCGGTAGAGCAGGGCCATGACGATATCGTCTTCCTGCAATACACGGGCGGCACGACGGGCGTATCGAAAGGCGCCATGTTGTTGCACCGCAATGTGATCGCCAACGTGCTGCAGAACGAGGCGTGGATGGCGCCCGTGATGACCAAGGAAATGCGCGCCACGTCGATGGGCTTCATGTGCGCCTTGCCCCTGTATCACATCTATTCGCTGACGGTCAGCGCCCTGATGGGCATGCGCCTGGGCGGCATGAGCGTGCTGATTCCGAATCCGCGCGACATCCCCGGCTTCGTCAAGGAATTGAGCAAGCACAAGATCGTTGTCTTCCCTGCCGTCAATACTCTGTACAACGCGCTGCTGAATAATGCCGATTTCGCCAAGCTCGATTTTTCCAGCTACAAAGTGTGCAATGGCGGCGGCATGGCCCTGCAGCGCAACGTGGCCGAACGCTGGCTGAAACTGACGGGTTGCCCGCTGATCGAAGGTTATGGCATGTCGGAAACATCACCCGTGGTGACGGGCAACCGCGTCGATATCACGGAATTCACGGGCACCATCGGCTTGCCTTTCCCGTCGACGGAAGTGGCTATTTTGAATGATGACGGCGTGGAAGTGGCGCTGGGCGAGCCGGGCGAAATCGCCGTGCGCGGCCCGCAAGTGATGGCGGGCTACTGGCAGCGTCCGGACGAGACGGCCAAGTCGATGACGGCCGACGGCTACTTCAAGACGGGCGACGTGGGTGTTATGGACGAGCGCGGCTATGTGAAGATTGTCGACCGCAAGAAAGACATGATCATCGTCTCCGGCTTCAATGTGTATCCGAACGAGGTGGAAGACGTGGTCGCTTCCTGCCCGGGCGTGCTCGAATGTGCCTGCATCGGCGTGCCGGACGCCAATTCGGGCGAAGCCGTGAAAGTGTTTGTCGTGCGCAAGGACCCGAACCTGACGGTGGAACAGATCCGCGAGCATTGCAAGCATGAATTGACGGCATACAAGAAGCCGAAATACATCGAGTTCCGCGATGAATTGCCGAAAACCAACGTCGGCAAGATCTTGCGCCGTCAATTGCGCGACGAAAAGAAAGCAGCTTAATGCGCTGATAAGGCCGTGTCCGCCACTACGGCTTGCCGTGGCCGGGCGGGCAAGCCGAAGCAGGGGCGCAGCCAGTTCACTTTGCTGATCAGCAGCGACGTTCCCAGCCAGCAAGTCGCCACCGTGCCTGCAAGTATCAGCAGTGGTTCCAGCACGGGGCCCAGCTTTAACGGCACCAGCCAGTAGGCCAGCAGCACGATGGCGCTCTGGTGCAGTATGTACCAGGGAAAGACGGCCTGGCGCGCCCATGGCAGCCAGGCAAACGGTTTATTCAGCAAGGTGTGCGACCAGCCCAGGATGGCGCAGATGGCCAGCCACATGTACAGGTTGCGCATGGGCCAGGAGCCGGCTGAGGCCCAGGTCAGCAGGTTTTCCGAATACACGAGATCAAAGCCCAGATACACGGCAAACGCGCAGGGCGCCAGCAGCAGCGCATGCCAGCGCAAGCGCGCCAGTTCCTGCCACACTCCCTTGTCATTGCCCAGCCACCAGCCATACAGATACATGGTGAAATAGATGGCGTGCGCGTACCAGTCTTTCACCAGCGCATGGGTTTCCGGATAGCGCAGTTTCAGGAAAGCCGTTGCCGCCAGCGCGGGCAGGGCGGGCAGGATCAACAGGCGCCAGCCGCGCAGCCCCGTCAACAGCGGCCTGGCCTTGGCCAGCAGCGGCTGCAGCGCCACCAGCACGATGGTGTACAGCAGCAGATACACCAGATACCACAGATGGTTCCAGGTAAAACTGGTTTTCCAGCCCGTAAATGCGCCGGCCGGCCAGGCGTAGCCGCCAAAGTAGTGCAGCAGAAATGCTCCATAGCCAGGCTCGACCAGGCCGTTGCTGACGCCCTCGCAATACGGCTGCACGGGAATCACCACCAGCACGCCAAACAGCAGGGGCAGCAACAGGCGCTTGATCCGGCGCCACAGGAAGGCGCCGCGCGAGGCGTGCGCCATCATGGCGCACGACACGCCGGAAATGAGGAACACGATTTCCATGCGCCACCGGTTGATAAAGACCATGGGAAAGTTCAATGTTTCCGTCAAGTAGCTGCTCTTCATGTGGAAGGCGGCACCGTCCAGGTACAGCATGGCCGTGTGGTAGACGATCAGCAGGCTGAAGACAAGAAAGCGCAAGGCATCGATATCGTAACGGCGAGAATCAGTGGTCATGGTCGTGGGTCCGCTGGTGAAGGAAGAGCCCAGCATAGGCAGGCCACACGGGGCGATCCAGCGAAAAGTGATCAATTGCGGGCTGTTTGTGACGAGCGGTGACACTGGGACGGCTTTGGGACCTTACAATCATGCAACTAATTTGCCATCCGACACCATGCGCCTGTCTTCCACCGATTTGTTGCAACGATATCAACGCTGGCGCCAGTTCGCCGAGCCAGCTTTCTGGATCGTCCTGTATCTGCTGCAAACGTCGCTCAACTGCTGGATCAGCTGGACGGACCGCCAACGCGCCGGGCTCGCGACACCGTTCTGGGAAGTGGCCGTGTGGGAGTGGAGCAGCAACCTGGTGTTGCTGGCGCTGGTGCCGGTGGTGATCCTGGCTAACCAGCTTCGGCCCTTGCACCTGATTTTCCAGCGCCAAAACCTGCGCTGGCACCTGATCGCGTCGCTGGTCTACAGCCTCGTGCATGTGCTGGCCATGGTGGCCTTGCGCAAACTGGCGTACTGGAGCGCCGGCAGCGATTACGATTTCGGTAACTGGTGGCGCGAATTGCCGTATGAATATGTCAAGGATGTGCGCACTTACTTCTCCATTTTATTGTTCACGGGCTTTTACCAGTTGCTGCTGATGCGCTGGCAAGGCGAGGCGACCCTGCTGGGCGAACCCGACGAGGGACTGGCCGTGGAGCCGGTGCAGCAGCCGGAACGCTTCCTGGTACGCAAGCTGGGCAAGGATTTTCTGTTGCCCGCCGCCGATATCGAGTGGATACAGGCCTGGGGCAATTATGTAAATTTGCACGTGCGCGGCCATGATTATCCGTTGCGCTCGACCATGGCGGCCATCGAGCGCCGCCTGGATAGCAAGCGCTTCCTGCGTGTGCACCGCAGCTATATCGTCAATCTTGATTTCGTGCAAGCCATCGTGCCGCTGGAATCGGGCGATGCCCGCGCGGTACTTTCCACTGGGGGCGAAGTGCCCGTCAGCCGGCGCTACCGCGAGGCCTTGAAAAGCATAGGCTAGACGCGCTGCACGCCAGCCTTGCCATCCTGAACGGTGAAACTGGCCAGTGTCGCGATGGTCGATGCGCTGTCGCGCACGTTCTCCAGGCCCTGGAACAGGGTCGTGGTCTTCTCCGGCGTGATTTCCATCAACATATAGCCGCGCTTGTCGCTGCGCCCGTAGCGGATGTGCGGATTCATCGCCACATACTGCGCCGTGCGCGCCTGCGGGCGGGAACTCGAGGTGATGGAGGTGCCGCAAAACTCCGTGGCCAGCACGGGATTATCCTTGCCGGTGGGGCGCATGGCGTTGCGGCTCAGTTCCGTGGCATAAAAGGTGTGCACGTCGCCCGACAGCACCAGCGGGTTGCTGGCCTTGCTGCTGCGCAAGGCGTCAAGCAGGTGCTGGCGCGCCATCGGGTAACCGTCCCAGCCATCGGTCCAGACGCGCTCGTCGCCGGGGCGCAGGATGGGCACCTGGCTCGATTGCGCCATCAGGGTTTGCTGGGCCAGGATATTCCAGCGCGCGGGAGAATCATCGAGACCGGTTTGCAGCCAGCGCTGCTGTTCCTCGCCCAGCATGGTGCGGTTCGGTTTGAGCAAGTCGGGGCAGCTGCGCGTGGTGACGGAATTCGAACCGCCGCGACCCGGCCTGGCGCAGGCGTGATGGGCGCGGTATTGCCGGTCGTCCAGCACGTGGAAGCGTGCCAGTCGGCCCCAGTCGTAGCGCTGGTAGATGCGCATGTCGACAAAGCCCCGCCGTCCCAAGGGCAGCAGGCGCAGCGGCATGTGCTCATAAAACGCCTGGTAGGCGGCCGCGCGGCGCTGCAAGAAGGTGGGCGTGAGCAACTCGTCGCGGTCGTTGCCGTAATCGTTGGCCACTTCATGGTCATCCCAGGTGACGATCCACGGCGCGGCCAGGTGCGCGCCCTGCAAGTCCCGGTCGCTCTTGTATTGCGCATAGCGGGCGCGGTACTCGTCCAGGCTGAAGCTTTCATGCGTGCGTATGGCGCGGCTTGGGTGCTGCAGCTGGTACGGCCCCCACTCATAGATGTAGTCGCCAAGGAAGGCCACCAGGTCGGGGGCGGCCGCGGCGATGTGCCGGTGCGCCGCATATGCGCCGAACTCCCAGTGCTGGCACGAGGCGACAGCCAGTTTCAGCGAAGAAGGCATGGAGGCGGGCTCGGGCGCCGTGCGCGTACGGCCCACGGGGCTGACGGCGTCGCCCAGCATGAAGCGGTACCAGTACCAGCGTCCGGGCGCCAGGCCGCCCGCGTCGACATGCACGCTGTGCGCGAGGGCGGGCGTGGCCGTCGCTTGCCCTTTGGCGGCGATGCGCCGGAAAGCTTCGTCTTCGGCCACTTCCCAGCGCACGTTCAAGGCGATGGCGGGCGTGGCGGCAGCCTGCAGCGGGTCGTAGCAGATGCGCGTCCACAGCACGACGGCGTCGGGCAGGGGCGAGCCGGAAGCGACGCCGAGCGCAAACGGGTAGCCCGCGCCGTTCAGGCGCGTGGCGGCGCTGGCGCTGGAACCGGACAGCACGCTGCCGGCGGCAGCCAGCGCACCGATGCGGGCGGCGCTGTGCAGGAAGATGCGGCGCTGGCTATCCATGCCGTCTGAAACGTGGGATTAATACGACAATCAGGACGCCAATAAGGTCTCGATCGGCGGCACCTTGCGCGGCTTGCGGTCGGAGTCCGTCGCCACATAGATCAGGGTTGCTTCCGTGACTTTCACGATGCACGCCTGCAGGCGGTTGCGCTCGGCATACACTTCCACGTTGACGGTGATCGAGGTATTGCCCACCTTGACGATGTCGGCGTAGAACGAGAGCAGATCGCCGACGAAGACGGGGTTTTTGAAGACGAAGGAGTTGACGGCGATGGTGGCGACACGGCCGTTGGCGCGCCGCGTGGCCGGCAGGGAACCGGCGATATCGACTTGCGCCATGATCCAGCCGCCGAAGACGTCGCCGTACACATTGGCGTCGGACGGCGCGGGCATCATGCGCAATTCCGGCATTTTTCCGGCGGGCAGGCCGGAGGCGAGGCAGTTGTCGGGGCGGGCGGGGGAGGTGCTCATCTTTTATTCTCATGAAAGGCTACAATTGCTGCGATTGAACCATAAAAAGCCGACCTTCGCCATGCGCCGTTCCCAGACTCCCCCTCCGCCCCGCTCGCCAGCTTCCGCCAGCCACAGCGATTTCGCCACCATCAAGACCTTGCTGCCCTACCTGTGGGTCTACAAATGGCGAGTGCTGCTGGCGCTGCTATGCCTGGTGGGCGCCAAGCTGGCCAACGTGGGCGTGCCCCTGATCCTGAAAAAACTCGTCGACGCCATGACGGTCACGGCGGCGCATCCGCAGGCGCTGCTGGTGCTGCCCGTCGGCTTGCTGGTGGCCTACGGCTTGCTGCGCCTGTCGACCACCTTGTTTACGGAATTGCGCGAATTTCTGTTCGCCCGGGTCACGCAGCGCGCCGTGCGCACCATCGCCCTGCAAGTGTTCCGCCACCTGCATGCCTTGTCCCTGCGTTTCCACCTGAATCGCCAGACGGGCGGCATGACGCGCGATATCGAACGGGGCACGCGCAGCGTCGGTTCGCTCATTTCCTACACCCTGTTCAACATCCTGCCGACCCTGGTGGAAATTACCCTCGTGCTCGGCTATCTGGTCTTGCATTACGACATCTGGTTCACCGTGATCACGGCGGTGGCGCTGGTGTCGTACATCGCGTTCACCGTGCTGGTGACGAACTGGCGCACGCATTTCCGCCGCACCATGAACGACCTCGATTCGAAGGCAAATACCAAGGCCATCGATTCGCTGATTAACTATGAAACCGTGAAATATTTCGGCAACGAGGATTACGAGGCGAAGCGCTACGACGAGGGCTTGCAGCGCTACGAATCGGCGGCCGTGAAATCGCAGACTTCCTTGTCCTTGCTCAATACGGGCCAGTCGCTGATCATCGCCACGGCCGTGACATTAATTCTCTGGCGCGCCACCGTGGGCGTGATCGCCGGCACGATGACTTTGGGCGACCTGGTGCTGGTGAACGCCTTCATGATCCAGCTGTATATTCCCCTCAATTTCCTGGGCGTCATTTACCGCGAAATCAAGCAAAGCCTGGCCGACATGGAACGCCTGTTTTCCTTGCTGAACGAAAACCGCGAAATCGCCGATACGCCGGACGCCAAACCGCTCGTCACGCGCGGCGCGGCCGTGCGTTTCGCGCATGTGGATTTCAGCTATGAAGCCAAGCGGCAAATCCTGTTTGACGTGGATTTCCAGATGCCGGCCGGCACCACGACGGCCGTGGTGGGCCACAGCGGCTCGGGCAAGTCGACCTTGTCGCGTTTACTGTTCCGCTTCTATGAAGTCGATGGCGGCGGCATCACCATCGATGGCCAGGACTTGCGCGCCGTAACGCAGGATTCGTTGCGCGCGGCCATCGGCATCGTGCCGCAGGATACGGTGCTGTTCAACGACACCATCGAATACAACATCGCCTATGGCAAGCCGGGCGCCAGCAAGGACGCCATCGTGGCGGCGGCGAAAGCGGCATCGATCCATGATTTTATTGAAAGCTTGCCAGATGGCTACAACTCCATGGTGGGCGAGCGGGGTTTAAAACTGTCGGGCGGCGAAAAGCAGCGCGTGGCCATTGCCCGCACCTTGCTGAAAGACCCGGCCATCCTGATCTTCGATGAAGCCACTTCGGCGCTCGACTCCAAGGCCGAACAGGCGATCCAGGCGCAGCTGAAGGACATCGCCAAGAACCGCACCACCCTGGTGATCGCGCACCGTCTGTCGACGGTGGCCGACGCCCAGCAAATCCTCGTGTTCGACCATGGCCGCATCGTCGAACGGGGCACGCATCCGCAATTGCTGGCGGCGGATGGCCTGTACGCGCAGATGTGGCAACGCCAGCAGGCGAACCAGGATGAAGAGCGCGGCGAACAGGACGAGTTGGCGGGGCTGGCGCCGGCAAAATAAATCGGGAATGGGAAATCAGTAGGAAAAATGCTACAGCCGCGCTCCTTCAGGCGCGCGTATAGCGCCTATTTGACGGCAATCGCAGAAAACGGCTGGTCCGGCGCTGAAAATGAAATAAAATTAATTCCATTGGTGGCGTCTGCACCACAGTTGTTTCGTTCGGAGTCCATCCGGTTTGTCCGCCCAGGAGAATTTATGAAATTGACCAAAATCATCGCCACGCTGCTCAGCGTCGGTGTCATCAGCAGCATGTCGCCAGTCCAGGCCCAGGAATTGACCGGCACATTGGCCAAGATCAAGAAAGCCGGTTCCGTCACCCTCGGCGTGCGCGACGGCTCCGTGCCCTTCTCCTATCTCGATGACAAGCAGCAATACCAGGGTTATTCGATCGACCTGTGCATGAAAGTCGTCACGGCCCTGCAAAAGCACCTGGGCCTGAGCGAACTGAAAGTGGTGATGAGCCCCGTCACGTCGGCCAACCGCATTCCGCTGATGGCCAACGGCACTATCGACCTCGAATGCGGCTCGACGACGAACAACCTGGAGCGCCAGCAGCAGGTGGCATTCGCCCCGACCATGTTCGTCATCGGCAATCGCATCCTGGCGAAAAAATCCTCGAACATCAAGACCCTGGAAGACTTGCGCGGCAAGACCCTGGTCGCTACGGCCGGCACGTCGACCATCAAGCAGATGACCATCCTCAACAAGGAAAAGAACCTGGGCATGAACATTGCCGTCGGCAAGGATCATCCCGAGTCGTTCCTGATGCTGGAAACGGGCCGCGCGGTGGCCGAAGCCAACGACGACATTTTGCTGGCCTCGCAAGTGGCCAACTCGAAGAACCCGAACGACTACGAAATCACCAAGGAAGCGCTGTCGGTCGAGCCGTACGGCATCATGCTGCGCAAGGGCGACCCGGCCTTCAAGAAAGTGGTCGACGACGCGCTGATCCGCCTGTACAAGAGCGACGACATCAACCGCATTTATGCGAAATGGTTTACCTCGCCGATTCCACCGAAAAACATCAACCTGAAATTCCCCATGCCGCCGCAACTGAAGGCCGTGTTCATGAATCCGACCGACTCGGGCGACCCGGCAGCATATGCGGCCGTACCGGAAGCGCAGAAGACTTCGGACAAACGGAAAAAGTAAAGATTGCGTAACAAACCGGGAGGCGCAAGCCTCCCGATTTATTTGCGGGATGGTCGGCCGGCTGGCCGCCGTCCTTGGGCTGCACGGGAAGGATGATCATGAATTACAACTGGAATTGGCGCATTTTCTGGGAGATTTCTCCCGATGGCGTGGGCACGTATATGGACACGCTGTGGTCCGGCTTGATCTGGACCCTGGCCACGGCCGGTACCGCCTGGATCATGGCGCTGATATTGGGCCTGGTGATCGGCACCGTGCGCACCTTGCCGAACAAATGGCTGGTGGGCGTGGCCAATGCGTATGTGGAATTGTTTCGCAATGTGCCGCTGCTGGTGCAGATGTTCCTCTGGTATTTCGTCATGCCGGAACTGCTGCCGCCTGACCTGGGCGCCTGGGTCAAGTCGCTGCCGAATGCGCCGTTCGTCACGGCCGTGCTGTGCCTGGGATTCTTTACCTCCTCGCGCGTGGCCGTGCAGGTGACGACGGGTATCGAGGCGCTGCCGCGCGGGCAGAAACTGGCCGGCACGGCGCTGGGCCTGACCCTGCCGCAAACCTACCGCTTCATTCTGCTGCCGATGGCCGCGCGCGTCATCATGCCGCCACTGACCAGCGAGTTTTTGAACATCATCAAGAACAGTTCCGTGGCGTTGACCATTGGCCTGATCGAACTGACGGCCAGCGCGCGCGCCATCCAGGAGTTTTCCTTCCAGGTGTTCGAAGCGTTTTCGGCCGCCACCATCATCTACGTCGTCGTCAACCTGCTGGTGGTGGTGCTGATGCACCTGATCGAAAAAAAGGTCGCCATCCCGGGCTTCATCGTGGCCGGCGCCAAGACGGGAGGACACTGATATGTTCGGTAATTTCGACTTCGACGTCATCTCCCGCTCGTGGGTCTACCTGTTCCAGACCGGCATGGTGTTTACCCTGAAACTGACGGCGCTGGCCATGGTCGGCGGCATCGTGCTGGGCACCGTGCTGGCGCTGATGCGCTTGTCCGGCAGCCGCCTCATCTCGGGCGTGGCATCGAGCTACGTCAACCTGATACGCTCGATCCCGCTGGTGCTGGTGATCTTCTGGTTCTATTTCCTGGTGCCGTATATCGCCGCCTGGGTCATCGGCGCCAACGAACCCGTGAAAGTGGGTGCGTTTTCTTCCGCGCTGATCACCTTCATCATGTTCGAGGCGGCCTACTATTGCGAGATCATGCGCAGCGGCATACAGTCGATTCCCCGCGGCCAGGTGTGGGCGGGCCAGGCGCTGGGCATGAATTACTCGCAGACCATGGCCTTCATCGTGCTGCCGCAAGCCTTCCGCAACATGATTCCCGTGCTGCTGACGCAAACCATCGTGCTGTTCCAGGACGTGTCGCTCGTGTACGTGCTGTCGATCCCCGATTTCGTCGGCGCCGCCTCGAAGATCGCGCAGCGCGACGGCCGCCTGGTGGAGATGTACGTGTTTGTCGCCGTCGTGTATTTCGTGCTGTGCTATGCCTTGTCATTCCTGGTAAAACGCCTGCAGAAACGCGTCGCCATCATTCGCTAACCGTAAAAGAAAGAACAAGATGATTGAACTCAATAACGTCAGCAAATGGTATGGCCAGTTCCAGGTACTGACCGACTGCAGCACCAATGTCGACAAGGGCGACGTGATGGTCATTTGCGGCCCGTCCGGCTCCGGCAAGTCGACCTTGATCAAGACCGTCAACGGCCTCGAGCCGATCCAGCAGGGACAGATTTTCGTCGACGGCATCGCCGTCAACCACCCGAAGACGAACCTGTCCAAATTGCGCGCGCGCATCGGCATGGTGTTCCAGAATTTCGAGCTGTTCCCGCATTTGTCCATCCGCGAAAACCTGACCATCGGCCAGGTCAAGGTGCTGGGGCGCAGCGCCGACGAAGCCAATGCCAAGGGCTTGAAATACCTGGACCGCGTGGGCCTGCTGTCGCAGCAGGATAAATTCCCCGGCCAGTTGTCGGGCGGCCAGCAGCAGCGCGTGGCGATTGCCCGCGCGCTGTCGATGGACCCGATCGCCATGCTGTTCGACGAGCCGACGTCGGCGCTCGACCCGGAAATGATCAACGAAGTGCTCGACGTGATGGTGGGCCTGGCGCAGGAAGGCATGACGATGATGGTCGTCACGCACGAAATGGGTTTTGCCCGGCGCGTGGCCAACCGCATCGTTTTCATGGACCAGGGCAAAATCATCGAGGATTGCAGCAAGGATGATTTCTTCAACACGACGCGCTCGGACCGCGCGCGTGATTTCTTGGCGAAAATCATTCACTGATCCCAGGTTTTCTTGATAAAAACGGCCGGTTTCCACCGGCCGTTTTTGCGTTGACAGCACGCTTGCGTCCGGTTTGCGTCCGGTTTGCCTCCGGCAGCCTGGCCGCAAAGGCAGCCCCGCGGCTGGTAAAATGGCGCTATCCGCAATGACCGCCTGAGAGCAGCCGCCATGTCCACACCCGATCACACCCCAGATTCCATCACCATCACCCGTCCAGACGACTGGCATTTGCACCTGCGCGATGGCGCCGTCATGGCCAGCGTGCTGCCGCACAGCGCGCGCCAGTTCGGTCGCGCCATCGTCATGCCGAACCTGAAGCCGCCCGTTACCACCACGGCCGATGCCAGCGCCTACCGCGAGCGCATCCTGGCCGCCGTGCCGGAGGGCGTGAACTTCGATCCGCTGATGGTGCTGTACCTGACGAACAACACCTCGCCCGACGAAATCCGCCGCGCGCAGGACAGCGGCATCGTGCAGGCCGTGAAACTGTATCCGGCCGGCGCGACGACGAATTCCGACCTGGGCGTGACGGATTTGAAGAATTGCTACAAGGTGCTCGAAGTGATGCAGGAAGTGGGCATGCCCTTCCTCGTGCACGGCGAAGTGACGGATCCGGAAATCGACATTTTCGACCGCGAAGCCGTCTTCATCGAACGCGTGATGCGTCCGCTGCGCAGCGCCTTCCCGGCCCTGTCCGTCGTGTTCGAGCATATCACCACCAAGGATGCGGCGCAGTACGTGGCTGAAGCGGAAGGCCCGATCGCCGCCACCATCACGGCGCACCATCTGCTGTACAACCGCAACGAGATTTTCAAGGGCGGCATCCGCCCCCATTACTACTGCCTGCCCATCCTCAAGCGCGAAGAGCACCGCCTGGCGCTGATGACGGCAGCCGCCAGCGGCGACGAGCGCTTCTTCCTCGGCACCGATTCGGCGCCGCACGCGCAAGGCGCCAAGGAAATGGCCTGCGGTTGCGCCGGCTGCTATACGGCCCTGCACGCGATGGAAATGTATGCCGAAGCGTTCGAACGGGCCGGCGCGCTCGATAAACTGGAGGCGTTCGCCAGCTTCCACGGCCCGGCCTTCTACGGCGTGCCGCGCAACACGGATACCATCACCTTGCGTCGCGAAAGCTGGACCTTGCCGGCTTCGCTGCCGCTGGGCGACAGCCACGTGATTCCGCTTAACGCGGGCGAACAGATCAACTGGAAAATGGTCTAAGCGTTCATGCTGCCATCGATAGACTGGACCCGCCCCTGGTTTGCCACGGTGCTGCCGGCGCGACGGCAGCTGGACCTGCAGCGCGACACGGTGATCGCGGCGCTGAACGGACGTGCGCGGGCGCTGGACTTGCGCAATCCGTCCGGCTTGCCGCTGGCCTTCGTGCCGCAAGCGGACCTGCCCGAAGGCATGGCCTACGAAGAGTTCATCGGCGCCACGGGCGGCGTGCCCACGCGCGACAATCTGCACGATTTTTTCAACGCACTCGTGTGGCTCACTTTCCCGCGCATCAAGCGGCAGTTGAATGCGCTGCAGGCCGCGCAGATAGCCCTGTCCGGCGTGGGTAAATCGCGTGGTCCCGCGCGCGACGGCGCGACCATTTTCGATGAAAACTCCGCCTTGCTGGTGCTGCGCGACAGCGATGCGGGGCGCGCGCTGGAAGCGGCCTTGCGCGGGCACGACTGGCGCAGCGCGTTCATCGCGCAGCGTGATAAATTTGGCGCAGGCGGCGACGCCGAAGTCTGGCTGTTCGGCCACGCACTGATGGAAAAACTGGTAGCGCCACGCAAGGCCATCACGGCGCATACGCGCGTGATCCTTGCCGGCGACGCTTACTTTGCGCTCGACGACGCGGCACGGCGCGCCTGGCTCGACGAGCGGGTGGCGCAGGACCTGGCACAGCAGGGCCTCACCACGGCGGACTTCACGCCGCTGCCGGTGCTGGGCTTGCCCGGCTGGTGCGAAGGCCAGGACGACGATTTTTACAATGACGCGGCGGTGTTCCGCCCGAAGCGCAAGGCAGCAGGCACAGAAAGAGAGTAGAGCATGGAGCATACCGTCCGCTGGGGCATCCTCGGCACCGGCAAGATCGCCCGCGCGATGGCCAATGGCTTGCGCGACGCGCCTGGAGCGCAGCTGGCGGCCGTCGCCTCGCGCAGCGCCGCCGGCGCGCAAGCGTTCGGCGCCGAATTCGGCATCGAGCGTTGTCACGGCTCCTACCAGGCGCTGGCTGACGATCCTGGCGTGGACGTAATCTACATCGCCACGCCGCACACCCTGCATGCGGAAAATGCCCTGATGTGCCTGGCCGCCGGCAAGCACGTCGTGTGCGAAAAGCCGTTCACCATGAACGCGCCCGAGGCGCTGGCCATGGTTGACCTGGCGCGCGAGAAAAAGCTGTTTTTGATGGAAGCGATGTGGAGCCGTTTCCTGCCCGCCGTGCAGGAAGCCAAACGCATCATCGCCAGCGGCGAAATCGGCGTGCTGCGGCAAGTGCAGGCCGATATCGGCTTTGTCGCCAATTTCCCGCCCGAGCACCGCATGTTCAATCCGGAACTCGGCGGCGGCGCGCTGCTCGACGTGGGTATCTATCCGCTGTCGATGGCGGCCTTCTTCCTCGGCCCAGTATCGCAGGTGCAGGCGCTGGCCGAGATGGGCGCCACCGGCGTCGATGAACAGGTGGTGTTCTCGCTGCTGCACGCGGGTGGCGGCACCTCGTCCTGCGCCTGCAGTCTGCGCGCGCAGACGCCGACGGAAATGACCATTTCCGGCAGCCTGGGGCGCATCCGCCTGCCCAGCCGTTTTTACAAGCCCGACCAGCTGATCGTCGAAACGATGGATGGCGAACGCCGCGTCGTCGCCGCGCCGCACCTGGGCAATGGCTATGCGCACGAGGCCATCGAAGCGATGCGCTGCATCCGCGCCGGCCTGCTGGAAAGCCCCGTCATGCCGCACGCCGACAGCGTGGCGCTGATGCGCAACCTCGATACCATGCGCGGCCAGATCGGCCTCGTTTACCAAGCCGACCAGGCGTGAACAGGAATCCCATGACATTGCACGCATCGCGTCCCAGCCTGAAGACTGTCCTCATCGCCAGCGGCGTCGTCCTGACCCTGGCGATGGGCGTGCGCCACGGCCTGGGCTTCTGGATGCAGCCGATCTCGCAAGCGAACGGATGGACGCGCGAAACGTATTCGCTGGCGCTGGCCATGCAAAACCTGATGTGGGGCGTCTTCGGTCCGTTCGCCGGCATGGCGGCCGACCGTTTCGGCACCATGCGCGTCGTCATCGTCGGCGCCATCAGCTACATGGCGGGCCTCGTGTGGATGGCGCTGGTGACGCAGCCCACCCTGTTCATCGTCGGTTCCGGCATCTTCATCGGCCTGGCGCTGGCCTGCACGGCCTTTGGCGCCATCAGCGGCATCATCGGCCGCAGCGCGCCGCCCGAGCAGCGCTCGTGGGCCTTCGGCATTTCGTCTGCGGCGGGCTCGTTCGGCCAGTTTCTGATGATGCCGGTGGAGCAGCAGCTGATCTCCGCCGTGGGCTGGCAAAACGCCTTTTACGTGCTGGCCGCGCTGGTGCTGCTGGCCATGATTCCGATGGCCTTTTATTTGCGCGAGCCGCCCGTGTCGCACGCCAGCGGCCCGCAGCAAAGCGTCGGTGCCGCCTTCAGCGAAGCCATCGCCAGCCGCTCGTTCTGGCTGCTGCTGGCCGGCTATTTTGTCTGCGGTTTCCAGCTGGTGTTCATTGGCGTGCACTTGCCCGCCTACCTGAAGGACCAGGGCCTGATGAATCCGAACATCGCCGTCACGGCGCTGGCCCTGATCGGCCTGTTCAACATCGTCGGCTCCTACTATGCGGGTAAACTCGGTGGCAAGATCGCCAAGCGCTACCTGCTGTCGGCCATCTACGTGACGCGCGCCGTGGTCATCACCGTGTTCCTGCTGGCGCCATTGTCGGCGTGGTCGGTGTACCTGTTCGCCGCCGGCATGGGCGTGCTGTGGCTGTCGACCGTGCCGCTGACGAACGGCATCATCGCCGGCATCTTCGGCGTCAAGCACCTGTCGATGCTGGCCGGGATGGTGTTCTTCTCGCACCAGGTGGGCAGTTTCCTCGGTGCCTGGCTGGGTGGCTATCTGTACGAGCACCAGGGCAGTTACCACGTCGTGTGGATGATCACCATCGGCCTGGGCTTGCTGGCCGCGTTGATCAACCTGCCCATCGACGAGCGTGCCGTCAAGCGCGTGGCGGTGGCGGCATAATGGGGAGTTGGCGCACGTGGCTGTGGCGCCTGGCCGGCGCCGCGCTGCTGGCCATCGTCTTCCTGGCCTATCTGCGGCCCGACTTCATGCTCGACCTGGCGAACCGCTTCTGGATGTGCATGTAGGGCGCTCTTAGACTTTTAAAAATTCCTCTTTCCCACCGAGCCAGCGCGCCAGGTGGGCTTCCACGGTGGCTGCGGCGGCGGCCGTGGTGGCGTGCAGCAGGTCGTGCGCCACGTCGCGCGCTTGGTCAACTAACCATTGATCCGTTTCCAGGTCCGCGAAGCGCAGCATGGCCTGGCCGGACTGGCGCGCGCCGAGGAATTCGCCGGGTCCGCGGATTTCCAGGTCGCGGCGGGCAATTTCAAAACCGTCCGTTGTTTCGCGCATGGTCATCAAACGCTGGCGCGCCACGCCGCCCAGCGGTCCCTGGTACAGCAGCAGGCAGACGCTGGCCGCCGAGCCGCGGCCCACGCGGCCGCGCAGCTGGTGCAGCTGCGACAAGCCGAAGCGCTCGGCGTGCTCGATCACCATCAGCGAGGCGTTCGGCACATCGACACCCACCTCGATGACGGTGGTGGCCACCAGCACGTGGATATGGCCGGCAATAAAGGCATCCATCACTTCCTGTTTTTCCGCTGGCTTCAGACGGCCATGCACCAGGCCCACCTGCAGCGCGGGCAGGGCCTCGGCCAGCATCATGTAGGTGTCGGTGGCCGTTTGCAGCTGCAGCGCTTCCGATTCCTCGATCAGCGGGCAGACCCAGTACACCTGCCGGCCTTCCAGCGCGGCCGCATACACGCGGGCGATGACTTCGTCGCGCCGGTTCTGGTCGATGGCGCGCGTGACGATGGGGCTGCGGCCGGGCGGCAGTTCGTCGATCACCGACACTTCCAGGTCGGCGTAATACGTCATGGCCAGGGTGCGCGGGATGGGCGTGGCCGACATCATCAGCTGGTGCGGCACGGCCGCGCTGTCGCCCTTGTTGCGCAGGGTCAGGCGCTGGCCCACGCCGAAGCGGTGCTGCTCGTCGACGATCACCAGGCCCAGTTTCGCAAACAGCACGTTATCCTGGATCAGCGCATGCGTGCCGATCACCAGCTGCGCTTCACCTGATTCGATCAGGGCCAGCGCCGCCGTCTTTTCCTTTTTCTTCAGGCTGCCCGTCAGCCACGCTACCTTCACGCCCAGCGGTTCCATCCAGGCGGCGATCTTGCGGAAGTGCTGCTCGGCCAGAATCTCCGTGGGCGCCATCAGCGCGGCCTGGTAGCCGCTGTCGATCGCCTGCGTGGCGGATAAAGCGGCCACCACCGTCTTGCCGCTGCCGACGTCGCCTTGCAGCAAGCGCTGCATCGGATACGGCTGGCGCAGGTCGGCGCGGATTTCCTCGAGCACGCGCGCCTGCGCGCCCGTCAGCTTGAAGGGCAGGGCGGCGCCGAAGGCGTTCGACAAGGTGCCGACGACGGGCAAGGACGCCGCGCCTTTCGAGCGGCGCGCGCGCTGGGCGCGTTTGAGCGACAGCTGCTGTGCCAGCAGTTCATCGAACTTCATGCGCACCCAGGCCGGGTGCGAGCGGTCCATCAGCGCGCTTTCATCGATGTCCTGCGGCGGATAGTGCAGCAGGTGCACGGCAGCGCGGAACGGCGATAGCTGCATCTCGCGCAGCAGATGATCAGGCAAGGTGTCCTGCCAGTCGATACGGCGCATGGCGTCCGCGATCTCGCGCCGCAGCACGTGCTGCGACAAGCCTTCGCCGGACGGATACACGGGCGTCAGGGCCGTGGGCAGCGGCGCGCCCTCGTTGACGACTTTATACGTCGGGTGCACCATCTCGGCGCCGAAAAAGCCGTGTTTGAGTTCGGCGCGCGCGCGTACCCGCGTGCCTTCGGCCAGCTGCTTGACCTGGCTGCCATAGAAATTCATGAAGCGCAGCAGCAAATTGCCCGTTTCGTCGGCGATCGTCACCAGCAATTGCTTGCGCGGCTTGAAGTTGACTTCGCACTTGGTGACGACCCCTTCCACCTGCCACGACTCGCCGCCGCGCAGGCAGGCATCGCGGATGGTGTAGACCTTGGTCTCATCCTCGTAGCGCATCGGCAGGTGCAGCACCAGGTCCATATCCGTGCGCAAGCCCAGCTTGGCCAGCCGGCTTTCCGTGCTGACCACCTTTTTGACGGCTTTCGGCTTCGCGGCAGGCTTGGCTGTGGGAGGAAGATCGGGCTTGGGATCGGACATATGCAAGGTTTTGGTGCCGCTAGCGTAAAATAGAGGGTTGTCCGGCACACCCTGTGCGTACCGCAGTCGTAATTTGTTGCGGCGGATTATTGTAATGCCTGTATAGGCGCACAGTATAGTGCCAGATGTTCCATTGCGCACTCCTAATCATTTTTGACGTACTTTTGAAGCAAAACGCATGTATTCGCTTTCCGATTTCGATTTTAATTTGCCGCAAGAAAACATTGCGCAAACTCCATTGGCCGAGCGCAGCGCCTCGCGCCTGTTGCATCTGGACGGCGAGACCGTGGTCGACCGCCAGTTCGCCGACATCGTAGGACAGCTAGCCGCGGGCGACCTGCTGGTAATGAACGATACGCGCGTGTTGAAGGCGCGCTTCTTCGGCGTCAAGGAAAGCGGCGGCAAGATCGAGGCGCTCGTCGAGCGCGTGCTCGACGAGCGCACCGTGCTGGCCCAGGTGCGCGCGTCGAAGTCGCCGCCGCCCGGTTGCCGCATCCGCCTGGCCGACGCCTTCGACGTGACGGTCGGCCAGCGCGCCGGCGAATTCTTTACCTTGCACTTCGAGGCCGACGTATTCGAGCTGATCGAGGCGCATGGCCGCCTGCCGCTGCCGCCCTACATCGAGCACGATGCGGACGCATTCGACGAAACGCGCTATCAGACAGTGTTCAACAAGGTGCCCGGCGCTGTCGCCGCGCCGACGGCGGGCCTGCATTTCGACCAGGCCCTGCTCGACCAATTGAAGGCCAAGGGCGTCAACTTTGCCTATGTCACCCTGCACGTGGGCGCCGGCACTTTCCAGCCCGTGCGCACGGAAGTGCTGGCCGAGCACAAGATGCATACCGAGTGGTACACCATGCCGCAGGAAACCGTCGACGCCGTGCGCGCCGCGCAGCAGGCCGGGCGCGACGTGGTGGCCGTCGGCACGACCAGCCTGCGCGCGCTGGAATCGGCTTCGCAAAGCGGCCAGCTGGTGGCGGGCAGCGCCGATACGGCCCTGTTCATCACGCCCGGCTATGCGTTTAAAACGGTGACGCGGCTGATCACCAACTTCCATTTGCCGAAGTCGACCCTGCTGATGCTGGTGTCGGCCTTTGCCGGCTATGAACCGATCCGCCATGCCTACGCGCATGCGATCGCGCAGAACTACCGTTTCTTCAGCTATGGCGATGCGATGCTGCTCACCACGCAATCGCGCGCTCCGCTGAACCTTGATACTCCCGTGAAAGACTGACCATGCTGGAATTTACACTACTCAAGACCGACACGAGCGGCCTGACCAAGGCACGCCGCGGCACCTTGAAACTCAACCATGGCGTCGTGCAGACGCCGATCTTCATGCCAGTGGGCACTTACGGCTCCGTGAAAGCCATGTCGCCGCTGGAACTGAACGAGATCGACGCGCAGATCATCCTGGGCAACACGTTTCACCTGTGGTTGCGTCCAGGCAACACCGTCATGGAGAAATTCGGCGGCTTGCACGGCTTCATGGGTTGGAACAAGCCTATTTTGACGGATTCGGGCGGTTTCCAGGTGTTTTCGCTGGGCGCCATGCGCAAGATCACGGAAGAGGGCGTGCATTTCAATTCGCCCATCAACGGCGATAAGCTGTTCCTGTCGCCGGAAGTGTCGATGCAGGTGCAGCGCGTCCTGAATTCCGACATCGTCATGCAGTTCGACGAATGCACGCCATATGAAATTCAGGGCCGTCCGGCCACCATCGAGGAAGCGGCCAAGTCCATGCGCATGTCGCTGCGCTGGGCGCAACGCTCGAAGGACGAGTTCCACCGCGGCGAAAACCCGAATGCGTTGTTCGGCATCGTGCAGGGCGGCATGTTCGAAATGCTGCGCGACGAGTCGCTGGCCAAGCTCGAAGAGATCGATTTCCCCGGCATCGCCATCGGCGGCCTGTCCGTCGGCGAGCCGAAGGAAGACATGATGCGCATGCTGGCCCACGTGGGCCCGCGTTTGCCGGCCAACAAGCCCCATTACCTGATGGGCGTCGGTACGCCGGAAGACCTGGTGGCGGGCGTGTCGAACGGCATCGACATGTTCGACTGCGTCATGCCGACGCGTAACGCCCGCAATGGCTGGCTGTTCACCCGTTTTGGCGACATCAAGATCAAGAACGCCAAGTACAAGGAAGACCAGGCGCCGCTCGACGAGACCTGCAGCTGCTACGCCTGCCGCAATTTTTCGCGCGCCTACCTGCACCATCTGCACCGCTCCAAGGAAATCCTCGGCGCGCGTTTAAATACCATCCACAACCTGCATTACTACCTGGACCTGATGCGCCAGATGCGCGAGGCGCTGGACGAAGACCGTTTCCACGCGTTTACCCTGCAATTCCACGCGGAACGCGCACGCGGAACTTAAGAAAACCTTAGCTTGCGCTCTGGCAACAGCATGGCCGGAAGTTTTGTGTATTGGTGCTTGGACGGGGGCGATAAAGCATTGCATAATGCTTTTTTAGCCCCATTTAAAGTTGCCATGGCTGCAATTCGGGTTATGGCGTATAGCCAATGCTAGAATACAGCGCTATTTTTTCAAACTGATTAGAACTGGAGTCACCGTGTTTTTCATTTCCAACGCTTATGCGCAAGCCCCAACCGAAGCCCTGGGCCTCGGCGGCAACCTGACCAGCTTCCTGCCGCTGGTATTGATGTTCGTGGTCATGTATTTCCTGATGATCCGCCCACAGCAAAAACGCGCCAAAGAACAACGGGCGATGATGGACGCGCTGGCCAAGGGTGACGAAGTCGTCACCGCCGGCGGCATGCTGGGCCGTGTTGTCAAGGTAGTGGACGCTTACGTCACCATCGAAGTGGCGGTCGGCACCGAAATCACGGTGCAAAAGAGCTCCATTACCACCTTGCTGCCTAAAGGCACCCTGAAGGCACTGTAATTCCTCGCTGTCATTGCTTCGGCAATGATGACCGGGGCGGCTATCGGCCGCCCCTCGCGACGCCTCCGACGCTCAACACTGAACGCTGAATCACTATGAATCGCTATCCTGCCTGGAAATACATCATCATCGTCGTCGCCTTATTGCTGGGCGCACTCTATACGGCGCCCAATTATTTCGGTGAGTCACCGGCGCTGCAAGTAACCAGCGGCAAGTCGACCGTCAAGGTGACGGGCGAGCTGATGACGCAAGTCGAGCAAATATTGACGAAAGAAAACGTCAAGTCGGAAGGTGTCACCATGGATGGCGCCGGCAACCTCGCCTCCGTGCGCGTGCGTTTCGCCGATCCTGATACCCAGTTCAAGGCGAAACTGGTGCTGGAAAAGGACCTGAATCCCGATGCCAGCGACCCTGCGTATATCGTGACGGTCAATCTGCAAGCCAATACCCCGATGTGGATGCAAAAATTGCATGCCTTGCCCATGTTCCTGGGCCTGGACTTGCGCGGCGGCGTGCACTTCCTGATGCAGGTCGATGCGAAAGCAGTACTGAACAAGAAAGTCCAGGGCGTCCAGTCCGCCGCGCGTAGCGTGTTGCGCGACAAGAATATCCGCCACGCCGGCATCGAGCGCGTGGGCGACAGTGTGCAAATCAACTTCCGCGACGCGGAAACGCGCCTGAAGGCAAAAAATGTGCTGTCCGACCAGATGTCGGAACTGGCGTTCGCCGATGCGGGTGAAGGCAGCGATTTGAAATTGAACATCACCCTGAAGCCGGCGGCCCTGAAGGCTACCATCGACGAAGGCGTGAAACAGAATATCTCCACCCTCTCCAAGCGCGTCAACGAGCTGGGCGTGGCCGAGCCGCTGATCCAGCAGCAAGGTCCCGACCGCATCGTGGTGCAATTGCCTGGCGTACAGGACGTGGCCCGCGCGAAAGCCATCATCGGCCGCACGGCGACCCTGGAAGTGCGTCTGGTCGATGAAAGCATCGTGCCTGGCACCGAACTGTCGAGCGCCATTCCGTTCAACTCGGAATTGTTCACCGTCGGCAAGGGCGTCCCTGTCGTACTGGCGAAAGACGTAATCCTGACGGGCGACTATATCTCCAGCGCCACGGCCAGCTTCGACCAGAACCAGCAAGCGGCCGTGTCGATCGATCTGAACGGCGACGGCGGACGCAAGATGCGCGAAGCGACGCGCGAACGCGTGGGCAAGCGGATGGCCATCGTGCTGTTTGAAAAGGGCAAGCCGGAAGTGCTGTCGGTCGCGACCATCCAGCAGGAACTCGGTTCGCGCTTCCAGATCACCGGCATGGGCGGCGCGGAAAACGCGAATGAACTGGCGCTGCTGCTGCGCTCGGGCGCCCTGTCGGCACCGATGACCGTCATCGAAGAACGCACGATCGGACCGCAACTGGGCGCGGAAAACATCGCCAAAGGCTTCCACTCGACCTTGTACGGCTTCATCGCCATCGCCATCTTCATGATCGCCTACTACATGCTGTTCGGCGCCTTCAGCGTGCTGGCCCTGGCCACCAACCTGCTGTTGCTGGTCGGCTTGTTGTCGATGATCCAGGTGACCTTGACCTTGCCAGGTATCGCCGCTATCGCGCTGGCGCTGGGCATGGCGATTGACGCCAACGTGCTGATCAATGAACGTATCCGTGAAGAGCTGCGCGCCGGCAATACGCCGCAAGCGGCGATCGCCGCCGGCTTCGACCGCGCCTGGGCCACGATTCTGGACTCGAACGTGACCACCCTGATCGTCGGCCTGGCACTGCTGGCCTTCGGCAGCGGTCCCGTGCGCGGCTTCGCTGTCGTGCATTGCCTGGGTATCCTGACCTCGATGTTCTCCTCCGTGTTCGTGTCGCGCGGCGTGGTCAACCTCTGGTATGGCCGCAAGAAAAAGCTGACGACCTTGTCGATCGGCACGGTGTGGGTGCCGGGCACCAGCAAATAAGCGACGGCCCAGCCTTACCCAATAGCGTCAACAGCGATCGCGTCCGGTGGCCCAGCCGCCGGATGCACAGAATAGAACTCAGAGGATTTCATGGAATTTTTCCGGATCAAAAAAGATATTCCCTTCATGCGCCATGCGTTGATTTTCAACGTGATTTCGGCCGTGACCTTCCTTGCCGCCGTCTTCTTCCTGTTCCACAAGGGCTTGCACCTGTCCGTGGAATTCAAGGGCGGCACCGTGATGGAGGTGAAGTACCCGAAAGCGGCCAACCTTGAAGGCATACGCGGCACCTTGATCGGCCTGGGTTATGAAGAGCCGGGCGTGACCAGCTTCGATACGGCGCGCGACGTCATGATCCGCCTGCCGGTGGAAAATGGCGTCAGCGCCGCGAATACCTCGCAGCGCGTGTTTGAAGCCCTGTGCAAGGCCGAGCAAGGCACGACCAAGGGCGTCGACACCGTCACCGAAAAGGGCGAGCACGTCATCAAGAGCGCCTGCATGGACACCGCCGGCAATGAAGCGGTGGTACTGCAGAAGGTTGAATTCGTCGGTCCGCAAGTGGGCGAGGAACTGAAGCAGAACGGCTTGAACGCGCTGGTGGTGGTAATTCTCGGCGTGATGGCTTACTTGGCCGTGCGCTTCGAATGGAAATATGCTGTCTCGGCCATTATCGCCAACTTGCACGACGTGGTGATCATCCTGGGCTTCTTCGCCTTCTTCGAGTGGGAATTCTCGCTGACGGTACTGGCGGCGATCCTGGCGGTGCTCGGTTATTCCGTCAACGAATCGGTGGTGATCTTTGACCGTATCCGCGAAAACTTCCGCAAGCAGCGCAAGGCTTCCGTGCATGAAGTGATCGACAACGCGATCACCAGCACCATTTCGCGTACCATCATCACCCACGGCTCGACCCAGATGATGGTGCTGTCGATGCTGGTCTTCGGCGGCCAGACCCTGCACCACTTCGCGCTGGCGCTGACCATCGGTATCTGCTTCGGTATTTACTCGTCCGTGTTCGTCGCGGCCTCGATCGCCATGTGGCTGGGCGTCAAGCGCGAAGACTTGATCAAGCCGATCAAGGAAAAAGACGAAACCGACGGCGCCGTGGTGTAAGCGTAGGTTTTTTGCAGGTCGAATGAAGAACGATCACCGTTTGCGGTGGTCGTTTTTTTTATGGTGGATGACGATGAAGCGTTTGATTGTGATGGGCATCATGGCAGGCATCGGCATCTTGGCCGGCGCCGCCGAGTTCAGCCGCAGTGGCAGTGACGGCATCGCCCTGCGCGGCCCGATTGCCGGCGGCGACGTGGACACGTTGCGGCAGCTGGCCACGCCGGGTACGACGCTGTTGCGCGTGAATAGCGACGCAGGCGACCCGCAGGCGGCCATGCAGCTGGGCCGCTACCTGCGCCAGCAGCAATGGGACATTGCCGTTGACACGGTGTGTGCGGGCAGCTGCGCCCTGTATGTCTTCCCGGCTGCGCGACACAAAAGCATCCCCGGCGGCGCCGTGCTGGCGCTGCAGGAGTCGGCGTTCCTGCGCGCGCAGGCGAGCCCGGCACAGATGCGCCGCATCCTGGCCGAGGCGGGCGTGGCGGCCGAAGACCTGGAGCGCGACACGGCGGCGCTGGCGGCCCGGTTGACGGAGACTGCGGCGCAGGAAGCGGCGTTTGCCGCGGAACTGGGCATTGCTTCCTCTTTTTACGGCGACTTTGCGCAAGTGGCGGCGCAGGCCGAGAGCGTGCGCCAGCGCTTTCCCGACCAGGAGGCCGCCGTCTACTGGTGGCCGGCCGCAACCCGCCTGGCGCACTGCTACGGTATCGCCGGCGTGGAAGAGGGGCCGCGCGCATCGCGCCTGGCGCCCGACGGTTATCTGTACGTGCCGGCCCTGTCCGCCCTCGTCATGGGCGACCAGGCCTTGCGGGCCTGCCCATGAGCCGCAGCGGCCGCTTGTTCCTGCTGATGGACGCTATGCGCGCCAGGCGCGTGCCCGTCACGGCGGCCCAGCTGGCGCAGCAGCTGGGTGTCTCCGAGCGCACGATTTACCGCGATATCCAGACCCTGGCCGAACTGGGCGCGCCCCTGCAGGGCGAGGCGGGCATCGGCTACGTGCTGCGCCGCGGCGCCTTCCTGCCGCCGCTGATGTTCGGCGCCGATGAACTGGAAGCGCTGGTGCTGGGCGCGCGCTGGGTGCGCCGCCAGGGCGATGCGGGCCTGGCGCAGGCGGCCAGCAATGCCCTGGCCAAGATCGCGGCCGCCTCGCCGCGCGACCTGCGCGACAGCATGGCCGAGACCAGCCTGTGGGTGCCGCTGGGCCGCCCCGCCGACGGCACGCAGCCGGCCGACCCGGCCGACCGGTATGTGCAGCCCGTGCGCGAGGCGATCCGCTACGAACAGAAGCTCACGCTCGCCTATCAGGATGAGCATGGCAGCGCCACCTCGCGCACGGTGTGGCCGTTTGCCCTGGCCTTTTTTGAGGGCAAGCGTCTGCTGGCCGCCTGGTGCGAGCTGCGCGGCGATTACCGGCATTTCCGCATCGACCGCATCGCCAGCGTGCAGCAGCATGAGGAGCGCTATCCCACGCGCCGCCATGTGCTGCTCGATGCCTGGCGCAAGGTGCATGATATCGACCCCGAATCCTGATTTCGCTCCTGACAAAAATTGTCAGTGACGGCAACTACGATGGTGGCTTCTTCACTCACCGGAGCCATCCATCATGCGCCTGTACCACCACCCCATGTCCTCGAATGCCCGCCGTGCCCTGATGACGGCGATCCACCTCGGTCTGCCGCTGGAACTGGCCGAAGTCGACCTGATGAATGCGGACGACCGCCGCCGCCTGCTCGAACTGAACCCGAACGGCAAGGTGCCCGTGCTGGCCGATGGCGCTTTCCTCCTGTGGGAATCGTGCGCCATCATGCAATACCTGGCCGAGCAGGTGCCGGGCCAGACGCTTTATCCGCAGGCGCCGCAGGCGCGCGCCGACGTCAACCGCTGGCTGTTCTGGGCCGCGCAGCACTTCGCGCCCGCCATCAGCGTGCTGGCCTGGGAACGCGCCTGGAAGGGCATGACAGGCAATGGTCCGGCGGATCCGCTGGAAGAGGCGCGTGGCGAGCGCGACCTGCATGAATGCGCCGTGGTGCTGGACGCGCATCTGGCGCGCCGCGACTGGCTTTGCGGCGATGCCTTGACCCTGGCCGATTTCGCCGTGGCCGCGCCGCTGATGTACAGCGAGGCCGTGCGGCTGCCGCTGGCGCAGTACCAGCATATCCAGGCGTGGTTTGCCCGCGTGCGGCAACTGCGCGCCTGGCAGGAAACGGACGTGGAACTGTTGCCGGGATAATCTGCGCGCTAAGTGTGCCAGCGCACGGAGCCGGCGCGGCGCACCGCATAAGATAGAGCTGTCTCTTTCAGGACATCCCTAGCTTTGGACTTTACCCGCTTTCGAGCGGGTTTTTTTTTGTCTGGCGTATAAAAATGGCTTGATAATCTGATAATCGCCGCACAAATGGGCACATCCCACTTCCAGCAGGTACGCCATGTTCATGCCACGCCATCCGAAACCGCTGTTGAGTACCAGGGCGGTCGCCACGCAGGTCGCCCAGCAAAAGCAGGGAACGCAGGCCATGGACAAGCATGTGCTGATCGTCGAAACGGTCAAGCCGGCGGCACCGCCGCCAGCGGCCAAGAAGCCTGCAGGCTAGTGCACGAGCACCTTCAGCAGCGACTGCACTTCATCATCCGATTCTTCCATGATGCTTGACAAGGTCGCATCGTCGCCGATCAGGCAATCGATGCTGCGCGCGGCGCGGGCGGCCCGCACGGCGATGGCGGCCGGGCTTTCGTTGAGCGGGGACGAGACGGGCGCCAGGTCATTCGCCAGCAGCAGGGTGTCGCCCAGCGATTCGGGCGGAATGGCGCGCAAGCCTTCCCACAGCGCATCGATGGCGCCCATTACCGCTTCCGGCACCTTCAGTTTGGTCAGGACGCCATGGCCGATGGCCTGTTCGCCATGTTCGACCCAGTCCTGCGGTTCGCCGTCGAGGATGCCGGGGAATTCGGCCGCGCGCGACAGCAGATAAAAGCCGCCCACTTCATGCATGATGCCGGCAAACAGGGCCGTATCGGGATCCACCTTGGTGACGCGGCGGGCCAGTACCTGCGACAGGGCCGCCACGTGGGCCGTATGCTCCCACAGCTGGTTGGCCTTCGCCTGCAGCGCGGGATCGGTGATGGTGCTGCCCAGCTGGCGCACGATCAGCGATGCCACCACCGATTGCAGGGTGCGCACGCCGAGCCGCTGCACGGCATTGCGCACGCTGGTGATTTCATTGCCGGAACGGTTGAACGCCGCCGAATTGGCGATGGCCACCGTGCGCGCCGCCAGCAGCGGGTCTGCCTGCACCAGCTTGGCGGCGGCCTCGATATGGCAGTCGGGATCGGACAGCGCCTCTTGCAGCTTGAGCGAAGCGTCCACATTGGCAGGAAAGGTCAGCTCGCCACGAGCGGCTTGCGCGGCGATGCTTTTAAAGGCGTCGAGTCTGTTCATTGAAAAAATTATACTCGCAATATTTCCGTACGGAACTTTTTAACCGTGATCTTTTCGCAAACAAGCGAGTAAAAGGCAAGTAAAGCCCCGTAAACGGAAAAAGGCATGCCTATATTGTTGACATGCCTTTTTTTAACGACAGCGATCGTCACAGCGCTGGACAGGACGACTGCGCAGCAGGTCCTGTTCAGCGCTACTACAGAACTTCGCTGAAGATCGCGTCGCAGCCTTCCACCAGCTCGTCGCTGTCTTCCAGTTCATCCGTCAAGCCCAGGTCGAACAGTTCCTCGACAGCGTTCATGAAGCTGTTGTGCTTGGTGGCGCCGATCAGGCGGTAGATTTCGCCGTCTTCGTTGCGCACGCCGATGATCAGTTTTTCCTGGCGTACCAGTTCCGGCGTGCTGGCGTTGAGCAGCAGGTTGCCGATGATGTGTTTATCGAAATGAGCAGGCTTTTTGCCTTCGAGCAGTGAGGTTTTCAACTTGGTTTCCTTTGTCTTGTTTGAATGTCTGTGCTTGGTGAATGGTCAGCCGTGGCCGTTGGCGATGGCGTGTTTCAAGCCCGCCAGGGTGCTTTCGAGACGCATGAAATCGTCTTCGGTATAGCCGTCGAACAGGCGCTGGCCCTGTTGTGTCAGCTTTGGGAACACGTCATGGAACACCTGTTCCCCTTCGCAGCTCAGGCGCACGTAATAGGAACGCTTGTCGTGTGGACAACGTTCGCGTATCACCAGCCCCTTTTGTTCCAGCCGGTCCACCACGCCCGTCAACGTACCCTTGGTAATCAGGGTTTTCTGGCCCAGTTCCTTGTAGGACATGCCGCAAGTGTTGCCGAGCGTGGCAATGATGTCGAATTGCGCATGCGTCAAGCCGTACTGGCGCACGAAGTCGCTAGAAAACCGCTCGAAGCCTTGCATGCATTCGGCCAGCAGCCGGATACTTTTTAAATATCGTTCACCCATGGGTGTGATTATATCCTTCCGCCCCGCTTTTTTCCGCCGCGTCCCGGCGGGTTGTCGCGGCAGGGGCTGGATGGGGCGGAAGTCCGGTATCATGTGGGCAACTCAGCCCTTGCCCCGATCCCGCCCCCGCCGATGTCCTTCGCTAATCTTTCCCGTATCGGCCTCGACAAACCGCTGCGTTTGCTGCTGGTGCATGCCGGCGATGCCGAGTCGATCACCTGGGCTGGCCTGGTGCAGCCGCTGCGCCTGTGCGCGCGGGCGCTGGGGCCCGATGCCCTGCAATTGGACGTGCGCACGCCGGAACAGGTGGCCGCGCAGGGCGGCAACTGGCATATTGCGCTGCTGGTGGCCGATGAAACGCAGGCGCCGCTGCGCGCCGAGCTGTGCCGGGCCGTGATCGAGCGCTGCCGTTCGGCGCCGTTCTGGGGCGGCGTGGGCGCGGCCGTGCTGTGGCTGGCCGACGCGGGCGTCATGGATGGCGTGCGCATCGCCTTGCCATGGGCCCTGTATGCCGATGCGGAAGCGAAGGCGGAACGGGCCATCCTGACGCCGCACCTGTTCGACATCGACGGCCCCCACATCACCTGCTGCGGCGGCGCGGCCAGCATCGACTTTTCGCTGACCCTGATCGAGACCATCTTTGGCGCCGACGTGCAGGCGCTCGTCAAGGAAGCGTTGTGCGTGGACAAGGTGCGCGGCAAGGAAGAGCGCCAGCGCGTGGCCCTGCAGGCGCGCTTCGGCGTGCTGCAGCCGAAACTGTCCGAAGCGGTGACCTTGATGGAAGCCAATATCGAGGAACCGCTGTCGACCGACGACATCGCCAGCTTGGTGGGCCTGTCGCGGCGCCAGCTGGAGCGGCTGTTCAAGCAATACCTGGGCAGCCTGCCGTCGCGCTACTACCTGGAGCTGCGTCTGCAGCGCTCACGGCAATTGTTGCTTGATACACATTATTCCATCGTGCAAGTGGGCCTGATGTGCGGCTTTTCCTCCGGCTCGCACTTTTCCACGGCGTTTGGCGCCTTGTTTGGCAATACGCCGCGTGAAGAGCGGCAAAGAAAGCTGATGCCGCCGGCCTGACGTCTGGCGCATTGAGCTGTGATGAATTGTGAAAATCCTTGTCGCAGATTCAAAAGAGTTTTAGCATCCCGCTTTTTATAATGCAGTACACACGTAGCTGTCGTAGCTGCGGAGTACCTAACATATTGATGGGGAAATGCTATGAATGCCAAGCTTGATTCGACCGTAACGGCTCGTCCAGTCACCCGGGAAACCTTTGACCAGGTCCTCGTTCCTACCTACGCCCCTGCAGCCATGGTGCCCGTGCGCGGTTCCGGACTGGACCTGTGGGACCAGTCGGGCAAGCATTACCTCGATTTCACCTCCGGCATCGCCGTCAACAGCCTGGGCCACTGCTATCCGGCCCTGGTCGACGTGCTGACCAAGCAAATCAATAATTTGTGGCATTTGGGCAACGGCTACACCAACGAGCCCGTGCTGCGCCTGGCGCTGGCCCTGACGGAAGCGACCTTCGCCGACCGCGCCTTCTTCTGCAACTCGGGCGCGGAAGCCAACGAAGCGGCCCTGAAACTGGCACGCAAGTACGCGCACACCAAGTTCGGCGCGCACAAGTCGCGCATCATCTCGTGCTTCAGCTCCTTCCACGGCCGCACCCTGTTTACCGTCTCCGTCGGCGGCCAGGCCAAGTACACGGAAGGCTTCGAGCCGCTGCCGCCGTCGATCGACCATATCGCCTACAACGACATCGAAGCGGCGCGCGCCGCCATCGGCGATGACGTGTGCGCCGTGATCGTCGAGCCGGTACAGGGCGAAGGCGGCGTGGTGCCGGGTAATCCGGAATTCCTCAAGGAACTGCGCGCCCTGTGCGACAAGACGGGCGCGCTGCTGATTTTCGACGAAGTCCAGAGCGGCATGGGCCGCACTGGCGCGTTGTTTGCCTACATGGGCTATGGCGTCACGCCGGACATCCTGACGGCCGCCAAGGCGCTGGGCAACGGCTACCCGATCGGCGCCATGCTGACCACCAACGAACTGGCGCAAACCCTGGCCGTCGGCACCCATGGCACCACCTACGGCGGCAACCCGCTGGCCGCCACCGTGGCCCTGACCGTGCTGGAGACGATCAACACGCCGGCATTCCTGGCGCGCGTCAAGGAAGCCAGCGTCAACACCATCGCCATGCTGCAAGGCTTGATCACGGATTACCCGCAAGTGTTCTCCGTGGTGCGCGGCAGCGGTTTGCTGCTGGGCCTGGTCGTCAGCGATGCCTGGAAGGGCCGCGCGAAAGACATCCAGAAAGCGGCCGAAGCGCAAGGCTTGATGGTGCTGATCGCCGGCATGGACGTGGTGCGCCTGGCGCCGGCCCTGATCGTCTCGGACGAACAGATTGCCGAAGCGGGCCGTCTGCTGCGCGCCGCCATCGACGGCATGCTGAAAGCCTGAGGCTAGCCTCGCTCCCTGTTTGATCACCGGCCCGCCGCTTTGCTGCGGGCCGGCTTGGTTCTACCCCCAGCATCGTCAGCATTGAAGGAGTACCCATGTATGTTGTCCGTCCGGTAGAAATTGCGGATATTGCAGCCCTCGAAGCGCTGGCCGCGGTAACCATGCCGGGTGTCCATACCCTGCCGAAGACGCGCGAGAAAATCGCCGCCTCCGTCGAGCGCTCCATCGCCTCGTTTGCCGCCCATGTCGACATCCCCAGCGAAGAGTCGTATCTCTTCGTGCTTGAATCCCTGTTCGACAAGAGCATTGCCGGTACGGCCGCCATCTTCGCCTCGGCTGGCTCGAACGGCACCTATTTTTCCTTTCGCAACGACGTCATTCAGCAAGTCTCGCGCGACCTGAACATCAGCCACAGCGTGCATGCGCTGACCCTGTGCTCGGAGTTGACGGCGTACTCGCAGCTGTCCGGCTTCTTTGTGCGCAACATGGAGCAGGCGGGCCTGGAAGCGGCCCTGCTGTCGCGCGCGCGGCTGCTGTTCGCCGTGCTTGCGCCGCACCGTTTCGGCGATCGCTTCTTCGTGCCGCTGGCCGGCATCACGGACGCCAACGGCCAGTCGCCGTTCTGGGACGCGTTGGGCCGCAAGTTCTTCCAGATGGATTTCCTCGATGCCGAAAAAGTCATCGGCGGCGCGCGCAACCGCACCCTGATCGTCGAACTGATGCCGCACTACCCCGTGTACGTGCCGCTGCTGCCCGGCGACGCGCAGGCGGCCATGGGCCAGATCCACCCGAGCGGCGAACTGGCGTTCAATTTGCTGACGGAAGAAGGCTTTGAAGCGGACGATTACATTGACATCTTCGATGGCGGCCCGATCCTGCAGGCGCACAAGCATGCGCTGCGCTCGTTTACGGGCTCGCTCACGCGCCGCGTGGTCGCAGGCGTCACGCCCAGCCGCACGGGCCTGAAAGTGCATTACGCGATCGCTTCGGGCGCGGAGCGCAACTTCCGCGCCGTCACCTTCACCTGCGATGCGCTCGAAGCGCAGGACACCGTTGGCTTGCCGCCAGAGCTGCTGGAAGCGCTGGCCGTGGCCGAAGGCGACAGCGTCATTTGCGTGCGCATCTAACCGAGAGAACATTATGCTAGTAGTACGCGCCATCAACGCCAATGACCTCGATGCCCTGTACGGCCTGGCCAGCCAGGTCGGCACCGGCATGACCACCCTCAAGCCGGACATGAAAATGCTGGGCGACCGCTTGGCGATTGCCTGCGCCTCGTTCGCCGAAACCATCGCGCCCGACAAGCGCGACTACATGTTCGTCATGGAGGATACCGACACGGGCCGCCTGGCCGGCGTGTGCGCCATCAAGGGCGCCGTGGGCCTGGAAGAGCCGTTCTATAACTACCGCATCGGCACCCTGGTCCATTCCAGCCGCGAACTCGACGTGTTTACGCGCATGGAAACCTTGTACCTGTCGAACGACCTGACGGGCAGCACGGAACTGTGCTCGCTGTTTTTGCACCCCGATTACCGCAGCGGCAACAACGGCAAGCTGCTGTCGAAAAGCCGGTTTCTGTTCATCTCCCAATTCCCGCACCTGTTCACGGAAAAGCTGATCGCCGAAATGCGCGGCTACCAGGCGCCGGACGGCAGCTCGCCGTTCTACGAAGGCCTGGGCCGCCACTTCTTCAAGATGGATTTCCACCACGTCGACGACCTGACCAGCCTGGGCAAGAAATCGTTCATCGCCGAACTGATGCCGCGCCAGCCCATGTACGTGGCCTACCTGCCCGACGAGGCGCAGGAAGTCATCGGCAAGGTGCATCTGAGCACGGCGCCCGCGCGCCGTTTGCTGGAACAGGAAGGCTTGCACTTCGAAGGCTATGTCGACATTTTCGACGCCGGTCCCGTGCTGCAGGCGCGCGTCTCCGAACTGCGCGCCATGCGCGACAGTATGCCGGCCGTGCTCGACGCCGGGGCTGCGTCGGAAGCGTGCGGCGACGCCGCCCAGGCCGAACCTTACCTGGTGTCGAACACCGACCTGAAAGATTTCCGCATGATCGTCACCAGCGCCAATCCGCACAGCGGCAAGCTCGCGCTGGACGACGATGAACTGCATCTGCTGCGCTGCCATCACGGCGATACCGTGCGCACCTTGTCACTCAACCCGAGGAAGCATCCCCATGTCTAATGTGAATACCACGCAATCGAACTTCATCAACGGCGCCTGGCTGCCGGGCACGGGCCGCGAACTCGTCACCATCGATCCGTCGAACGGCAAGCAGACCTGGGCCAGCCTGGAAGCGACAGAGAACGAAGTCGGGCAAGCCTGCCAGGCCGCCCGCGCCGCCTTTGAAGCGTGGGCCGATACGCCCGTCGAAGAACGCATCGCCATCTGCGTGCGCTTTCGCGAACTGCTGAAGGAGCATGCCGAAGCGCTGGCGCTCTTGATCTCGGAAGAAGTGGGTAAACCGCTGTGGGAATCGCGCACGGAAGTGGCCACCATGGCCAACAAGATCGATATCTCGGTACAGTCGTATCACGCGCGCACGGGCATCACGCAAAGCAAGATCGCCGATGGCGACGCCGTGCTGCGCCACCGTCCGCATGGCGTGTTCGGCGTCTTCGGCCCGTACAATTTCCCTGGCCACCTGCCGAACGGCCATATCGTGCCGGCCCTGATCGCCGGTAACACCATCGTCTTCAAGCCCAGCGAATATGCGCCGCGCACGGCCATCAAAACCGTGCAGCTGTGGCAGCAGGCGGGCTTGCCGACTGGCGTCGTCAACCTCGTCAACGGCGGACGCGACACGGGCGTGGCGCTGGGCGCCAATGCGCACCTCGACGGCGTGCTGTTTACGGGTTCCTGCCAGACCGGCATCAGCCTGCACCGCCAGTTCGGCGGCCAGCCGGGCAAGATGCTGGCGCTGGAAATGGGCGGCAACAACGCCCTCGTCGTATGGGACGTGAAGGATGTGGACGCCGCCGTGCACCACGCGATCTTCTCGGCCTTTGTCTCGGCCGGGCAGCGCTGCACCTGCGCGCGCCGCCTGGTGGTACAGGACAACGCCTTTGGTGCCGCTTTTGTGGCGCGCCTGGTGGAAGTGGCGGCGAAACTGGGCATCGGCGCCTCTGACGCACAGCCGCAGCCGTTCATGGGGCCAGTGGTGTCCAGTGCCGTAGCCGCGCGCCTGGTGCAGGCGCAGGCGGACATGGTCGCCAAGGGCGGCACCACCCTGCTGCAGATGCGCCAGTTGAATCCCGAGGCGGGCTTTGTCACGGCCGGCATCGTCGACGTCACGGCTGCCGCCGGCATCCCCGACGAAGAATGGTTCGGCCCCCTGCTGCAAGTGATACGCGTGGCCGATTTCGATGCGGCCCTGAAGGTCGCCAACGCCACCGAATTCGGCCTGGCCGCGGCGCTGCTGTCCGACGATCCTGCCCTGTGGCAAACTTTTCAAACGCGCGCGCGCGCCGGCATCATCAACTGGAATCGTCCGACCACGGGCGCGGCCAGCACGGCGCCGTTTGGCGGCATCGGCAAGTCGGGCAACCACCGTCCTAGCGCGTATTACGCAGCCGACTATTGCGCCTACCCGGTCGCGTCGATCGAGAACAGCGTATTGGAACTGCCGGCCAAGCTGTCGCCCGGTCTGAATTTTTAAGTTTTAAAGGACAAGCCCCCCATGCACAGCACGCGCGAATACAATTTTGACGGCCTGGTCGGGCCATCGCATAACTATGCCGGACTGTCGTTCGGCAACGTGGCCTCGTTCAGCAATGTGAAAAGCGCTTCGAATCCGAAGCAGGCCGCCTTGCAGGGCCTGGCCAAGATGCGCGCCCTGGCCGCGCGCGGCTTTGCGCAAGCCTTGCTGCCGCCGCAGGACCGGCCGAATTTCCGCCTGCTGCGCTCCATCGGTTTCACGGGCACGGACGCCGAGGTGCTGGCGCGCGCCTACCAGGAATCGCCCGTCATCCTGGCCTGCGCCTATTCCGCCTCGCCCATGTGGACGGCGAATGCCGCCACGGTCAGCCCGTCGGCAGACACGCAGGATGGCCGCGTGCATTTCACGGCCGCCAACCTGAATAACAAGCTGCACCGCGCCTTCGAGCACGCGCAGTCGGCGCGCAGCCTGCGCGCCATTTTCAGCGACGAAAAACACTTCGCCGTGCACGACGCGCTGCCGTCGACGCCCGCCTTTGGCGACGAGGGCGCGGCCAACCACACGCGCCTGGGTGCGAGCCACGGCGCGCCGTCCGTTGAATTGTTCGTGTATGGTCGCGTGGAGTTCGATCCTTCCGCGCCGTCGCCGAAGCGCTATCCGGCGCGCCAGACCCTGGAAGCGTCGCAAGCCGTGGCGCGATTGCACGGCCTGGATGCGAAGCGCACCGTGTACGTACAGCAGAATCCGGACGTGATCGACCAGGGCGTGTTCCATAACGACGTCATCGCCGTCGGCAATGGCAATGTGCTGTTCTATCACGAGCAGGCGTTTGCCGATGAAGGGGAAAGCCTGTCGCAGCTGCGCCGCGCCGTTGCCGCCACGGGCGCGCAACTGGACGCGCTGCGCGTGGACACGGGCCAGGTGCCGATCGCGGACGCCGTCAGCAGCTATCTGTTCAACAGCCAGCTGCTGACGAAAGAGGGCGGCAAGATGGCGCTGGTGATCCCGCAGGAATGCCAGGAAAACCGCGCCGTGTCGCGCTACCTGGAAGGCCTGGTGGCCAGCGGTGGACCGATCGATGAACTGATCCATTTCGACCTGCGCCAGAGCATGCGCAACGGCGGCGGGCCCGCTTGCCTGCGTTTGCGCGTGGCTCTGACGCAAACCGAGGCGCGCGCCATGCACCAGGGCGTGATCATGACGGAAACGCTGTACCATCGGCTGGTGCAGTGGGTGGAAAAGCACTACCGCGACCATCTGGAGCCGGGCGACCTGGCCGACCCGCAGCTGGCGCTGGAAGTGCATGCGGCGCTTGAAGAATTGACGATCATCCTCAACTTACCGGGATTGTACGACTTGTAGGCGATAGAAAAACACACAGAAAAAATCCGAGACAGACTATCCGTAGCACAGAATTGGACGGGCGACCCCCGTCTCTTGACACCGCTGCCGCCCAGCCACAAGCCCGAACGACAGCGTTGGACATTCACATTACCGTAATGGAGATGCAAGATGAATCACACGCCACAAGATTTGCGTACACAAACGCTGGAGCTGATTAACGCGGCTGGCAATGCAGGCAAGGCGGCGGCGCCTGTCGTGCAGCTGGTGCAGGCATGGCTCGACTCGCTCGACGCCGAAGACCTGGCCGACATCGCGCCCGACAGCCTGGCGCCCGTGCTGGTCGACGGCTTCACGCAAGCGGCCAAGCGCACCGGCAGCGGCTGCCAAATCGCCACCCTGCGTTATGCGGATGGCCGTGGCGGCATGGCGAGCGCCTTGCTGATCCTGAACGAAGACATGCCTTACCTGGTCGATTCCATCGTCATGGCCATGCGCCGCCAGCACCTGGCCGTGCGCGGCGTGATGAATACCGTGCTGCCCGTGCGCCGCGCTCTTGATGGCAGCGTGGAAGCGGTGCGCCAGCCGGGCGACCCGCTCGAATCGTATGTGCTGGTGCTGCTCGACGAAGAGCTGGCGCCGGAAGCCCTGGCCGCGCTGGTCGCCGCCCTGGAGACGGTCGCGCGTGACGCTGCCGTCGTGCGCCGCGATGCCGCCGCCATGAGCGAGCGCCTGGCCAGCGTCGCCACGGCTGCAGCGCAGCATGGCGAAGAGGGCGCGGAAGTGGCCGCCTTCCTGGAATGGGCCCGCAGCGGCGGCTTTGAAGTGTTCGGCTACGCCTATTACCGCGTCAAGCCGGGCGTGCGCGAACTCGAACGCGACATCCCGAGCCGCGTCGGCGTGCTGCAGGATACGGCGCACCCCGTGTACGGCACCTGCCTGGCGAACATTCCCGGCGACTTCGACACCCTGGCCAAGCGCGACTCGGCGCTGTCCATCGTCAAGGCCGACGTGGCGGGTACTTTGCACCGCGACCAGCAGCTGGACTTCATCGGCGTGCGCGACATGGATGCGCAAGGCGCGATCCTGGGCGAGCATTGCTTCGTCGGCCTGTTCACCCGCGCCGGCAATTCCACCCCGCTGGCGGCACTGCCATTTGCGCGCGGCCGCGTGGCCAAGGTACTGAGCCTGGCCGGCGTGCGCCAGCAAGGCTTCCGTGCCGAGAAGTTCCGCGAAATCCTCGAATCCCTGCCGCGCACCGAAGCGCTGGAAGCGGAGCTGGACTGGCTGGCGCAAGTATGCGGTTCCGTCGTTTCGCTGTACAAGCAGCCGCGCACCAAGGTCTTCGCGCGCCGTGACGTGTACGCGCGCCACCTGAACGTGCTGGTCTACCTGCCGCGCGAGCGCTACAGCGCCAGCGTGGCGTCGAGCCTGGCCAAAGCCCTGCAAGCCAGTTCCGGCGCCACGCACGTGAGCACGCAGACCCTGGTGGCCGACGGCCCCCTGGCGCGCGTCTACCTGATTGCCCACGCCGCGCGCTACCCGCTGGACCTGGAAACGGATATCGAACAGCCGCTCTTGGGCGTGCTCGATGGCTGGCATAACGGCTTTGCCGCCGTGGCCGACGCCGTGCCCGACGTGGCCCTGCGCGCCAGCCTGCGCAAACTCTGCGCTACCTTGCCGCTCGACTACGTGGCCGCCACCGCGCCGGCCGTCGCCTTCCGCGACCTTGACACCATCCTGCGCAATACCGATCCGGCGCACGTGGCCGTGCGCATCGAGACGGGTGCCGTCACCACGATTCGCCTGTATTCGGCCAACAAGGTGCCGCCGCTGTCGACCATCCTGCCGGCACTGCACAATGCGGGCGTGGCCATCGACCGCGAACAGGCATACTCGGTTTCGCTGCTTGATACCACGCGCTATTTCGTCACCAGCCTGACGGTCGATGCCGCCAGCGCTGCGAAACTGGCGCAGCCATCGGTCGTCGCCGTGGCGCAGGAACTGTTTGCCGCACTCTTCAACGATGAAGCTGAAGATGGCCGCCTGAATGGCCTGGTCATCGAAGGCGGCCTGTCGACGCGCGAAGTGCAGCTGGTGCGCGCCTACACCAGCTACTGGCGCCAGACGGGCAGCCGTTTCTCGGTGCGCTACATTGCCGAAAGCCTGCGCAAGCAGCCGGCCCAGGTCAAAGCCCTGGTCGAAGCCTTCCTGCAGCGCTTTGATCCTTCGCTGTCCGATGCGCAGCACGCG
The DNA here is from genome assembly GCF_059423585.1 of Janthinobacterium sp. GW460-12-1-14-LB5. NCBI lineage: Bacteria > Pseudomonadati > Pseudomonadota > Betaproteobacteria > Burkholderiales > Oxalobacteraceae > Janthinobacterium > Janthinobacterium sp. GW460-12-1-14-LB5. The sequence goes on along the minus strand of NZ_JBWKYD010000017.1, from coordinate 118,705 downwards.
GCCGCCCTGGAGGCGATCGCCGCCATCAAGGCCGGCCTGCCCTCCGTGAACCACGCCGATACCGAGGAAATCCTCGGCGCGCTGGCCGACCTGATGGCCGCCACCCTGCGCACCAGCTACTTCCAGAACAATCAACAAGGCGACAAGATCATCTTCAAGTTCGACACCAGCAGCCTGGCGCTGGTGCCGGAACCGCGTCCTTACCGCGAGATTTTTGTCTTCTCGCGCCGCTTCGAAGGCGTGCACCTGCGCGGCGGCCCCGTCGCCCGCGGCGGCTTGCGCTGGTCCGACCGCATGGAAGACTACCGCACGGAAGTGCTGGGCCTAGTCAAGGCCCAGATGGTCAAGAACGCCGTCATCGTGCCGGCCGGCGCGAAGGGCGGTTTTGTCTGCAAGATGATGCCGAAGGACGCCGTGCGTGAAACCATCGCCGCCGAAGGCGAAGCCGTCTACCGCCTGTTCATTTCCAGCCTGCTGGAAGTGACGGACAACCGCTCGCTGGGCAATATCGTCCCGCCAGTCGACACCGTCTGCTTCGACGACGCCGACCCGTACCTGGTGGTGGCCGCCGACAAGGGCACGGCCACGTTCTCCGACATCGCCAACGGCATCGCCGTGCAGCGCGGTTTCTGGCTCGGCGACGCCTTCGCCTCGGGCGGCTCGAACGGCTACGACCACAAGAAGCTGGGCATCACCGCCAAGGGTGCATTCGAAGCCGTGAAGCGCCACTTCTATGAGATGGACCACGACCTCAATACCACCCCGGTCACCATGGTCGGCGTGGGCGACATGTCGGGCGACGTGTTCGGCAACGGCGTATTGCTGTCGCGCCAGCTGAAACTGGTGGCCGCATTCGACCACCGCCACATCTTCCTCGACCCGACACCGGACGTCGCCGTCTCGTTCGACGAACGCGCGCGCCTGTTCGCCTTGCCGCGCTCCTCGTGGGACGATTACAACAAGGACCTGATTTCGGCAGGCGGCGGCGTGTATCCGCGTTCCGCCCGCACGATTGAGCTGTCGCCGCAGATCCGCGCCGCGCTCGATATCGCAGAAACCTCGCTGGCGCCGGAAGAGCTGATGCACCGCATCCTGAAATCCCCGGTGGACCTGTTCTACAACGGCGGCATCGGCACCTACATCAAGGCCTCGACGGAAACGCACGCACAGGTGAAGGACCGCGCCAATGACCATATCCGCGTGAATGGCAACGAGCTGCGCGTGAAAGTGGTCGCCGAAGGTGGCAACCTCGGTGCGACGCAGGCAGGCCGCATCGAGTTCGCGCTGGCGGGCGGACGCATCTTCACCGATGCGATCGACAATTCGGCCGGCGTGGATTGCTCGGACCATGAAGTGAACGTGAAAATCTGGCTGGACGTGGAAGTCAATGCGGGCAAGCTGACGGAAGCCGAACGCAACCGCGAGCTGTATGCGATGACGGACGACGTCGAACGCCTGGTCTTGCGCGACAACACGCAGCAGACGCATTTGCTGGTGCGCGAGTTGCAGGCGCAAGGCGAAAGCGCCGTGCAGGATGGCTATGCCGCGCTGATCGCCAGCCTGGAAGAAGAGGGTGCCCTGTCGCGCGAACTGGAACAATTGCCATCGGTGGCCGAACTGGCGCGTCGCAAGGCAGACGGCCGTGGCTTGACGACGCCGGAACTGGCGGTGGTCATCGCCAACGTGAAGAACCGCTTCAAGCGCATCCTGTCCGCCCTGCCGCTGACGGACGAAACGTGGGCCGAGCCGGTGCTCAAGCCTTACTTCCCATCCTTGCTGGTGGCAACCCGTTCGGCGCTCGACCATCCGCTGGCCAACGCCATCCTGGCGACCGTGCTGGCCAATGAAGTGATCAACCGCTGCGGCCCGCTGATGATCCGCAACCTGGCGGCGGAACATGGCGTGGACGAGTCGGCCGTGATCCTGGCCTGGGGCCAGGCATGGGTGGCGCTGAACCTGGCGCCCGTGTTCGACGCGCTCGACGCGGATGCCCTGACGGTGCCGCGCGACGTGTCGATCAGGGTCGATGCGCAAACGCGCGTGCTGCAGCAGACGATGATCGCCGGTGTCCTGTCCGTGCCGGCCGAGCAATTGCGCGGCGCCGGCCTGGCCGAGCTGACTTGCCTGTTTGGTGCGGAATCGAAGCGCGAGCTGCTCAAAGCCGTCGGCATCAAGTCGGAAGCGGCGCTGGTGCCGGGCTTGACGCCCGCCTTCGTGCAGGCGTGGGATGCGGTCGATGCGCTGGAAGTCGTCGCCGGCTTCCTGTTCCCGGCCCTGTCCGTGCCGCGCCCTGCCTCGATGGACCTGGCCGCCTTCCTGCAAGTGGGCCTGGCCCTGCGCAGCCAGGCGGGTATCGACACCCTGGAGCGTGGCCTGAAGCTGGCCGCGCAAGGCAAGTCGCAGGAACAGTTGCGCAACTACGCGCAGCAAGCCCTGCGCCGCACGCAACAGCGTCTGCTGACCCAGGTGCTGGCGCGCGCCGAGCAAGGCAATGCGGGCCAGGCCGTCGATGCGGTGACGGGCGCGCTGGGCCTGTCGGCCTATGTGGCGGCGACGGAACTGGAGCAAGCCATGCTGGACGTGTGGACGCTCTCCGAGGCAGTGAATAAAGTGACAGTGGAAGCGGCGGTGTAATGACGCAAGAAGCAACACAAGTAGTAACCCAGGTAGTGCCGGGCGCTGGCGGCTTGCCGCCAGCCGTGCAGGCGCTGGCGCAGGCCGATTTCAGCGGCGTGGCACAGCTGTTCGCCAACGCCGGTTTTACGGTGGCCTTGCCGGCGCCCGGCATGCTGCAGGTCGTCAAGCCGCAAGCCGACGAGGGCCGCCCCAGCGTGGCCGTTTCTGTCGGCGTGCATGGCGACGAGACGGGGCCGATCGAAGTGCTCGCGCATCTGCTCGACGCCTTGTCGCGCGATGCGTCGGCACTGGCCGTCGACTTGCTCGTTTGCGTGGGCAATGTCGATGCGATCCGTGCCGGCAAGCGTTTTATTGACGCCGACCTCAATCGCATGTTCCGCCCCGTGCGGGGCAGCCTGGCGCAAGCGGCGGAAAGTGCGCGCGCCGATGAAATGATCGCCGCGACCAAAGCGTTCTTTGACGCGGCGGGCTCCGTGCGCTGGCACCTGGATTTGCACACGGCCATCCGGCCTTCCGTGTATCCCACGTTTGCCATCGTGCCGGACCTGGTGGCCGACGAGGCCAAGGCGCAGCTGATAGCCTGGCTGGGCCAGGCGGCCATCGGCGCCATCATCATGAACCCGCAGTCGGCCGGCACCTACAGTTATTATTCGGCCGAGCATTGCGGCGCGGCCGCCAGCACGGTGGAACTGGGCCGCGTGGGCACCCTGGGGCAGAACGATTTATCGCTGTTCGACGACGTGTCGCGGGCGCTGAATGGCTTGCTGCGCGGGCTGCCTGCGCAGCCCGTCAAGGCGCAACCGCACGTGTTCAAGGTGGCGCAGGAAATCATCAAGCACAGCGATGAATTCCGCATGGCTTTCGATCGCAGCACGCAGAATTTCACGTCCTTGCCGCAGCATGCCGTGATCGCCAGCGATGGCGACCATGTGTACACGGTGCGGCACGCGGAAGAGCTGGTGGTGTTTCCCAACCCGGACGTGCGGGTGGGCTTGCGCGCCGGATTGATGGTGGTGCGCGTGGCTTGATCGTCCAGTCCTCACACAGCATTTGGCGCCAGCCGGGGAAACCCGCCTGGCGTTTTTTTCATGAAAAAATGCCGCACGGAAATAATTATCCATTAAGCAATTGATTGGTTTAAAATATTTACCCTTTGCAATTTTTTGGACCGATCATGTTGAAACGCCTGCTGACAGCCCTGCTGTGCCTGACCCTCTCCGGCTTCACGGCCGCCGCCCCTGCCGAGGAGAAGGCCGCCGCACCGGAAATGACGGCCGAGCAGTTCCTCGCCCAGTTGCACCTGCAGCGCGGCAAGATTACCTTGCCGGGCGGCATCGCCACCCTGGATTTGCCCGCCAACTTCCGTTATCTGTCGCCGACGGACGCCGAGCGTGTGCTGGTTGATGCCTGGGGCAATCCTCCGGGCATGGTATCGCTGGGCATGATCGTGCCCGCCAAGACCAGCGTGCTCGAACGCGATAGCTGGGGTGTCATCGTCACGTATGAAAAGGAAGGGCATATCAAGGATGACGATGCGGACAGCATCAAATACGACGAATTGCTCAAGGATATGCAGGCGTCCGTGCTGGAAAACAATGCGGAGCGCAAGAAGCAGGGTTATCCCGGCATCCATTTGATGGGCTGGGCGGAAAAACCCAGCTATGCCAAGGATACGCACAAGCTGTACTGGGCCAAGGATTTGATGGTCGATGGCGGCGAGCACTCGCTGAACTACAACGTGCGCGTGCTGGGCCGCGAAGGCGTGCTGAACCTGAACGCGATCGCCAGCATGCAGCAGATCGAAGCGATCAAGAAGGAAATGCAGCAAGTGACGGCGTTCACGGAATTTACCGATGGTAACCGCTACACGGATTTCGACAGCAAGACGGACAAGGTGGCTGAATATGGCTTGGCGGCACTGGTGGCCGGCGGCGTGGCCAGCAAGCTGGGCCTGTTCGGCAAGCTGCTGGCGCTGCTGCTGGCCTTCAAGAAAGTGCTGATCCTGGCCGTGGTCGGCGCTGGCGCGGCCATCGTGAAGTTCTTCAGCGGCAAGCGCAAGGACAAGCCGCAGCCGCAGACAGCACCGCAGCCGGAAACGGCTGAACAGCCCGGCCATGCACCCGATGGCAAGGTGAATCTGGACAAGTAAGCCTGTGTGCGTACCCGCAGGCGGCGCCTCGGGTACACTGGCTCATCGTTCACTATTAGGAGTCCGCCATGTCCGTGTCCATGTATCAGGCAACCATCCCCGTCTTCATCCGCGGCTTGCGGGTCGTATCGGCCCTGCTGGAAAAAGCGCAAGCGCATGTGGAGGAAGATGGCATCGTGCCCGAGATTTTACTGGGCGCGCAGCTGGCGCCCGACATGCTGGACTTGACGGCGCAGGTGCAGCGCGCCAGCGATACGTCGAAGATGTCAGTCGAGCGCCTGAGCGGCGTGCCGGCGCCGAAGTTCGAGGATAACGAAGCGTCGTTCGAGCAGTTACAGGAACGCATCGCCAACACCATCGCCTATATCGACAGCGTCAACGCGGGTCAGATGGCCGGTAGCGCGCAGAAGGAAGTCGTGCTGAACTGGACTGACGAAGGCAAGAAATTTTCGGGCGACGATTACCTGCTCAGCTTTGCCTTGCCGAATTTCTATTTCCACGTCTCCATGGTCCACGCCATCTTGCGCAACAATGGCGTGGCCGTGGGCAAGCTCGACTATCTTGGCCCGTACGACTGAGACTGATTATTGCTGCGGTTGCTGCTGAACCTGGTTCTGCACCGCATTGCCCAGCATGCCGCCGCCGATCACGCCGGCCACCGTCGCCAGCGCCTTGCCGCGGCCGCCACCGACCTGATTGCCGATCAGACCGCCGATGACGGCGCCCGTGCCGATGCCCACGTAGTTCGGTTGTGACGGTGCCGGCGCAGGCGCTGGCGGCTGCTGGCGCACCGGTTCGCGGTAGGCCGTCTCGCGGTAGCCATCGTCACGGTAGGCAGGACGGGCCTGCGCCGTATTATTTACGACACGCTTGTGCACGACGGGTGCAGGCGCCGGAGCGGGAGCGGGAGCAGCTTGCGCGACGACAGGCGCTGCCACTGGCGCTGCCAGGGCTGCCGCGCCGGCCGGCGTCATGGCGGCCACATCGGCAGGCACGGCCGGCACATTCGCCCGCGAATTGGGCAGGATGCCGGCGATGGACGCCGCGCCGACCAGGCACAGAACCGTCACGGAAATGGCGGCGCCGGCCATCAAGGGGTGGATGCGGCTGGCGGTAGTCGTCGTGTTCATGCGTTCTCCTGGGGGTGGTATTGCGGGTGTTGTTGATGTGTCCAGATTAGCGGCCCTGCCTGCCCAAGGCTAGCCCTTGCGCTGTATCAAACGTAAGCAGGTGTAAGCCGCACTTTCCAAAGCACAGTAGAATCGGTGCTTCCCCTATTCCGGAGTTCGCCATGAGCCAGTTATTTACGCCGTATGCACTGGGGCCGCTGCCGGTGGCTAACCGCATCGCCATCGCGCCCATGTGCCAGTATTCGGCCGACAACGGCAACGCTACCGACTGGCACATGATCCACCTGGGCCATTTGGCTCTGTCCGGCGCGGGATTGCTGATGACGGAAGCGACGGCCGTCTCGCCCGAGGGGCGCATCTCGGCCGACGACCTGGGCCTGTGGTCGGATGCGAATCAAGCTGCGCTGGCCAAGGTGGTGCAGGCGATCCGCCGCCATGCGCCGATTCCGCTGGTGGTGCAACTGGGCCATGCGGGACGCAAGGCGTCGAGCCGCGCGCCCTGGCAGGGCGGCGCCTGCGTGCATCTGGCCGAGGGCGGCTGGCAAACGGTGGCTCCGTCCGCCATCGCCCACGCGCCTGGCGAAACCGTGCCGCTCGCCCTCGACGAGATGGGTTTGCTGCAAATCAAGGGCGCGTTTGTCGCCGCCGCCCAGCGCGTGCATGCGCTCGGTATCGAAGGCATCGAATTGCACGCGGCGCATGGCTATCTGCTGCACCAGTTCCTGTCGCCCCTGTCCAACCAGCGCAGCGATGCGTATGGCGGCAGCCTGGACAACCGCATGCGCTTTCCGCTGGAAGTCTATGCAGCCGTGCGCGCCGCGGTGCCCGCCAGCATGGCCGTGGGCGTGCGTATTTCCGCCACCGACTGGGTCGAGGGCGGCTGGGACATCGAACAAAGCGTGCGTTTCGCGCAGGAACTCAAGCAGCTGGGCGCCGACTTCATCCATGTCTCCAGCGGTGGCATTTCGCCTCAGCAGCAGATTCCCGTCGGTCCCGGTTACCAGGTGGAGTTTGCCGAACGCATCAAGCGCGACAGCGGCTTGCCCACCATCAGCGTGGGCCTGATCACGGAAGCGCAGCAGGCCGAAGACATCATCGTCAACGGCCAGTCCGACATGGTGGCGCTGGCGCGCGCCATCCTGTTCGACCCTCGCTGGCCCTGGCATGCGGCGGCCCAGCTGGGCGCGCACGTGTCGGCGCCACCGCAGTACTGGCGCTCGCAGCCGCGCGAATACAAGAACCTGTTCGGCGACACGACCCTGGGCCAGCGCTAACAGGTCTGCTCTGCTACACTGACGCTTCTTTCCCATTTCTCCAGGACGCTTCGACATGCGCCATTGATACTGCCGTGCTGTGCACGGCCTCGCCCATCCCGCCACAGCGCCTTGCGCCGCGCGGGTTCGCCAGCCTTGCTCAAGGAGTATCCATGCCCGCATTACTGCAACTCGACCGTCTTTCCTTTGCGCTGCCCGATGGCCGCGCCCTGTTTTCCAATTTGCAATTTTCCTTTGCTCCGCAACGTATCGGCCTCGTCGGCGATAACGGCGTGGGCAAGAGTGTGCTCGCGCGCCTGCTGGCAGGCCGGGCGCAGCCGTCTTCTGGCGCCGTGCGCTGCGACGGCAGCGTGCATTACGTGGCGCAGGAGCTCGATCCGCAGCGCTATCCCACCGTGGCGGCGCTTGCCGGCATGGACGACTTGCTGGCCGCGCTGGCGCGCATCGCTGAAGGCAGCGTCGACGAGGCCGACTACGCCCTGGTGGGCGAACGCTGGGATGCCCACGCCCGCCTGCGCCAGGCGCTCGATGCGCTCGATTTGCGTCATGTCGATGCCGGCACGCCAACGGCCAGCCTGAGCGGCGGCGAACGCCAGCGCATCGCCCTGCAGGGCGCCTGGCTGTCGCAGGCGGACTGGCTGGTGCTCGATGAACCGAGCAACCACCTTGATGCGCATCAACGCGCCCGCCTGGTGGCGCAGATGGCGCGCTGGCCTGGCGGCTTGTTGCTGATCAGCCATGACCGCGGCTTGCTGCAGCACGTCGATGCAATCGTCGAGCTGTCGCCGCAGGGCTTGTGCAGCTATGGCGGCAATTACGCGCTGTATGCGCAGCAGCGCGCGCTGGAGCAGGCCGGTTTTGCTGCCGCCCTGCAGGCGGAAAAGGCCGGTGCCCGACGCGAGCAGCGCGAAGCGCAGCAGCAGGCCGAGCGCCAGCAGCGCCGTGTCGGACGCGGCGAGAGGGAAGGGCGCGAAGGCAACCAGAGCAAGCTGCTGCTGGACGCGAAAAAGGAGAAAAGCCAGGATAGCCAGGGCAAGCTGCGCGTGCGCGCGCAAGAGGCGCAGCAGGCGCGCCAGCAGCGCGTGATGGATGCCAGCGCCCGCTGTGCGCCCGAGACGGAGCGGCTGCTGCTGGCGCCCGACAGCGCCGTGCCGAACGGCAAGCTGATCCTGGAGCTGCGCGAGCTGGTCATGCCGCATGGCCAGGCGCTGCCTGTGAACCTGGTCTTGAGCGGGCCGCGCCGCCTGGCCGTGACGGGCGACAATGGCAGCGGCAAGTCGACCCTGCTGCGCGTGATCGCCGGGCAGCTGGCGCCCGCCAGCGGCGAGTTGCGCTGCCATGCGCGGGTGGCCTGGCTGGACCAGCATGCGGGACTGCAAGACGGCGAGCGCAGCGCCGTGCAGCGCTTGCAGACACGCAACAGCATCGTGCCGGAAGGCGAGCTGCGCACGCGGCTGGCGCTGCTGGGCATCGCCGGCGCGCGCGCCACCATGCCCAGCCGTTTGCTCAGCGGCGGCGAGCGCATGAAGGTGGCGCTGGCGGCCGAACTGTATGCGCAGGCGCCGCCGCAACTGCTGCTGCTCGACGAACCGGACAATCATCTGGACCTGGCCAGCCTGCAGGCGCTGGAGCAGATGCTGCTGCAATACCAGGGGGCGTTACTTGTGGTTTCGCACGACCAGTCATTTTTGCAGGCGATAAATCTTGACCCCGAGGGCTTGACATTGCACAAGTGACAATTTAATGAAAAAAGTCACGCTCGATGCCTGTAGAGCATGCTTCATGAACTGATGCTGAATTTTGTTTGATTGTCGGTATAATCCACTGAATAACCGGGCCTATTTGTGAACTAAAACTGCTGGTTCACCAATATGATGACGTTTAATCTGGCACTGTTGTCGGTCACTACCGCGCTGCCAGGGCGTCCTCCTGCGTGCCCTGCCGTGCATGAATTTCGGTTTCGCTTATATTGTTTTCTTGGAGAAATAGCATGTCGTTTTACGAAAAACTCAAAGCCCTCAACATTGAACTGCCAGTCGTTGCCGCGCCAGCTGCCGCCTACGTGATGCATGCCCGCACGGGCAACACCGTCTTCCTGTCCGGCCACCTGGCCAAGAAGGATGGCAAGGTCTGGGTTGGCCAGCTGGGCAAGGACGTCACCACGGAAGAAGGCAAGATCGCCGCGCGCGGCATCGCCATCGAACTGATCGCCACTTTGCAAGACGCCTGCGGCGGCGACTTGAGCAAAGTCAAGCGCATCGTCAAGGTCATGAGCCTGGTCAATTCCACTTCCGACTTCACGGAACAGCATCTGGTGACCAATGGCGCCTCGGAACTGTTCGTCGAAGTCTTCGGCGACAGCGGCAAGCACGCCCGCTCCGCCTTTGGCGTGGCGCAAATCCCGCTGGGCGCTTGCGTCGAAATCGAGCTGATCGCTGAACTGGCCTGACGCAGTAGCCTGACCACATGAGCATGCCGGCGATAACCGCCGGCTCGCCTTTTCCTCCTTTCCAGCAAGAGCGGAACCGCCATTGGGGTGGAGGGATCGGTGTATTCAAGAAAAAAACGGAGACACGTAATGAAAACGAGTGAACAAGGCTTGCACCGCGGCCTGGGCGAGCGGCAGATTCGCCTGATGGCGCTGGGTGCGGCAATTGGCGTGGGCCTGTTTCTGGGTTCCGGCAACGCCATCAAGATGGCCGGTCCCGGCATCATGCTGTCGTACATCATCGGTGGCGCGGTCATCTTCATGATCATGCGCGCACTGGGCGAAATGGCCGTGCACAACCCGGTTGCCGGCTCCTTCAGCCGCTATGCCCAGGACTACCTGGGCCCCCTGCAAGGCTATCTGACGGGCTGGAACTACTGGTTCCTGTGGCTGGTCACGTGCGTGGCAGAAATTACCGCCGTCGCCATCTACATGGGCATCTGGTTCCCCGACGTGCCGCGCTGGATCTGGGCCCTGGCAGCCTTGGGTTCCATGGGCGCCATCAACCTGCTGGCCGTGAAAGCGTATGGCGAGTTCGAGTTCTGGTTTGCCCTGATCAAGGTGGTCACCATCATCCTGATGATCGTCGGCGGCACGGGCATGATCATCTTCGGTTTGGGTAACGGCGGCGTGGCCGTCGGCATCTCGAATCTGTGGACGCATGGCGGTTTCTTCCCGAACGGCGCGCAGGGCGTGCTGATGTCGCTGCAGATGGTGATGTTTGCCTACCTGGGCGTGGAAATGATCGGCTTGACGGCCGGCGAAGCGGCGAACCCGAAGAAATCGATCCCGGACGCCATCAATTCCGTGTTCTGGCGCATCCTGATTTTCTATGTCGGCGCGCTGTTCGTCATCCTGTCGATCTACCCATGGAATGAAATCGGCACCACCGGCAGCCCGTTCGTCATGACGTTCGAACGCCTGGGCATCAAGACGGCCGCCGGCATCATCAACTTCGTCGTGCTGACGGCAGCCTTGTCGTCGTGCAATGGCGGCATCTTCAGCACGGGCCGCATGCTGTACAACCTGGCGCTGCAAGGCCAGGCGCCGAAGGCGTTTGCGGAAACGACGGCCAGCGGCGTGCCGCGCCGCGCCATCCTGGTGTCCGTGTTTGCCCTGCTGCTGGGCGTGCTGCTGAATTACCTGGTGCCGGAAAAAGTGTTTATCTGGGTCACCTCGATCTCCACCTTCGGCGCCGTCTGGACCTGGGGCGTGATCCTGGTCACGCACATCCAGTTCCGCAAGACCTTGACGCCGCTGGAAATCAAGAACCTGGCCTTCCGCATGCCGTTCGCGCCGTATGGTTCCTGGATTTCGCTGGCCTTCTTGGCGCTGGTGATCGGCCTGATGGCGTATTTCCCCGATACGCGCATCGCCCTGATGGTGGGACCAGCCTGGCTGATCCTGCTGACGGTGCTGTACTACGTGCTGGGTCTGGCGCCGAAAGACCGCCGCGACGACGTGCCGCAAGGCTACGAGGCAGGCTGGCCGCCGGCCGATGCGCCACACGTCAAGAAGTAAGCCAGCGTAGTTGAGCTGAGTCAAAAGCGCGCCCCTGCCCCTGCAGCGGCGCGCTTCTTCTTTCATGGAAGCAATTTCTTCTGCGCCAGCACTGTTGCGGGTTTGCTGGCGCACGACTGGCGTTGTTTCCTTGCATCAAAGTTCTGTTTAGCTGAGCCGGTGAAAGCCCTATAATCGCTTAGTTTTGAAAAATGGACGCGATCTTTCCGGTTTTTTGCCAGGTAGGGCCGGAGCGCTATTTGTTTTTACCCGTCGTACGAAAATACGTATGCCTCATAAAGGAATGCTAGTGAGCCAAACCCTGGTCCAGAAACTTTGCCGCACCAAGCCGATCGATACCACGGTCGAATATGGTGAAGGCCTCAGCAGCAGCGGCTTGAGCCGCTCCATCGGCCTGTTTTCCCTCACCATGATCGGCGTCGGCGCCACCATCGGCACGGGCATTTTCTTTACCATGGTCGAGGCCGTCCCCAAGGCGGGCCCCTCGGTCGTCCTGTCTTTCCTGATCGCCGCCATCACGGCCGGCCTGACGGCCTTGTGTTATGCGGAATTGTCGTTCCGCATCCCCGCCTCCGGCTCCTCGTATTCGTTTGCCTACGCCACCGTGGGAGAGTTTCTTGCCTTCATCATGGCCGCCTGTCTGCTGCTCGAATACGGGTTGGCGGGCAGTGCCGTGGCCATCGGCTGGTCGTCCTACCTGAATAATTTCCTGGAAAATGCCTTCGGCTGGCATATCCCCGAGATGCTGCGCACGCCGATGATCGTTTCCGGCCCGCATGGCATGGAGTTTCATGCCGGCCACATCAACTTGCCGCCCATCTTTTTGATCTGCATGTGCGGCTTCCTGCTGCTGCGCGGCGCCAAGGAATCGGCGCTGATGAACGCCATCATGGTCATCATCAAGCTGGCGATCCTCGTGTTTTTCATCGTCATCGCGTTTTCCGGTTTTAACGCAGACAATTTCTTCCCCTTCTTTAATACCGACAATAGCAAGGGCTTTGCCGGCATGACGGGCGTCACGGCGGCGGCCGGCACAGTCTTCTTCTCCTTCATCGGCCTCGATACGGTGGCGACGGCAGGCGATGAAGTGAAAAATCCCACGCGCAATGTGCCGCGCGGCATCCTCGGCGCCTTGCTCATCGTCACCGTGTTTTACCTGCTGGTGGCCGTGGCCGCCCTCGGCGCGCAACAGGCGAAGCTGTTCGAAGGCCAGGAAGCGGGCCTGGCGGTGATCCTGCAAAACGTCACGGGCAAGACCTGGCCCGCATTGGTGCTGTCGGCCGGCGCCGTCATTTCCGTCTTCAGCGTGACCCTGGTGACGATCTACGGCCAGACGCGCATCCTGTTTGCCGTCAGCCGCGACGGCCTGATCCCGAAATCGTTCCAGAAGATCCACCCGCGCACCCTGGTGCCGGTCAGCAATACCATCATCGTCTGCCTGGTGGTGGCCGTGGTGGCCGGTTCCGTCGATGCGACCTATTTGTGGGATATGGTCAGCATCGGCACCCTGACGGCCTTCATGGTGGTCTCGATCGCCGTGCCCGTGCTGCGCCACAAGCAGGGCGCCAACCGCATCGAAGGCTTCAGCGTGCCGTTCGGGCCGTACGTGATTCCTGGCCTGAGCGTACTGGCTTGCCTGTACATCATGCGCGATTTGCCGCATACGACGTTTGTCGTGTTCAGCGTGTGGATGGCGGTCACGGTGGCCATCTATTTCCTGTACAGCATGCGGCATTCGCACCTGGGCAAAAAGACCCGCTAATGCAGCCTGTTCCATCCAAAACCGCCGCGCTTGCCGGCGGTTTTTTTTATTTCTAACCGGAATTTACATGATGAAAATAACTGATCTGGCCGCTTGCGGCTTGCTGGCAAGCAGTCTTCTGGGCATCGCGGCGCAGGCCGCTCCTGCAGCCGAGCCGGCATTGCGCGATTACCGCGCCGTCGCCCTGTCGGCCAATGGGCAGCGCATCGCCGCCATCGAGTCGAGCAGGGCGGAACAGCCACAGCCGCAGCGTCCGCATGCGGCCATCGTCGTGCGCGACGCCGCCAACGGCACCATCGTGCAGCAATTCGACCCGTGCGCCGTGTGTTCCTACGACAAGCCCAGCTGGTCGCCCGATGGCCGGCAACTGGCCTTTGTCGGCTACGACGCCAAGGCGGGCACGGCGCATCTGTACCTGGCCACAATGACACAGGCGCAGGCGCGCGTGTTGACCAGTATCAAAGGCGTGGCCAGCACGGCACGCTGGTCGCCTGACGGCCAGCAGCTGGCGCTGCTGGCCACGGTGGGCGCGCGCAAGCTGGCGGGTGCCGTCGAAGCGGGTGCGCGCCAGGTGGGCGAAGTGGGCAGCGAAGACGATGCCCAGCGCATCGCCGTCGTGCCGGTCAGCGGCGGCGAGCTGCGCTTGCTGTCACCCGCCGACACCTATGTGTATGAATATAATTGGACGCCCGATGGCCGCGGTTTTGTCGCCACCAGCGCGCAAGGCAATGGCGACAGCAACTGGTGGGTTGCCAAGCTCAGCCATATTGACGGCGACACGGGCGCCCTGCGCGTGATCGCGGCGCCGGCCATGCAGCTGAACTTGCCGTCGGTCTCGCCGGACGGCAAGACGGTAGCCTTCATCGGCGGCCTGATGAGCGATTTCGGCTCCATCGGCGGCGATATTTATACCGTCCCGCTGGGCGGCGGCACGCCGCGCAATCTCACGCCCGATTACCGCGGCACCTTCAATGGCGTCGTCTGGCGCGGCGCCGGCTTGCTGGCAACGGCCCTGATCGACTCGCAGCTGGCGCTGGTGCCCGTCGATGCGCAAAGCGGCCCGGCCCGGCCGGTGCTGCTCGGTGAGCTCAGCAGCGGCGGCAGCGATGGCCGTCTGTCGTTCAGCGCCGATGGCTTGCAAGCGGCGGCGGCACAGGAAGACTTTACGCACGCCAGTTATCTGGTGGCGGGATCGGTGGGCCAGCTGAAAAAGATTACGCGCGACAATGACGGCTTTGCGCCGCAACTGACGGTGCAGAATGTGGGCTGGAGCAATGAGCAATACAAGGTGCAGGGCTGGCTGCTGGGGCCGTTGAAGGCGGACGCAGGCAAGCGCTACCCGATGATCGTCAACGTGCATGGCGGGCCCGGCGCGGCCGCCTCGCCCCGTTACGTCGCGGCGAGCACGCTGATCCACGAATTGACGCAAAAGGGCTATTTTGTCTTCCTGCCCAATCCGCGCGGCAGTTTTGGCCAGGGCCAGGCATTTACGCGCGCCAATATGGCGGACTTTGGCGGCGGCGACTGGCGCGACATCCTGGCCGGTATTGATGCCGCGCAAAAAGTGGCGCCCATCGATGGCCAGCGCCTGGGCTTGATCGGCCATTCGTATGGCGGCTTCATGACCATGTGGGGCGTCACGCACAGCGACCGCTTCAAGGCGGCCGTGGCCGGCGCGGGCGTGTCGAACTGGATCAGTTATTACGGCCAGAACGGCATCAATCAGTGGATGATCCCGTTCTTTGGCGCCTCCGCGTATGACACGCCGGACGTCTACCGCCGTGCCTCGCCCATCGAATCGATCAAGGCGGCCAGGACGCCGACCCTGATTTATGTGGGCGAGCGCGACGTGGAAACGCCGGCCGCCCAGTCGCTGGAATTCTGGCATGGCTTGCGCGCCATGGGCGTGCCGTCCAGCCTGTTCATCTATGACGGCGAAGGCCATTCCTTCCGCAAGCCCGAGCACCAGCGCGACTTGCAGAAACGTACCATCGGCTGGTTTGAACAATATTTGAAGTAAGTTGCGCAGGCTTAGCGTGGTGCCACAATATGCACGATCGCCGCACTATGTACCACGATCTTGTCCGCATCCGCCTGCAACAATCGGATGCGCCTTTTGACCAGCGGCCAGCCAGACCAGGCCACGTCGCTGACGGGCGGTGCGGCAGCGGTAGCCTGCGGTGCGCTGATGGCGGCCTTGTCGTCGAGTTGCTCCAGCGCGCGCGACAGGGTCAGGCACACTTGCGTGTGGCTGTGGCCGAGCAAGGCGTTGACGGGCGCGACGGGCAGCTGGCTGGCATGGCGCCCCAGGATCGAGCGCAGCGCCGCCACGTGGGCCACCAGCAAGTAATTTTGCACGATGAACAGGTTGATGTCTTCCACGGCCCGCTGCTTGCTGGCCGGTTCGTCGAGCATGCGCACCAGCGCCGAGCTGAGCGCGGCCAGGCTGTCCATCAGGCGCTTGCGCTCGATGCGGTAGGCGAAATCGTCGAAACATTTTCCCTGCAGTAACTCGAAGCTGGCTTGCATATACGACAGGTTGACGTTGAGCACCTGGCGCACGAGGCGCGGCAGGCTCTGGTATTCCCAATTGGCCAGCACGAAGCTGAACACGGTGGCCACCGCCGCGCCGATCAGGGTATCGATCAAACGCTCGCTGACGAGGTTCGGGTTGCTGGGCGCCACCAGATGCATTTGCAACAGAATCATCAGGCTCACGGCGATGGCCGTGTAGCGGTAGCGCAGATAGATGAAGGTAGGCGTGGCGACGATGGAAAGGAACAAGATGGCCATCAGCACGATATTGCTGTGCACGAAGCGGATCACGATAGCCGTGACCACGCAGCCGATGATGGTGCCAATGATGCGGTCGGCGCGGCGCTGGCGCGTCATGCTGAACGTGGGGCGCAGGATGATGACGATGGTCAAGACGATCCAGTAGCTGTGGGCCGCATACGGCAGCCAGTGGCCGATCAGCAACCCCACCGAGATGGCCATCGACACGCGCAGGGCGAAGCGGAACACGGGCGAATCCAGGCGCAGATTCGCCAGCAGAGTCTTCAGTTCGTATTTCTGCTGCGACAAGAACGGCGCCATGTCCGCGCCGCTCCAGAATGGCACGTCGGCATAGACTTTTTGCGTCGCCAGGTGCAGCTCGGCGATCATTTTCAGAATGGCGCGGATCTTGTTGCGCTGCGCGCGCAGGGTGGCCAGCGCTTCCTGCGCATTGTCTCCTTGTGCGTGCAGGCGGGCGATTTCCGCCTCGATGGCGGCCCATTCCTTGTCATAGCTGATCTGCGCATACGAGGCGCGCTTGCGCGTGACGGCATACGCCACGGATTCGATGTCGCGCGCCGCCTTGTAGGCCAGGTCATGCAGGGATTTGAGCACGTCCGAGTCGGCCAGGTGCTGGCGCAGCAGCGCGTAATCCGTGTGCGTGGACAGGATCAGTTCATATAAATCCAGCATGCACACATGCACCTGCACCACGATGGCATCCTTGCTGTTCTTGTGGCTGCGCAAAATCAGGTCGCGCGACGCTTGCTGGCGGTCGGCCAGGATGCTTTGATGGCGCACCAGCTTGTTGAACTGCTCCGTCAAATTGAACCGCGTGTCGTAGAAATCGGCCTTGATGTCGATGTAGGCGGCCAGTTCGAACAGGGCTTCGGCCAGCACTTGCTGTTTGATGCGGTGGCGCAAGACCCAGGCGATGGCCATGGCATAGGCCAGATAGATCAAACCACCCAGCATGAACAGGCCTGCATGGTGGAACGATTGCTGCCACGTCATCTGGTGTTCCATCGACATGGTCATGATGAACAGGGCGGCCAGCTGCAAGGGCATGGATTTCTTGCCGTACACCACCATCATGCTGGCGAGAAAACTGACGAGGACGAGCACCGTCATCAGCAGCCATTGCACGGGCCCGCACAGGCTGATCAACAAGGTGACGGCGCTGCACAGCAGGACGGAAGCCAGCATCTCGTTGAACTTGTGGCGCAGGGGGCTGGGCATGTCCATCAGGGTCGTGCACAGGGCGCCGATGCACACCGTCATGGCGGTGGCGCTGTCGCTGATTTCCTGGACCAGCAAGGCCAGGCCGACCAGGCCGATGGCCACGCGCAAGCCCAGGTAAAAATAATGGCTGTAAATAAAGGTGCGCAGGTTCAGTGCGTAGTGCATGGGATTACCTTGTGGGTAGGGCACAGAAAGAGGCGCCGCACCGGGGTCTCCGATGCGGCGCCAGGATGTTGCAGTCGCTACAGCCTTGATTTACATCAGGGCAATGACAGGATATCTCCGCCACTCGGGCTCGGCAAAGCGCTGGCAGTGCTCAAAAATGAAGTCGAGCACGGCTTCCTGGTTGCTCAGCAGGGCCGGGTTGGCTGCTTTCCAATCGGCAAATTTGGCCGCCAGCGCCGGCTCGTCGCGCAGCAGTTCCGACGCCATGTCTTCGAAGACGTAATTGGAAAACGCTTCTTTCTTCTCCAGCACGCTGTTGAAGAAGCCCCAGCGGAAGAAGCTGTCGTGCGCCTGCGGTTCCAGCGTTTCCACGGCGTAGCGCGCGTTATCCTGGTCCAGGCTGATCACATAATCGCCCGCCTGCACGGTGAACTGGCCCGTGCGCGCTTCCACTTCCACCGTATCGTGGAACATGTGGCCTTCGTAGGCCGTGGCCCGCGTGCCGACGTTGGCAATGTGGTAGTAACGCGCCGTTAGCGTCTGTTCGGCGGTGATGCGGTGCATTTCGACGCCGTTCCAGCGCAGGCGCTCGATCACTTCGCGCCAGGCTTGCGGCACGACATAGGCTTTCGGTGCGGCCACGGTGACGTCCGCATCGAAGCGGTTGTAGTAAGCGATGTCGCGTTCCCACGGCTGCGAGCGGTCGTAGGACAGGCGCTGGTAGTCGCCCAGCACGCTAGCCGTGTATTTGGCCGCGTAGCCCTTGAAGGGGAAGGTCGACGGTTGTTCCTCGTTCATGCTCCAGTGGATCGGCCACTCGGCTTGCGTGCGTCCCGCTGCCTTGGCTTGCGCGCGCAGTTGCTTGATCTGTTCGCCGTGTTTGACCGTGAACGCCATCGTGATGTCGAGCAGGGCGCGCATGGACGCGTAGCGGTCGGCAAACGGTTTCAGCATGTGCGTTTCCGGCATGAAACCGATGACGTGATGCAAGGCCGCAAAACCGGTCGAGAAACGGGGCACTTCGAGGAATTCGGCGATGCCGTGGTCCGGGCTGTCCTTGACGGGGTTCACGTACGGGCACGTGGGCCAGCCGGCCTGTTCCATGTGTGCAAAGATGTGCGGCAGCATGGTGTCTTGCAGGAAGGGACCGAGGCCATTGCCCAGCTTATCCGTCTGCGTGTGAATCAGGGTCATCGTGTACGGGTAGTCGGCGCCGTTCGACGTGTGCGTGTCGACCATCACGTCCGGATCCCAGCTGGCCAGCAGGCGGTTGAACACTTGCGCGTTCAGGCTGTCGCACTTGATGAAATCGCGGTTCAAGTCCAGGTGGCGGCTGTTGCCGCGGAAACCGAATTGCTCCGGGCCATCCTGGTTCACGCGCGAGGTATTTGCGCGGTTCAGGCTGCCATCGACGTTGTAGATCGGAATGAACAGCAGCACGGTGCTGCCCAGCGCCTCCAGGCGCTCCGGCTGCGTGCAGAGGTCGCGCACGATGGCCATGCAGGCGTCGATGCCTTCCGGTTCGCCCGGGTGGATGCCGTTATTGTTGAAGAACACGGTGCGTCCCGCGCGCTTGATTTGCTCGCGGTCAAACACGCCGTCCGCGCTGACGACGCCAGCGTGGATGGGCACGCCCGAATCGGACAGGCCGATCTGTTCGAAGTGCAGCACCTGCGGATAGCGTGCGGCGAGATCTTGATAGAAGGTGATGCATTCCAGCCAGGTCGTGGTCTGGTTGTGGTTACCGAGTTCGTAGGTCGTGCGCAAGTCTGGTGGCATAGCGGTCTGAGTCTGGGAGGGGGAAGGCGCGCTGGGTAAGTACGCCCGCTAGGGGCCAATTGTAGCACCGGCGCTCTTGCCTTGATGCGCAACAGGAGGCGATCGCCGGACTTGTGTTATGAATACGTTTCAGGTGCAAGGATGGAGGCGGCATGGGCAAGACGGCGATGGCAGCGATGGCGGCGCTGGTGTGGGGGATAGGCCTGGCGGCACAGGCGGCGCCGTTGCGCTTGCCGGCGGGCAAGGAGCCCGTGGCGCAGGGCGGCTCCGTGACGGCCGCCGCACAGGGGGCGCTGATACGCTACCGGGGCTGGCTGCTGGCCGTTGATGGAGCGGCGTCCGAGCAGATGCCTGACGTCTTGCTGACGTCGGCGGAGGCGGGCCAGGCGCCGCAGTTGCGGGTCGGCACGCTGCAGCGTGCCTTGCCAGTATGGGCGGCCTTCGAGTTGATCAAGGGCAGCACGCGCCTGCGCATCACGGCACTGCCGGGGCCGGATGAGATGCCCGCGCTGCTGCTGGACTTTGGCGAGGCCGATTACCGCATCGTGATTCCCGCCGCCCACATCGAACGGCAAGCCTATCCGTTGCTGGCGCAGCGCTTTCCCGGCGCCGACCTGGCCTTGCTGCTGCAGGATGGCCGGAGGGTGATGTTGCCGCTGGGAAGTGGCCGCGCGCCAGTGTTTGGCGAGGAGCAAGCCGTGCCTTACCGCTTTGCCAAGGTAAAACGCTAGGCAAAAAAAAGCCACTCCCGCAGGAGTGGCTCAGGCTAAAGCGCCCGTTGCCGGGTTATTGCTTTTTGTTATTCAGCGCCCATTTCTTTCAGCAGGTTATCTGCGTGGTCGATGTGTTTCATGTTCCACAGCATGTAGCGCAGGTCGACCTGGATCGAACGGGTGTTGGCCTTGTTGTAGTCCCAGTCGGAAATGATCGAGTCCAAGGTGCCGTCGAAGGCCAGGCCGATGAATTCGCCTTTCGAATTCAGGGCTGCCGAACCGGAGTTGCCGCCGGTGATGTCCAGGGTCGCCAGGTAGTCGACCGGCACGGTTTTCAGCTTCGGATCGACAAATTTGCCGAAGTCCTTGGCTTTGATCGCGGCCAGTTGTTTCGCTGGTGCA
This sequence comes from Janthinobacterium sp. GW460-12-1-14-LB5, assembly GCF_059423585.1. Lineage (NCBI taxonomy): Bacteria > Pseudomonadati > Pseudomonadota > Betaproteobacteria > Burkholderiales > Oxalobacteraceae > Janthinobacterium > Janthinobacterium sp. GW460-12-1-14-LB5. The sequence goes on along the minus strand of NZ_JBWKYD010000017.1, from coordinate 98,668 downwards.
TTGAACTCACCTTCGCCCGTGGCTTTGGCAACGACGCCATTGACGGTGGTGAAAGCGGTCCAGGTGGTGCCGTCGGCGCCATGGTCACGGCCGGCAACTTTGCCGAACGTTACGCGCAGGGTGCTGTTGGCGTCAGGATAGACGGCTTGGCCCTTGCTCTTCATGAAGGCGATCTTGGCTTTCATGTAGTTGGCGTAGGCTTGCTGGATCTTGCCTGCCAGTTCTTCGTCTTCCGCTTCGTTTTTCAGCGAATCCGGATACATGGCGACGGCTGCCTGGATGAAGCTGTCCTTGCTGGCCTGGAATTCGGCAGGCGTGCGTTTCAGCCAGGCTGCGCGTTCTTCCTTGTCGGCCAGCTTGCTGCCCGCATACAGTTTGTCCAGGGTGGCGGACAGCTCGGCTGGCGACATGCCATCCTTGATGCCGATGGCGGCGTCGAAGCTGGCGCGGCGCTGTGCTGCCGGTTGCGCGGCGTACTTGGTCAGGCTGTTCAGTACCAGCGCCTTGTCGACTTTTTCATCGTAGGTGCGCTCGACTGACGTGACGCTCGAGGTCAGGCGCGGCAAATCGCGCGTCTGGTAGCCGGACTTGCGTTCCGTATCGGCCTTGGTGCCTTCGTTGGACAGGCGGTACAGGCTGCGTGCCGTGTTCAGCAGGCGCGGCTGTGCGTAGCTGAGGAAGAAATCGCGCTTGGTGTCGGCATCGCGCTCGGCGATCAGCTTTTCCACTTGCTCGATGTCGGCGGCAAATTCCGCCTTGCGGGCAGGATTGGCGTTGACCCAGGTTTTCAGGGCTTCGTGTTCCGTCGTCTTGCGCGCCAGGAAGTCGCTGCCGGCGTAGGAATCGAGCATGCCTTGGCGGTTCTTGTAGTAATTGTTCACGCCGGCCACCTGACCTGCGTATTTCAGGGCCACATCCTTGTTGTCCTTGGTTTCGCGCGCGATGATGGCCAGGGTTTCGCCCGACGCTTTCACGAAGGCCGGGTAGTTCCAGTCAAACGTGAACGCCACTTCCGATGGCAGGCGGTGACGATTGGTGCGGCCAGGATAGCCCAGCGCCATGACGAAATCGCCTTCTTTCAAGCCATCCTTGGCCAGTTTCAGCACGTGTTTTGGCTGGTAAGGCACGTTGTCCTTGCTGAAGTCGGCAGCTTTGCCGTCCTTGCTGACATAGGCGCGGTAGAAACCGTAGTCGCCCGTGTGGCGCGGCCACATCCAGTTGTCCGTGTCGCCGCCGAATTTGCCCACGCCGGCCGGAGGCGCGTGCACCAGGCGCACGTCGCGGATTTCCAGTTGCTTGATCAGGTAGAACTCCAGGCCGCCGTAGTAGCTCGACACGGTGCAGCGGAAGCCCGCTTCTTTTTCGCATTCGGCGACCAGTTTCTTCTGGTTTTTCTCGATCGCATCGATGCGCGCCTTGCCTTGCAGCTTGGCCACGTCGGAGCTGATGATCTTGTCGCTGACATTGGTCACGGCCGAGGTGACGAAGATGCGGCTGCCTGGGGCGGCCGGCAGTTCTTCAGCGAACGTCTTGGCCAGGAAACCGTTGGCCAGCAAATCGCGCTCTTTGGTCGAATTGACCGCCACGCTGTTGTAGACGCAATGGTGGTTGGTGGCAACCAGGCCTTGCGGCGAAACGAACGAGGCCGAGCAACCGCCCAGGCTGACGATGGCGCCCATGGGGAACTCGGTCAGCTTGGTCAGGGTAGCCGGATCGAGTTTCAGTCCGGCGGCTTTCAGTTCCTTGGCTACTTGTGGCAGCTGTTGGGGCATCCACATGCCTTCATCGGCGTGTGCGAAGTTGCTCAGGATGGCGAGCGCGATTAGAGATTTTTTCATTCGAGTTCTGTTCTTTTACATTGTAGGGAAGTCGGAATCAGCGGAGTACCCGCTGATTGTGCAGCGGGCGACATAGAGTATCCGTATCGAACCGGCACTAGTCAATCACATTTTCCGGGGAGCATGTTTGTAGTCGATTGCTTAAATGGCACTATTCTCGGCGCTGCAGGGGCAGAAACTGGCTGCCAGGACGCATTTTTCCGTGCTGCGGCTGTGGTATTGTCCATACATGTCCTGGCGGCAATAAAAAAAGGCCGGACGCTTGCGCGGCCCGGCCTCCTCGTGATGGACCGTGTGTTGCTGGTCTAGCGTATTTTGCCGCGGCGCAAAAGATTGACGATGCCGAGCAGGATCACGGCGCCCAGGAACGAAACGAGCAGCGAAGACAGGCTGAAATTGTCGCTATTGATGGTGCCCGTGCCGAACAGCGGCGCCAGCAGCCAGCCGCCCAGGAAGGCGCCGACGATGCCGACGACGATATTGAGGAAGATGCCCTGTTGCGCATCGGTTTTCATGACCATGCTGGCCAGCCAGCCGATGACGCCGCCAATAACGATCCAGATTATGAAATTCATGTAGTCCTCCGCACGTTGGGTGAGTGGTTGTGCCAGAGCGGTGCGGCTTGCACGTCATGGCAAATTGATACTGATGCCGCACGATAGAAAAGTCCAGCGGATTCGCATGGCGCATGCAAAAGCCCGCCTGGCTGCGGGCAGCGAGGCGGGCTTGTCATGCGGCAAGGTCGTGTTTAGTCGGCCTTGATCGCTTCCACCTGGATGGCCAGCTTGACTTCCGGCGAGAACGCCGGCATGCCGTAGTTCAGGCCAAAGTCGCTGCGCTTGAATTCCGCGCTGGCATCGGCGCCGCACACTTCACGCTTGTAGCGCGGGTGCATGATGCACTTGAACTTGCTCACGTTCAATTTGACGGGCTTGGTCACGCCCAGCAGGGTCAGTTCGCCATCGACTTCCACCAATTGATCGCCGTTGAACTTGAACGACTTGCTCTTGTAGGTGATTGCCGGGAATTTCTCGACGTTGAACATGTCCGCTTTTTTCGCGTGCGTGTTCATGGCGTCCAGGCCGAAATCGATCGAATCGGCATCGATCACCAGGTCCAGGCTGCCCGTCTTGGCGGCACGGTCCAGGGTGACGGTACCCTTGGTCTTGTTGAACTTGCCGCGCCACACGGACATGCCCATGTGATCGGCTTCGAAGCTGGGGAAGGTGTGCGTCGGGTCGAGGTTGTAGGTGTCGGTAGCGGCCATGGCCGAACCCGCGCCGGCGGCTGCCAGCACGGCGATCATCAAATGCTTGAATGTCATGAATATCCTAAGGTTGAACAAGGGGTGTGGCGATTACTGAGCAGAAACATGAAACTTAATCGTGACCTCGTCGGCAACCATGCTCGTGTCTTTCCACTCGCCTTCGCCGATGTTGTAGGTCAGGCGCTTGATCGGCAGGGCGCCGTCAAACGCGTATTTGCCGCCATCGGCCTTCACCGTCAGGGGGAAGGTCACGTCCGTGGTCTTGCCTTTGATGCTCAGCTTGCCGCTGACCGTCAGCTTGCCCGCGCCGGCGGCCTTGATGCTGCTCGAGACAAAGGTAGCTTTCGGGAACTGGGCCGAGTTGAACCATTCTTTCTTGGCCACTTCCTTGTTGTATTCCGGATCGCCGATATCGATGCTGGCCGTTTCGATTTCCACCGACGCCTTCGAAGCGTCCGGCGTGGCCGGGTTGTAATCGATGGCGATATTGAATTTCTTGAATTTCGCTTCCACGGGCACGTTCATCTGCTTGAACACGGCCGACACGCTGGTCTTGGCGGGATCGACTTTCAGCAGGGTGGCGGCGGTGGCGGCCACGGACAGGCCCAGCAGGGAAGCGAGGACGATGCGTTGGGTGGTTTTCATCTTATTTTTCCTGGAGTTTCAGTGAGCAAGGGTGAAGTCGGTGTTACGGCAGCATGCGTTTCAGTACGCCATCTTTGTCGATAAATTGATGCTTCAGCGCCGCCAGCACATGGGCGGCCACGGCGGCGGCCATCGTCATGTTCAGAACATAATGAATTTCTTTTAAGAGCGGCTTAAGTTCCGGGTTCGGCGCCATGATCACGGGCAACTGGAATAATCCAAGGTAGACCACGGGCACGCCGGCGGCCAGGGTGTACAGGTAGCCGGAGATGGGCACGGCGAAGATCAGGATGTACAGCAGCACATGCATGGCGTCGGCCGCCTTTTTTTGCCAGGCAACCATGCTGGCCGGGTGCGGTGGCGGCACGTTGGCCTTGCGCCACAGCAGGCGGATGGCGGCGATGGCCAGCACGGTCACGCCCAGCCATTTGTGCCAGGAGAAATATTTGAGCTTGGTGGGCGTCAGGCCGGGAATGTCCGTCATGACCAGGCCCATGACGAAGGCGCTGATGATCAGCAGGGCGGTCAGCCAGTGCAGGATGATGGCGGTGGTGGTGTAGCGTTGCATCGGCGGCTTTCTTGAATGTAGTACGCATTAGGACTAATTCGGCCTAATATACCAAAGAAAAGCAAATTGCGCTGCGTGCTGCAGATTCTACAAGAAAGAGTGCCGGAAAAACTGCGGGGGGGCCAGCATTTGTGTGCTGGCCGCCCCGCGGGAGTGGATCTGCTTGATCCAGGTACAGATTGTGGCTTAGATGGCTTTGGCCAGCTGCGCCGCGATACCGATGTAGTTGCCCGGCGTCATGGTCAAGAGCACGTCCTTGGCATCCTGCGGGATGGCCAGGCCGTTGACGAAGGTTTGCAGCGCCTCTTTCGAGATGCCCTTGCCGCGCGTCAATTCTTTCAGCTGCTCGTACGGGTTTTCGATGCCGTAGCGGCGCATCACCGTTTGTACGGGCTCGGCCAGTACTTCCCAGGTGGCGTCCAGGTCTTGCGCCAGGCGCGCATGGTTCACTTCCAGCTTGTTCAGGCCGCGCAGGCAGCTGTCATAGGCCAGCAGGGTGTAGCCGAGGCCCACGCCGATGTTGCGCAGCACGGTCGAATCCGTCAAGTCGCGCTGCATGCGCGAGACGGGCAGTTTTTCCGACAGATGTTTCAGGACGGCATTGGCCAGGCCCAGGTTGCCTTCCGAGTTTTCGAAGTCGATCGGGTTGACCTTGTGCGGCATGGTCGACGAGCCGATTTCGCCCGCTTTCAGTTTTTGCTTGAAGTAGCCCAGCGAGACATACGTCCAGATGTCGCGGTTCAGGTCCAGCAGGATCGTGTTGGCGCGCGCGAAGGCGTCGAACAGCTCGGCCATGTAGTCGTGCGGTTCGATCTGGATGGTGTACGGGTTGAAGACCAGGCCCAGGCGCTGTTCGATGACGTCCTTGGAGAATGCGGGCCAGTCGAAGCCGGGGTAGGCCGACAGGTGGGCGTTGTAGTTGCCGACGGCACCATTCATCTTGCCGAGGATTTCCACTTGTTCGATGCGCTTCACGGCGCGCTGCAAGCGGGCCACGACGTTGGCGAATTCCTTGCCCAGGGTGGTCGGGCTGGCCGTTTGGCCGTGCGTGCGCGACAGCATCGGCACGTCCGCATTGTCGTGCGCGATCTGCGTCAGCCTGGTCACCAAGCCTTGCAGGGCCGGCAGCATCACGCCGTCGCGGGCCGCTTTCAGCATCATGCCGTGCGAAGTGTTGTTGATATCTTCCGAGGTGCAGGCGAAATGGATGAATTCCGACGCCGCCACCAGTTCCGGCACGTCCGCCACTTGTTCCTTCAGCCAATACTCGACGGCCTTGACGTCATGGTTGGTGACCGCTTCGATGGCCTTGATGCGGGCCGCGTCGGCTTCCGAGAAGTCCGCTGCCATCTTGTCGAGCAGGGCGGTCGCTTCTGCCGAGAACGGCTTGATTTCGGCGAAACCGGCTTGCGACAGCGCTTGCAGCCAGGAGATTTCCACTTTCACGCGGTGGTGCATGAAACCGGCTTCGGACAGGATCGGGCGCAGCAGATCGGTCTTGCTGGCGTAGCGGCCATCGAGCGGAGACAGGGCCGACAGCGTGGAATACGGAGTAGTAGAAGTCATGAGAGCGGACGCAAGTTAAAGAAACGGTTGGCGTGTGGCGCGCGGGGAGGGCAGGGCTATTGCAATACAGCAACACTGACGGCGCCACAGTAAAGGGCGATTTTACCACCGCTGGGGGCTTGCCAGCCGTCCGTCGGGCTCCGGCGCACCGCAATCCGGCCGAATCCGGCCCCGATGCGGCATGCCTGCCACACTGCGGGGAGCGCCGGGCGCGCGCTGCCAAACACCGCTGCCGCCGATGCTATACTGCTTGCTGCTCCTTTACCTTAAAGTACCTATGAAACTGATCGGTTCCCTCGCCAGCCCGTATGTCCGCAAAGCCCGTATCGTGCTGGCGGAAAAAAAGCTCGACTATGTCTTCGAGCTGGAAAACGTGTGGGTGCCGGAAACCCGCATCGCCCAGGCCAATCCGCTGGGCAAGGTGCCTTGCCTGGTGATGGAGGATGGCAGCACCTTGATCGACTCGAAAGTCATCGTCGAATACCTCGACACGCTCACGCCCGTGTGCAAGCTGCTGCCAGCCGGCGGCAATGGCCGCGAGCGGGCCGATATCAAGAACTGGGAAGCGCTGGCCGACGGCATCCTCGACGCGGGCGTGCTGGTGCGCCTGGAGCGCACGCAGCGTCCGCCCGAGCAGCAAAGCGCGGCCTGGATCGCGCGCCAGCTCGACAAAATCACGCTTGGCCTGGCGGCGCTGGAGGCACGCCTGGGCGAGAGCGCGTATTGCGCCGGCAAGAATTACACGCTGGCCGACGTGGCCGTGGGCTGTACCCTGGGCTGGCTCAGCTTCCGCTTCCCGGAAATCGACTGGCGCGCCGATCACCCGGCGCTGGCGCGCCTGTTCGACAAGCTGTCCGAGCGGCAATCGTTCAAGGACACCGTGCCGCAATAAAGGCCCGGACGAAAAAAAACCGGCTGTTGCCGGTTTTTTTGCGCCTGACTAAGGAAATTACTCCTCAATCGCCATCTGGCTTTGCAGGTAGTTCTGGATACCGACCTTGGCGATCAGATCGATCTGCGTTTCCAGCCAGTCGATATGCTCTTCCGTGTCTTCCAGGATCATCAGGAACAGGTCGCGCGAGACGTAGTCGCCCGCTTTTTCGCTGATGGCGATGCCTTCCTTGACGGTGGCGTGCGCGGCGCGTTCCAGCTTCAAGTCGCATTCCAGCATTTCCGGCGTGTTTTCGCCGATCAGCAGCTTGTGCAGCGCTTGCAGGTTCGGCAGGCCGTCGAGCATCAGGATGCGGTCGATCAGCTTGTCGGCGTGTTTCATTTCGCCGATCGATTCTTCGTATTCCTTCTTGCCCAGCTTTTCCAGGCCCCAGTGCTTGTACATGCGCGCATGCAGGAAGTACTGGTTGATGGCCGACAGTTCGTTGGTGAGCTGTGCGTTGAGCATGCGGATGACTTCTTTATCGCCCTTCATGGGAATTCCTTTGTTCTGTGTCGCGTTCGATGATGAAACCGCAGGCTGCTGGCGTTCACTGCCGGGTGGCGCAGGGCTGCCTGGTGGCGCGCAGGTGGCCGGTTTCGCTATGCCCGCATGATAGCGCAAAATAGGGGCGGTTTCCGGTGCTAAACGGCATTTTTCCGTCTTTTTAACGTAAATATCGTGCGAATAAAACCCATTCTCAACTGGATTGCTCTATTTTTCCGTTTTTTATTTGTTAAGGAAAATGAAGGCCATTCTCATTCGCGTTCATGCGGTCTTTCATGCAGGTTCAGCGGACTTGGGGTGTCGCGTGGAAACGGCGCAAAATGTTTGCGCCATTCTTGCTTTTGCGTATTCTTTGCCGCTGATGGCGATGCGATAATCACCGGGAAATTCACTACAAAGGATAGCAAGATGATGCTGCATATACCCGGCGTGCTGACGCCGGAACAGGTGACGCAGTTCCGCCAGCGCCTGGCGCAGACGGACTGGGTCGACGGGCGCGCCAGCGTCGGCGCGCAAGGGGCGCAAGTCAAGCGCAACCGCCAGCTGGCCGAAGGTTCGCCGCTGGCGCTGGAGCTCGGCGAAATCGTCAGCCGCGCGCTGATGGCCAACCCGCTGTTCTTTGCCGCCGTGCTGCCGCTGCGCATCCTGCCGCCCTTCTTCAACAGCTATGCGGGCGGCGAGCACTATGGCCTGCACATCGACGGCGCCATCCGCACGCCGAAGAACGGCATGCAGTCGATGCGCGCCGACGTCTCCTCGACCGTGTTCCTCAGCGAGCCGGACGAATACGAGGGCGGCGAACTGCTGGTGGTCGATGCGTATGGCACGCATGAAGTGAAACTGCCGGCCGGCGACGTGATCGTGTATCCGTCGAGCAGCGTGCATCAGGTGCTGCCCGTCACCAGCGGCGAGCGCATCTGCTCCTTCCTGTGGACGCAAAGCATGGTGCGCGAGGACTGGAAGCGCAGCATGCTGTTTGAGCTTGATCAAAACATCCAGAGCGTGCGCGGCGAGCACGGCGATTCGCCGGCCACCGTGGGCTTGACGGGGCATTATCACAATCTGCTGCGGATGTGGGCGGAGATGTAACGCGAAACGCGCATGGCGGCGTTGCTTAGGCTCGCCGTACATTCGTACTGTCTTCGCCGTCGCGCCTTGCCCTGTGCGCTTCGCGGTGCAGTTGCGCAAATGCGCGGGCAAAAAAAAGTCTGCCTGGCCCGGGGATGTAGGCTGGCAGACTGAAACAAGCAGTTGCTTGACTGGTACAGAAAACAGGGCGCAAAAAAGCAAGCAGGGCACTGTGTGCGGTGCTTGCGGGCTGGCAGCGGCGCCGTGGCCGCCGGAAGGCTAGCTCAGTTGGAAGGTCAGGGGGACGAGCACGTAGACCGGGACGGGCTTGCCGTTTTCGATCATCGGCTTGAACAGCGCGCGCTGCGCGGCCTGGCGGCCCGCTTCGTCGAGGTTGCCGTAGCCGGTGGATTTGTGGATCAGGATTTGCTCCGGCAAGCCCTTTTCATTGATCAGGATGCGCAGCACCACGGTGCCGCTTTCGCCCAGGCGGCGCGACAGGTTCGGGTAGATCAGCTGCGGCGCCTTGATGTATTCGACGCTGCTGACGGTGCGCGGCGCGGACGGGGCCGGTGGCGTCGGCGACGGTGCCGCTGGCGCCGTCGGCGCGGCGGTGGCCACGGGGGCCGCTTCGGCGCGCGTCGGCTGCGGCGGCGTGATCGTCGGTTCGCTCGGCGCCACGGCGATCAGCGGCAGCGGCGGGATGACGGCGCGCGGCACGGGGGCGCTCAATTCCACGGTTTTCGGTACGGACGGCGCCGGCGGTTTCGGTGGCGCGGGCGGGGCGATGATGCTGATGGTGGTGATGGTCGGCATGGCCGCCGTGACCACGCGGCTCAGCAGGCCGCTCTGGATGGCGTAAAAGCCGGCGATGTGCAGGACGACGATGGCCATCAGCGGCGCGAATTTGTTGCGCTTCTTGTCGAAGTCGGCAAATTGCGGCACGGCCTGCACCGTTACGGGCGGGGGCATCATCGTCATGGCGTTATCGCTTTCTTTAGTTTGTCAGTACAGCTCGCATCAATACGGTTTCTTGCAGCACTGCCGTGGCGTTCAGGTGATCGTTCAGCACTTCCCGCGCGCATGTGTGGCATTTGCCGCAGCAGGTGGCCACGCCCAGGTCGCGGCGCAGTTCGGCCATGCTGGACAGGCCAAGATCGACGGCTTGACGGATTTCACGATCAGATATGTTGTTGCAGACACATACAATCATTGATACACCTTCTGGCTGGAGGATGAACAGACACTAGTGCTGGAAAGCATTGTTGCTAGTGTTTTAATGAGAATCATTATCATTACGTTTCATTGTCGCGCAAAGCGGGGGACAATGCAAGCGATTTTGATCAAGTGTGTGGCAGTTGGCGGCCTGGCGCCGCAGCTTGACAGGCCGTGTTTCCGCATGACGCAGCCCTTGATGGGGGCGGCTCTCCGGGCTAAATAAAAACTATTCGCATTCATGTTTATAATGCTGGTATTGTCTCGGACGGCCGCCGTCTGGACACATTGAAAGGCCGCTTGTCGGTAATGCGCAACAGTTGCGTTTTACCTCACAAACCTGGGACCAGTGCAAGGCGCCGCGCGCCGTAGCCTGTATCAGGTGTTCTTAATTTGAACGGAATTTGCTCATGACCCTAGTTCCACCCCTGATGACGCTCGATGCGCTGGCAGTCGGCCAGAGCGGCACGGTGTTGCATATCACGCCCCACGCGGCCGGACAGACGGAGGACGGCGTCGACCTGGCCCGCCGCCTGATGGAGCTGGGCTTCGTTCCCGGCGAACGACTGCGCATGCTCAAGCGCGGCATGCCCGGCGGCGATCCGCTGGCCATCAAGGTCGGCAATGCCACGTTCGCACTGCGCCGCTTCGAAGCGGCGCTGATCACGATTCAACCGCTGCTTCAACCGGAATAACCATGGGTGCTGTCGAAACTATTGTCGATGCGGGTGTGCACAAGCCGCCGCATCAGCCACAAATTGCCTTGCTGGGCAATCCGAACTGCGGCAAGACCGCCCTGTTCAACCGGTTGACGGGCGCGCGCCAGAAAGTGGCGAACTACGCCGGCGTGACCATCGAGCGCAAGGAAGGCCATTTCACTTCGCCCGCCGGCAAACCCGTGCGCGTGCTCGACCTGCCGGGCGCCTACAGCCTGTCGGCCACCACGCCCGATGAAGCCATCACGCGCGACGTGGTGGGCGGGCTGCGCCGCGGCGACCCGCGTCCGGACGCCATCATCTGCGTCGTCGACGCCACCAATTTGCGCCTGAATCTGCGCCTGGTGCTGGAAGTCCAGCGCCTGGGCCTGCCCATGCTGCTGGCGCTGAACATGACGGACGTGGCGCGCAAGCGCGGCATGCTGATCGACACGGGCAAGCTGTCGCAGGAACTGGGCATGCCCGTGGTGGAAACCGTGGCGGTGCAGCACGACGGCGAAAAAGCCTTGCTGAACGCCATCGACGCCATGCTGCCGCTGCCGGTCGTGGAAGCGAAACCGCTGGCGGCCATCGATGCCGTCAGCGTCGAAGAAACGCAGCGCGAAGTGCGCCGCATCCTGGCCACCGTCAGCAACGACACGGGCGACAGCGGCAACCTGACGGAAAAGATCGATGACGTGGTGCTGCACCCCGTCTTCGGCCCCATCATCCTGGCCGTGCTGATGTTCCTGATCTTCCAGGCCGTGTTTGCCTGGGCCGCCACGCCGATGGAAATGATCACCGATGGCGTGGGCCACCTGGGCGCCGTGCTGACGGCGAACATGCCCGACGGCCACCTGAAAAGCCTGCTGGTCGAAGGCATCATCGGCGGCGTCGGCAGCGTGCTGGTATTCCTGCCGCAAATTCTGATCCTGTTCTTCTTCATCCTGAGCCTGGAAGACTGCGGCTACCTGCCGCGCGCGGCCTTTTTGCTGGACCGCCTGATGGGCGGCGTGGGCCTGTCCGGCCGCGCCTTCATCCCGCTGCTGTCGAGCTTTGCCTGCGCCATTCCCGGCGTGATGGCGGCGCGCACCATCCAGAACCCGCGCGACCGCCTCGTTACCATCATGATCGCGCCGCTGATGACGTGTTCGGCGCGCCTGCCCGTGTACGCGCTGATCATCGCCGCCTTCATTCCCGAGCGCCAGGTATGGGGCTACCTGAGCCTGCAAGGCCTGGTGCTGTTCGTGCTGTACTTCGCCGGCATCATCTCGGCCATGGCCGTGGCCTGGGTCATGAAGCGCAGCATGGGCGTGCGCGGCAACCAGCCGCTGCTGCTGGAATTGCCCGCCTACCACTGGCCGCATTTGCGCAACCTGGCCGTCAGCCTGTGGGAGCGCGCGAAGATCTTCCTCACGCGCGTCGGCACCATCATCCTGAGCCTGATGATCATCCTGTGGTTCCTCAGCACCTTCCCCGGCGCGCCGGACAACGCGATTCACCCGCCCATCTACTACAGCCTGGCCGGCATCCTGGGCCGCGGCCTGGAAGTGATCTTCGCGCCCATCGGTTTCAACTGGCAGATCTGCATCGCGCTGGTGCCGGGCATGGCGGCGCGTGAAGTGGCCGTCGGCGCCCTGGGCACCGTGTATGCGCTGTCGCAAACGGGCGACGCGCTGGCGTCCACCCTGGAACCGCTGATCGCCCATTCGTGGTCGATGGCCACTGCGTTGTCGCTGCTGGCCTGGTATGTGTTCGCGCCGCAGTGCCTGTCGACCCTCTCCGTGGTGAAACGCGAGACGGGCGGCTGGCGCTATCCGCTGCTGATGGCCGGCTATATGTTCGCGCTCGCGTATGCCGCCTCGTTCATCACGTACCGCCTCGCCCTGATGCTGGGCGCTTAGGAGAAAACCATGTGGCAAACCCTTATCGTCGCCCTGATCGTCGCTGCCGCGCTGCTGCATTTTTCGACCAAGTACCTGCCGGCGGGCGTGCGCCGCGCCATCGTGCGCGGCCTGGTGCGCTGCGGCCTCGACGAGGCGAAGATGTCGGTGCTGTTCAAGGTGGCGCCCGGTTGTGGCAGCGGCTGCGGTTCCTGCGGCTCTTGCGACAGCCCGCCGCCGCCGTCCGCCACGCCGCCGGCCGACGGCAGCAGCAAGCGCGTGATCCTGATGCAGGTACAGCGCCAGGATTGATGTACGTCTGGTCACGGGCGCGCCCGTGGGCTACACTGGGCTTTCCGCATGGCAAGGAGTGGCAATGGCGATACTGTTGATCTTCATGTTTCTGTTTGCCGTCGCCACCTGGCTGCTGGCCAGCCGGCGCGGCCGCCACGGGGGACTCTGGTTCGGCATCGGCCTGTTTTTCGGGCCGTTTGCCTTGCTGGCGGTGGCGGCCCTGCCGCCCGTGCCAGCAGTTCAGCGGCCCTGAACGTAAAAAAACCCGCTGCTGCGGGTTTTTTTTCGCCGGTACTGCGCTTACGCTTTGCCGGCCAGCTTGTCGACGACCGGCACCAGCGCGGCCGGGCGGCAGCCGAAGGCGGCCAGGCGGCCTTGCGCCTTGGGCGCCAGATCCAGGTCGTAGGGCAAACGGCCCGCCACCAGCCACAGTTTATCGTGCGGCAGGGCCTCGACCAGGCGGCGCTGGCCGTCGACGAACATGGCGTTATACGTTTGCAGCACGATCTGTTGCGCGCCTTGCGCAAAATCAATGGCAGCCGCCACTTCCTCGTCCAGCGCTTCGGCCGACAGGGCGTATTCGCACACGTCCAGGCCCGCTTCGAGCAGCGCCGGCAGCATCGAGCTGCGCGCTTCCTTGTTGCGGCCCAGCGCCACTTCGTCGATTTCGCTGCGCGAGCGCACTTCCACCGTCAGCAGGGTCACGGGCAGGCTGGCGTCGAGCGGGCGGTAGTCGCCCTGCACGCGCAGCGCCGCCTTTTGCAGCAGCTGCGACAGGGCCATGGCGGCCGGCTGCATCAGCGCCGGCGGGGCGACGGGACGTTCGCGCCAGTCGCGCACGGCGCGGTTGCGCTTGAGTTCCGCCACGCGGGCAAGCGCCGCGTCGATGCGGGAGAGCGCGATGTCGCCGCGCTCCACGGCGGCGAGGACGGCGTCGATGGCCGCCGTCTGCTGCGCTTCGCGGTGCGAGATGAGGACGATGTCGGCGCCCGCCTGCAAGGTGGCGATGGCACCCTGGGCGATGCCGATGCCGTCGGCGATGGCCGCCATTTCCAGGCAATCCGTGATGACCACGCCCTTGTATTGCATTTCACCGCGCAGCAGGTCCGTCAGCACGCCTTTCGATAGCGTCGCCGGCACGCTGGTGTCGGCCTCGAAGGCGGGAAAGACCACGTGCGCCGTCATGATGGCGTCCACGCCGCCGGCAATCGCCGCGCGGAAGGGCGCCAGTTCCACGGCGCGCAGGCGTTCCTTGTCGTGCGGGACCAGGGCCATGGCGTAATGCGTGTCGATGGCCGTGTCGCCGTGGCCGGGGAAGTGCTTGGCGGTGACGGCCATGCCGCTGGCGCGCTGGCCGCGCATGGCCGCCATGCCGTAGTCGATGACGGTGGCGGCATCTTCGCCATACGCGCGCACGCCGATGACGGGGTTGTTGCGGTTGTTGTTCACATCCAGCACGGGCGCGAGCAGCATATTGATGCCGATCTGGCGCATTTCATCGCCGCTGATCTGGTTCATGCGTTCGCAGTCTTCGATGGAGCCGGCCGCCTGGAAGGCCATCGCCGCGGGAATCGGCGTGACGCCCTGCTCGATGCGCATCACCATGCCGCCTTCCTGGTCGATCGAGATCAAGAGCGGGATGTCGGACACTTCAGCGTTGATCTCCTGCAGCTCGCGGCACAGGGCCGACACTTGCGCGGGCGTATGCACGTTGCGGCGGAACAGGATCACGCCGCCCACCTTCTTGTTGCGTATCAAGGTCTTGATATGCTCGTCCGCCTGCAGGGCGTCGAAGCCCACCATGAACAACTGTCCTATTTTCTCGCGCAAACCCTGCTCCATGCTGCAACTCCTCCGGTATTGATTGTGACGACGGCATACGTATTCTGGCACCGTGGTGGCGCATCGAGGCGGTCACCGGAAAAGCTGCCCTGGTTTTGTACTTGTTTTGGTATTGTATTGGATTTGGGTTTTTGCGCAAGTGGTTATTAAGTGGTATTGCTCCGCTTGCGCAAACACCGCATCAATCGAGGCGCTGGAACGAGGCCGATTGCGCCTTGGGCCAGTACAGGCCGAACACGGGCGGCAGCTGCGGCAACTGGCTCGGGTCGAGCAGCTGGCCCGCTTCCAGGAAGGGCAGCAGGGCCGAGGCCAGTTTGACCTGGTTCGGCGAGATGCGCCGCACCAGGTGGTGCGGGCGCAGCTCCTGCGGGTGCGCCAGGCCGGCGGCGGCGATCAGTTCGGCCAGCGCCTTCATGGTGTTCTGGTGGAAGTGCGCCACGCGGGCGATCTTGTCGGATACCACCAGCGCGCGCTGGCGCTGCGGGTCTTGCGTGGCCACGCCCGTGGGGCAGCGGTCCGTGTGGCAGCTTTGCGACTGGATGCAGCCCAGCGCGAACATGAAGCCGCGCGCCGAATTGCACCAGTCGGCGCCCAGCGCCAGCAGGCGGGCGATGTCGAAGGCCGTGATGATCTTGCCCGAGCAGCCGATCTTGATCCTGTCTCGCAGGTTGGCGCCCACCAGGGTGTTATGCACGAGCACCAGCGCTTCCTGCAGCGGCGTGCCCACGTGGTCCGTAAATTCCAGGGGCGCCGCGCCCGTGCCGCCTTCGCTGCCGTCGACGACGATGAAGTCGGGCGTGATGCCCGTTTCGAGCATGGCTTTCACGATGGCGAAGAATTCCCACGGGTGGCCGATGGCCAGCTTGAAGCCCGTCGGCTTGCCGCCGGAGAGCGTGCGCAGGCGGTCGATGAAGCGCAGCATTTCCAGTGGCGTGGAAAAGGCGCTGTGCGCCGCCGGCGAGACGCAATCCTCGCCCACCATCACGCCGCGCGTGGTGGCGATCTCGATCGTCACTTTCGGGCCGGGCAGCACGCCGCCGTGGCCCGGCTTGGCGCCCTGCGACATTTTCAGCTCGATCATTTTCACTTGCTCCGAGCTGGCGTTGGCGATGAAGCGCTCTTCCGAAAACGTGCCGTCCTGGTTGCGGCAGCCGAAGTAGCCGGAGCCGATTTCCCATACCAGGTCGCCGCCGTTTTCGCGGTGGTAGGGGCTGATGCTGCCTTCGCCCGTATCGTGCATGAAGCCGCCGCTGCGCGCGCCGCCGTTCAGGGCCAGGATGGCGTTGGCGGACAGGGCGCCAAAGCTCATCGCCGAGATATTGAAGACGCTGGCCGAATACGGTTTATGGCGCGGGCAGTCCGGGTGGTTGCCGATCTCGATGCGGAAGTCGTGTCCCGTGACCTTGGCGGGGGCGATGGAATGGTTGATCCATTCGTAGCCGGCCTGGTACACGTCGAGCTGGGTGCCGAACGGGCGCTTGTCCGTCTGCTCCTTGGCGCGCTGGTAGACGATGCTGCGCTGGCTGCGCGAAAACGGCGTCGCCTCGCTGTCGCTTTCCAGGAAATACTGGCGGATTTCGGGGCGGATGCTTTCAAAAAAGAAGCGGAAGTGCGCGAGGATGGGATAGTTGCGGCGCAGGGCGCGCTTCGTTTGCAGCAGGTCGCTGATGCCGACCAGGGTCAGGGCACCGGCCAGCACGGGCAGCCAGTAGTGATCGTAGTAAAACAGGGACAGGACAAAGATGGCTGCCGTCGCAATGAAGGTCAGGTAGCGAAATGGTACTAGGTGCATGGGCACTCCGGGGAAGTCAGACTGATAACTGATGAGTCTACCTTCGATTCACGGAACGTGCTGGTGGGAAAGAACGCGGCGCCCGGAGGCGCCGCGTGAGGCGCTTAGCGCTGTGCGGCGCGGATGCGCTCGATCCGCTCGGCGCTGGCCGGATGGCTCGACAGATACGGCGTGCCCTCGTCCAGCTTGCCCAAGGCGACAAACACCTGCGCCAGATGTTCCAGCGCGATGCCGTTCTGGCGCAGCATGGCGATCGCGTAGTCGTCCGCATCGCGTTCGACATCGCGCGAATACTTCAAGTCCAGCAGCAGCGGCGGCAGGGTCGCCACCACCGTCGACACGTCGCCGAACAGCAGCGCCGCGCCGGCGCCCACGGCCGAGGTCTGGATGATGCGGCGCGTCAGGTGGCGCTGCTGCAAATGGCCCAGCTCATGCGCCAGCACGCCCATGATGGCCAGGTCGTCCGGCAGCAGTTCGATCATTTCGTCGGTCAGCACGATGTCGCCCGAAGGCAGGGCAAACGCATTCGGGCCGATCTTGCTCTTGCGGAAAACGATGCGGTGCGCGGGCGCGCTGTCGCCGGGCGTGGCCAGGCGCGCGAACTGATTGCGCAAGGCTTGCTGGCGCGTCTCAGCGAGCTTGCTCGCTTCAAACACGTGGCTGTCGAGGAAATCGAGCACGCCCTGGCCCAGCTGGCGCTCGACCGATTGTGGAATCGCATGGGCGATGCCTTGCGCCGCCAGCGGCAGCAGGTATTGATAGCTGAGCCAGAGGGCCAGCACCGTGGCCACCGTCGCCAGCAGGGCGCCGCGCCAGCTTTGCTGCAGCCGCACCACCCAGCCGTCGCGGTGGCCCGTGGCGTGCAGCATCTCGTTGAAGGCCGCCTGGTCGGCGATTTCCAGGTAGGCGCCGTCTGGAAAGCTGACCTTGCGCACGGCGTGGCGGCTGCGTTCGGACACGTGCAGCTCGCCCAGCGGGCAGCTGCGCTCGATGTCGCCCGCCAGCACGGCCACGCCATCGCGCACGCTGAGCGTGACGTGGTACAGGCGCGAACTCTGGCCGTCGAAATAGCGGGCGGCCAGCGCGGCGTGGTCTTCTTGCGTGTCGGCGTTCATTGCTTACAGCGACAGGTCGAAGTCCAGCAGGTCGACCATGCCTTCGCCCGTGGCCGATACTTGCTGGCCCGTGGCGGCGACGAACTCGTCCAGGCTGCCATGCACCAGCATCGAGGTCGCCTCCAGGCGGTACTTCAGCCAGCGCACCTGGGCGAATGGCGTAAACAGGCCCAGGGTGAAGACCACGCCCAGCAGGTTAGTCAGCATGACGAAGGTGGTGCGGCCCCACGTCAGCTGCGACTGGAACTGGTGCTGCTGCAAGCGCGTATTGTTCCAGATCAGGTTCTGGATCATGGTCAGGAACAGCGGCAGCACGGTAAACGCCCACAGGTACAGGGCGCCGATGGCAAACAGCACGCTTTCGAGCTTGGCCCTGTCACTCATATCGGCGGAAAACGAGGCGAACATGCTGCCGAAGACGACGAAAACCAGCACCAGCAGCCCGCCCAGCAGCAGCGCGAAGAACAGCAGATAGGTCTTGTAGAAGCTGCCGACCGTGGCGTCAAAGCTGAAATGGGTGGCGCCGAAACGGCTTTGCGTGTGCTGGAAGCGCTTCAGGCGCTGGTGCAGGAAAGGCGTCATCAGGCCGCCCGTGAAGGTATTCAGGATGGGCAGCCACAGGAAGTACTTGTAGGCCTCCCTGGCGCTGCCGCTGAAGCCGAAGCGGATACCACGGTAGCTGGTGTTGTACAGCTTGAATTGCAGGCTTTTCCATATCAGCCAGGGCAGGATGGCGGCCAGCAGCACGAACATCAGCAAGCCGACGATGGGCGAGACCTGGAAGGCGATGTTGTAGCCGGCGATCAGCACCACGGCGGCGATGCGGCCCTTCAGGATGGCCACGGCATTGCCATGGTATTCGAAGCTGCTGCCGGCCAGGTGGGTGCTGGAATAGAAATAGCGGTTGCGGCGCACCTTGGCCCAGGCCGAGTAAATGCCCAGGGTGACGATGCTCAGCAGCAGGTTAACGATCCAGATACGGAAGTATTCGCTGCCGGTGGCGCTGAAGGTGATGGCTTCTTGTCTGGGAGTAGTGTTGTTTGCGTCGAAATCCACAGGGGGTTTCCTTACTTATTGGAAACAAAACAAGATAAGGGATTATTGAAAAGTTATCAATTGAAAATACTGTTTTTCGCAATTTTTTCGTCGATTCGCTTGCGCTGCCCCGATCCGGCCGTCCCGGCTATACTGGAACTCAACCATCGCTACCGGGAAAACCATGATCGTCGTCCACCATCTGAACAATTCGCGCTCGCAGCGCGTGCTCTGGCTGCTCGAGGAACTGGGCCTGGAATATGAGGTCAAGCGCTACCAGCGCGACCCGAAAACCATGCTGGCGCCCGCTTCCTTGAAAGCCGTCCATCCGCTGGGCAAGTCGCCCGTGATCACGGATGGCGCCAATACCATCGCCGAGTCGGGCGCCATCATCGATTACCTGGTCGAGCGCTACGGCAATGGCCGTTTGATACCGGCGGCCGGCACACCGGACAAGCTGCGCTGGACCTACTGGCTGCATTTCGCGGAAGGCTCGGCCATGCCGCCGCTGCTGATGAAGCTGGTGTTTGACAAGGTCGAATCGTCGCCGATGCCGTTTTTCGTCAAACCGGTCGCGCGCGGCATCGCCAGCAAGGTCAAGAGCAGCTTCATCCTGCCCAATATCAACAGCCAGCTGGCCTATATGGAAGCGGAACTGGAGAAAAGCAAATGGTTTGCCGGCAATGAATTCACGGCGGCCGATATCCAGATGAGCTTTCCGCTGGAAGCGGCCGCCATGCGCGGCGGACTCGACGAGCGCCTGCCGAAGCTGACGGCGTTCCTGCAGCGCATCCACGCGCGGCCCGCCTACCAGCGCGCGCTCGAGCGTGGCGGCCCCTACGATTTCGCCAAATGAGAACGCCTAACCAAACCTACTGCGCGTCGCGACTTGCGGCCTGCGATGCTCACCGTACTTGAGTACGGTTGCGCTTCTTAGCCACAATTCACTTCCGCTCGCTACGGTTTTGTTAGGCGTTGGTACGCCGCGTAAAACCTGCCAAGCGGAATTCGCGGGGAATAGTGCTCGCTCCATACGGTAAAATGCCCGATTCAACCAGTATTTACTTACCGCATGGCCAGACTCCTCGCTATCGACGGCTTGAATATCGTACGCCGCGTCTACGAAGCCAGTCCTGAACCCGATTCCGACCTGAAGGCGGAGATCGCGCTGCGCCATGCGCTGTCGTCGTTCCGCACCCTCATCAACGACCACGAGCCGACGCACATCCTGCCCGCCTTCGACTTTGGCGGCCCCACCTGGCGCCACGCCCTGTATGCCGGCTACCGCGAGGGGCGCCAGCCCATGCCGCAGGTGCTGCGCGACGCCTTGCCCGGCTTTTACGCCACGCTGGCCAGCTTCGGCATGCACGTGGTCAGCATCCCCGAGGTCGAGGCCGACGACGTGATCGGCACGGCCGTCATGCGCTGGCTGCACGAGGGGCGCGGCGCGGCCGTCATCGCCACCACCGACAAGGATTTGCATGGCCTGATCGCGCACGGCGCGCTCGTGTGGGACCATTTCAAGGGCATCTGGCACGACCGCGCCTGGGTCGAGAAAAAGTTCGGCGTGCCGCCGGAACTGCTGCCCGACCTGCTGGCGCTGATGGGCGACGTCACCGACAGCATCCCCGGCGTGTCGAAGATCGGCCTGAAGACGGGCGCGAAACTGTTGCGCGCTTACGGCAATATCGACGCCGTGATGGCCGGCGCGGGCATTTTGCCCGGCACGCTGGGCGAAAGCCTGCGAAAAGAGCGGGAAATACTGTATCTTTCAAGAAAGTTAGTAGAACTCAAGACCGACGTGACCCTGGGTGTGACCTGGAACAAGCTCGTCTGGGAAAAATAGAGCTCTTCTGGCCAGAACACGGAATAAATCAAGCAAGGGAAGTAATCATGATGTTAAAGACAGTCCTGATCGATAGCAGCGCCGTGGCGCGCGGCCTGCTGAACACGGTCCTGACCGATGGCGGCTACGACGTCTGCGGGCAGACGCATACCAGCGCGCTGGGTCTGGCGCTGCTGGTCAAGCACCATCCGCATTTCGTCTGCATCGCGCGCGAACAGGTGGAAGACGGGACGAATGTGGTGCAAATCATCCGCGCCCAGTACCCGAAGACGCTCATTTTCATGGTCTCGGGCGGCATCGACGCCGCCTCGCTGCAGGCGGCCCATGCCATGGGCGTGTCGGGCTTCATCGTGAAACCCTTCATGGCCGACACGGTCCTGAAAACCGTGCGCAACACGGTGATCGCCATGGTGCGCAAGCAGCAGGCCCTGGCCGCCGCTGCGCAAGGCAATACCTAGACGCCAGCCAGGCCCGTCGCGCTGGCGATGATGCCGCCACCGAGGCACACATCGCCGTCGTACAGCACGGCCGACTGGCCCGGCGTGACGGCCCATTGCGCCTGATCAAAGGCCAGGCTGAACAGTTCATTTCCATTCGGCAACAACTGGCAAGCCACGTCGGCCTGGCGGTAGCGTGTCTTGGCGCTCAAGGCGCCCGCCTGCGGCGCCGTGCCGGCCACCCAGCTGGCCTGGTCGGCCGTCAACGATGGCGACAGCAGCCACGGGTGGTCATGGCCCTGCACCACCCACAGGGTATTGTTGGCGATATCCTTGCGCGCCACGTACCAGGCGTCGCTGCTGCCGTCCGCATTCTGGTACGACTTCACGCCGCCGATACCGATGCCCTTGCGCTGGCCCAGCGTGTAAAAACTCAGTCCCACGTGTTCGCCCACGGTCTTGCCGTCGGCCGTCTTCATCGGGCCCGGCTTGTACGACAGGTAGCGGTTCAAGAATTCGCGGAACGGGCGTTCGCCAATGAAGCAGATACCCGTGGAATCCTTCTTCTGCGCGTTCGGCAGGGCCAGTTTTTCGGCGATCTGGCGCACTTGCGTCTTCGGGATTTCACCGAGCGGAAACAAGGTCTTGGACAACTGCGCCTGGTTCAGGCGGTGCAGGAAGTAGCTTTGGTCCTTGCTGGCGTCGACGGCCTTGAGCAGTTCATAGCGGCCCGCATCGGTCGGCGCCTGGCGCACGCGCGCATAGTGGCCGGTGGCGATCAGGTCGGCGCCCAGGGTCATGGCGTGGTCAAGGAAGGCCTTGAACTTGATTTCGGCGTTGCACAGCACGTCCGGGTTCGGCGTGCGGCCGGCCTGGTATTCGCGCAAGAAATCGGCGAACACGCGGTCCTTGTATTCGGAAGCGAAATTGACGGCTTCGATATCGACGCCGATGACGTCGGCCACGCTGGCCGCGTCGATCCAGTCCTGGCGCGTGGAGCAGTATTCCGAATCGTCGTCATCTTCCCAGTTTTTCATGAACAGGCCGATGACTTCATAGCCTTGTTCCTTCAGCATCCATGCCGCGACCGAGGAATCGACCCCACCCGACATGCCGATAACGACTTTCTTCTTGCTCATCTTGCCTTCCAGTTACTTTTTAGATAATGTTGCTATGCGCTATTGAAAACGGACGCATGCGTGTGCAGCAGGGCCAGCGGCGCGCGCCGGCCGGCCAGGTATTCGTCCACGCACTGCAGCACCAGGGGGCTGCGGTGGCGTTCCTGGCATGCCGCCAGCTCGTCGCGCGTCATCCACAGGGTGCGGATGATGCCTTCGTCCAGCGGGCGGTCATGCTCGGCGCCGGCCGTGCCGCAAAAGGTGAAGCGCAGATAGGTCACGTCCTCGCCCGTGCGCAGTGACTGGTAGCGCGACATGTACATGCCGACCAGTGCCGTGGGGATGAAATCGTAGGCCGCTTCTTCCAGCGTTTCGCGGATCACCGCCTGTTCCAGCGACTCGAACGGGTCGAGGTGACCGGCCGGTTGATTGATCTTGATGCCTTCGCTGGTCTCTTCTTCAATCAGTAAAAACAGGCCGTCGCGCTCGACGATGGCGGCAACGGTGACAGAGGGTTTCCAGATTCTCGGCATGATTCCATCCTTGAAAGAGCCGACATTTTATCTTGTTCTGCGCGCGCGGTTTGAACCCGGCCTTCTGTTGCGCGGACATATTGATAAATGACAACGTTTTAGCAAATAGCGGTGGGAGGTACTTACGTCTTTCCCGGGGAGCACACTAGCATGGGGGCTTAGGCGGCAAGATGGCAGGAAACGCCCGCTAATATAGGCTTTCCCTGTGGTCAAAACAAGCGCGCACGCAGGCTCGACTGTGGTGAGATTGACACACCTTTCCCACAATATGGTCGCTGCGCCGCATGGTGAAACGAATCGTGGGATGTTGATGAAATTAGTGTCGTACGACTAAAAGTTGCTGGTTCACAAACGTTTAACGCGCTGCTTTCCGTGTTAGATTCTAGTCAGTTTATCAATTAGCGGAGGCATCATGAGGATAGGCATACCGGCCGAAACACGGCCTGGTGAAACGCGGGTGGCAGCAACGCCCGAGACAGTCAAGAAGCTGGCAGCCAAGCATCAAGTCGTCGTGCAGTCGGGAGCGGGCCTGCAAGCGTCGATTCCCGATGAAGCCTATGCCGCCGCCGGCGCGCAGATCGGCACCGCCCAGGAAGCATACGGTTGCGCCATCGTGCTCAAGGTGCGCGCACCGGACGCCGCTGAGCGGGCCCTGATGGCCAGCGGCACGGTGCTGATCGGCATGTTGAACCCGTTTGACGCGGACAATATCGCCGCCATGGCCACGGCCGGGCTGTCCGCCTTCGCGCTGGAAGCCGTGCCGCGCATCACGCGCGCGCAATCGATGGACGTGCTGTCATCGCAGGCGAACATCGCCGGCTACAAGGCCGTGCTGGTGGCCGCAAATACCTATCAGCGCTTCATGCCCATGCTGATGACGGCGGCCGGCACCGTCAAGGCGGCCCGCGTGCTGATCATGGGCGTGGGCGTGGCCGGTTTGCAGGCGATCGCCACGGCCAAGCGCCTGGGCGCCGTCATCGAAGCGTCCGACGTGCGCCCGCCCGTCAAGGAACAAGTGGAGTCCCTGGGCGCCAAGTTCCTCGATGTGCCTTTCCTCACCGATGAAGAAAAGGAAATCGCCAAGGGTTCGGGCGGCTATGCGCGCGCCATGCCGGCCGACTGGATGCGGCGCCAGGCCGAACTGGTGCACGAACGGGCGAAACTGGCCGACATCATCATCACCACGGCCCTGATTCCCGGCCGCGCCGCGCCCGTGCTCATTTCAGAAGAAACGGTGAAAGCCATGAAACCGGGCTCCGTCATCGTCGACCTGGCCGTCGAGCAGGGCGGCAACTGCCCCCTGTCCGAGCTGGGCAAGACGGTGCTCAAGCACGGCGTGTATATCGTCGGCGAGCCGAATCTGGCGACCCTGGTGGCGGCCGACGCCTCGGCCCTGTATGCGCGCAACGTGCTGGACTTTTTAAAGCTCATCATCGACAAGGACGATCAATTGCTGATCGACCGCGAGGATGAAATCATCAAGGCCAGCCTGGTTTGCGCGGGCAATGACATCCTCAGAAAATAACGCGGCGCCGGAGAAAACAACATCATGGAAATCAGTCACACCATCATTAACCTGATCATCTTCGTGCTGGCCATTTATGTCGGCTATCACGTCGTCTGGACCGTCACGCCGGCGCTGCATACGCCGCTGATGGCCGTTACCAATGCCATTTCCGCCATCATCATCATCGGCGCCATGCTGGCGGCCGGCCTGACGCAAGGCCCGTTGGCGCAGGCGGCCGGCACCCTGGCCGTGGCCCTGGCCGCCGTCAACGTGTTTGGCGGCTTCCTCGTCACGCAGCGCATGCTCGAGATGTTCCGTAAAAAAGAACCGAAGGCCAAGCAAGGAGCAAAAGAATGAGTCACGCCATGAGCTTCGTCACCATGAACCTGGTGACGATGATGTACCTGATCGCCTCGGTGTGCTTCATCCAGGCCCTGAAAGGCCTGTCGTCGCCCTCCACGGCGCGCCGCGGCAATGCCTTTGGCATGAGCGGCATGGCCATTGCCGCCGTCACCACCGTGGCGCTGATCCTGAAGCTGAAGGAGCAGCAGACGGGCGGCATGGGCCTGACCCTGGTCATCATCGGCATCGTCACGGGCGGCGCCATCGGCGCCTACCTGGCGAAAACCGTGGAAATGACGAAGATGCCGGAACTGGTGGCGGCCATGCATTCGCTGATCGGCCTGGCGGCCGTGTGCATCGCCGTGGCGGCCGTGTCGGAACCGTGGGCCTTCAATATCGCCAAAAACGGCGAGGCGCTGCCGATCGGTAACCGCTTCGAGCTGTTCATCGGTACCTTTGTCGGCGCCATCACGTTTTCCGGCTCGGTGATCGCCTTCGGCAAGCTGTCGGGCAAATACAAGTTCCGCCTGTTCCAGGGCGCGCCCGTCAGCTTCAAGGGCCAGCACATGCTCAACCTGGTGCTGGCGCTGGTGATGATCGCGCTGGGCCTGGTGTTCTGTTTTGCCGACGGGGTGGAGCCGGCCTGGACGCCGTTCATCGTCATGGCCGTCATCGCCTTTGCCCTGGGCGTGCTGATCATCATCCCCATCGGCGGCGCCGACATGCCGGTGGTGGTGTCGATGCTCAACAGTTACTCGGGCTGGGCCGCGGCCGGCATCGGTTTTTCGCTGAATAACTCGATGCTGATCATCGCCGGTTCGCTCGTGGGGTCTTCCGGCGCGATCCTGTCGTACATCATGTGCAAGGCCATGAACCGCTCCTTCTTCAACGTCATCCTGGGCGGCTTCGGCGGCGATGCGCCGGCGGCAGGCGTGGCCGGCGCGCAGGAGCAGCGCCCCGTCAAATCGGGCTCGGCCGACGATGCCGCCTTCATCATGGGCAATGCGGAAACCGTCATCATCGTGCCCGGCTACGGCCTGGCCGTGGCGCGCGCGCAGCACTCGCTGAAAGAACTGGTGGAAAAGCTCACGCACAAGGGCGTCACCGTCAAATATGCGATCCACCCCGTGGCGGGGCGCATGCCGGGCCACATGAACGTGCTGCTGGCCGAAGCCGAGGTGCCATACGACCAGGTGTTCGAGATGGAAGACATCAACGGCGAATTCGGCCAGACGGACGTGGTGCTGGTGCTGGGCGCGAACGACGTGGTCAACCCGGCGGCGAAAGACCCGAAATCGCCGATCGCCGGCATGCCGATCCTGGAAGCCTATAAGGCCAAGAGCATCATCGTCAACAAGCGCTCGATGGCTTCCGGCTATGCGGGCCTGGACAACGACCTGTTCTACCAGCCGAACACGATGATGGTGTTTGGCGACGCCAAGAAGGTGATCGAGGATATGCTCAAGGCCGTCGAGTAAGGCAAGGCCTTGCGCAGAGGAAGATGGCCCGCCTTGCGCGGGCCGTTTTTATTGGGCGGCCGCTGCCGCGACGACTTTGTTGCGTCCCTGGTGCTTGGCCGCATACAGGGCCTTGTCCGCTTCCGACATGGCCGCGTCCAGGCTGGCGCCGGCCGTCAGGGAGGCCACGCCGATGCTGATGGTCACCTGCAGCGCGCCGCCGTCGGGCAGCACGGTGACCGCCGCCGCCACGGCCGCGCGGATGCGTTCGGCCACCTGGTGTGCCTGCTGCAAGGTCGCGTCGGGGAACAGCAGGCCGAATTCCTCGCCGCCGAGGCGCGCCGCCACGTCGGTGATGCGTCCCGTGTCGCGCAGCGCCTGCGCCACCGTGCGCAGCACGGCGTCGCCCACGGCATGGCCATAGCGGTCGTTGATCTTCTTGAAGTGGTCGAGGTCGGCCACGCCCACGGTCAGGGCGGCGCCGCTGCGCGCCGCGCGCGCCATCGCCTGCTCGGCTTGCGCTTCATAGGCGCGCCGGTTGGGCAGCGACGTCAGCGCATCGTGCAGCGCCTGCTGTTCCAGCTGCGCCAGCAGGCTGGCGTTCTTGGCCGCCAGTTCGCGCCGTTCGCGCACGTCGAGCAAGAAGGCGCCGAAATAGCGCATGCCGTCGACCACGCCCAGGTCCAGCGCCTTCATTTCGATGGGGATCATCTGTGCGTTGCGGTGGCGGATGGCGAATTCGCGGATTTTCCCCAGGACGCTGGACTGGCGCGAGCTGCGGATGTAGTTGATGACGAGGTTGTCGTGCTGCGAGGCGACGGTGTCGGGCAACAGGCCGTTCAGGGTCTGGCCCAGCAATTCTCCGCTGGCATAGCCCGACAGTGCCTGCATGGCGCCATTGATATAGCGGATGCGGCACTGCTCGTCGATGATGATGACGGCGTCGAGGGCGTCTTCCAGCAGGCGGGAAAAAAGTACTTCGGGAAGAGCGGCAGGCGGTGCTGCGGGCAATGCATCTGTCATGGAACGGTCGCCAAAAGCCAGGTGACAGCCATTGTCGCATCCGCGGGCCGTTTACTCCATGCCGGATCGCCCGCCTGTTTCTTTTTCGCCCGTGCCCTTTCCTTATTAATAATATTTCAGCGGCGGCCGTACATCATCAGTTCCGCCAACCCCTTGCGCGCGGGCGGGAACGCATCCAGCAAGCCCAGCGACAGGCCCAGCAAGCCTTGCGTGGGGGCGCTGCCCGTGAAGATGCGCGCCATGGTGTCGGTGACGCGCACGGTCAGGCCCCGGTCGGCCTGGCGCAGGCTGGCGTAGCGTTCCAGCGCTGCGGGGCTGCAGTCCTGCGCCAGCACGCGGGCCAGCACGGCGGCGTCGCGCAAGCCCAGATTCAGGCCCTGTCCCGCCACCGGGTGCAGGGTTTGCGCCGCATTGCCGATGGCGACCGTGCGCGCCGTGCCGCCCGCCTGCGCGTTCAGGCCCAGCGGATAGGCCAGGCGCGCCGTCGCATGGGTAAAGCGTCCCAGGCGGCTGCCGAAGGCGGCGCCCAGGCGGGCCAGGAAGGCTGCGTCGTCCAGCGCCAGCAATTGTTCGGCGCGCGTGGGCGGCACGCACCACACCAGCGCGTAGCCGTCGTCCTGCGGCAGTAAGGCCAGCGGGCCTTCATCGGTGAAGCGTTCAAACGCGCGGTGGGCGATGGGGCTGCTTACGCGCACATGGGCAATGATGGCGCTTTGGCCATAATCGCGGCTGACGGCGCGCTCCTGCTGCTGGCCGAACAGGCCGCCCTCGGCCTGCACCAGCAGGCTGGCGCGCAAGCTCGACGCGGCGCCAGCCTGGTCGATCTGCACGGACACGCCGTCGCCATCCTCCGCGCTGCCCGTGACCAGGGCCGGGCGCAAGCTGGCCACGCCCAGGCGCTCGCATACGTCGGCCAGCGCGCTGACAACGGCGCCGTAGCGGGCCACGTAGCCGAGCGCCTCGACGCCATGCTCGCCGCGGTCCATCAGGCTGCGCCCGAACTGGCCGCGGCGCGAGACGTGAATCTGGTGGATGGGCGTCGCCTCGACGGGCCAGGCGCCCGCTTCCTCGAGTATCTGGCGGCTGCCGTGCGACAGGGCGATGGTGCGCGGGTCGCGCCGGGCTTGCTCGATGGATTTGGCGTCGAGCAGGGCGATGCCGGCGGCGCGGCTGCCGCGCTGCACCAGCAGGGCGGCCAGCGCCATGCCGACGGGACCGGCGCCGCAGATGGCGAGATCGAAAGTGGACGGTGTATGCATGCGGCGGTGTTAATCCTGTGTCATCAGTTGTTCGATTTCAGCGACGCTCCTGGGCGCCGTGCTGAAGACTTCATGGCCTTGCGGCGTGACCAGCACATCGTCTTCGATGCGGATGCCGGTATGCCAGAACTGCTCCGGCACGCCCGCGCCGGGGCGCACGTAGATGCCCGGCTCCACCGTCAGCACCATGCCCGGTGCCAAAGCGCGCCATGGCTTGCCGGGCGCGCCCGTGTCGCGGTAGGCGCCCACGTCGTGCACGTCCATGCCCAGCCAGTGGCTGGTGCCGTGCATGTAGAAGGGCATATAGGCCTTGTCGGCGATCACGTCCTGCACGCTGCCGCTTTTTTGGCGGCCAAGCAAACCCAGGTCCAGCATGCCCTGCGCCAGCACCTGCACGGCCGCCTCGTGGATGGCGCTGTGCGGCAAGCCGGGGCGCACCACGTCCAGCGCCGCCTGCTGCGCCGCCAGCACCAGTTCATACAGCGCCTTTTGCGGGCCGCTGAAGCGGCCGTTGACGGGAAAAGTGCGCGTGATGTCGGAGGCGTAGCCGTCGAGTTCGCAGCCGGCGTCGATCAAGACCAGCTCACCGTCTTTTAATACCGCGTTGTTGGCGCTGTAATGCAGGATGCAGGCGTTGCCGCCGCCGGCCACGATGGAAGAATACGCGGGGAACTGCGCGCCGCTGCGCCGAAATTCGTACAGCAGCTCTGCTTCCAGCGCGTATTCGTGCAGGCCGGGCCGCGTGGCGCGCATGGCGCGCGCGTGCGCGGCGCTGGAAATGGCGGCCGCGCGGCGCATCAGCTGCTGTTCTTCCGGGTCTTTCAGCAGGCGCATGGCGTCGAGCATGCCATGGATGTCATGCGCCATGGCGGGCGCCGTGACGCCGCTGCGGGCCTTCTGCCGCACATTGTGCAGCCAGACCTTCACTTGTGCATCGAGGCTGCCGCCCAGCGCATAGTAGATGGCGGGGGCGTCGGCCAGCAGGCGGCTCATTTCCGCATCGAGTTCCTCGATGGGGAAGGCGCTGTCAAAACCGAAGCTGGCGCGCGCCGCTTCGGGGCCGTGGCGGAAACCGTCCCAGATTTCGCGCTCCGTATTCTTGGCGCGGCAAAACAGGATGGCGCGCGCGGGCGCCGTGGCGCTGGCGGCCACCAGGGCCACGGCGCTGTCGGGTTCCGTGAAACCGCTGAGGTAATAGAAATAGCTGTCGTGCCGGTACGGATAATCGCAATCGCTGTTGCGCGCCACTGCGGGCGCCGTGGCAAGAATGGCCACGCTGCCCGGCAGCATCTGCGCCAGCAGCGCCGCGCGCCGGGCCGCGTAGTTGGCCATCATGTTGCGCTGGCCTTGGCCGTCACGCCATTGAGCGTGTCGAGCTGCTGCGGCGTGCCCACATTCGTCCACTCGCCAGTATAGACTTCGCCGCCCACGCGCCCCTGGTCCGCGTACTGGCGCAGCAGATCGCCCAGTCTGGCATGGCTGCCGGGCGTGATGCCGTCGAACATCTCGGGACGGTACACGCCGATGTTGGCGAAAGTCCACTTGGTCTCGTCCGTATTGTTGATCGCGAACAAGGTCAGGCCGAAGTCGCCCTTGGGATGGAAGTCGGGATTGGGCACCAGGTAGGTCCAGGCGATGTCGCGCTGGTCGGCCGGATACGGCGTGCCCAGCACATCTTTGTCGGCCAGCACGTCGAGTACTTGTTTGAAATCAAAGTAGGGGCAATAGATGTCGCCGGAAATGGCGAGAAATGGTTCATTACCCAGCAAGTGGCGCGCCTGGGCGATGCCGCCCGCCGTTTCCAGCGGTGTGCTTTCTGGCGAGTACGCGATGCGCGCGCCGTACGCGCTGCCGTCGCCCAGGGTTTCCTCGATCAAATGGCCCAGGTGCGAATGGTTGATGACGATGTCCGTGATGCCGGCGCGCACCAGGTTCAGCACATGCCAGACGATCAGCGGGCGGCCGCGCACTTTCAGCAGCGGTTTGGGACAGGTATCGGTAAGCGGACGCATCCGTTCACCGCGGCCTGCGGCAAAGATCATGGCTTTCATGGGTAGTCGTTTTCAGTATCGGTAAGTCGGCTGCGCGGACAGGCCGCGCAGCAGGAAAGTGCCTAGAACGTATAGCCGACTTGCGGCGTTTTATTCTCCAGTGCATCGAGCAAGCGCACCAGCGGCTTGAGTTCCGTGTAGCGGTTGGCCGTCTTGCGCACGTAGTCGAGCACGGTTGGCAGGTCGCCCATGTACAGATCCTTGCCATCGCGGTAATTCAGGCGCGAGAACAGGCCGAGGATTTTCAGGTGGCGCTGCAGGGCCGTGAATTCGAAATCGCGGTAGAAGGCGTCGATGTCGGGGTTCACCGGCAAGCCCAGCTGCTTGGCGCGCTGCCAGTAGCGGATCACCCAGTCGAGCACCAGTTCTTCATCCCACTGGATGTACGCGTCGCGCAGCAGCGAGGCGATGTCGTAGGTAACGGGACCGAAGACGGCGTCCTGGAAGTCGAGGATGCCGGGATTGGGGATCGAACCATCGTTGATGTGCATCAAATTGCGCGAATGGTAGTCGCGGTGCATGAATACTTGCTGCTGCGACAAGATATTCGCCGTGATGGCTTCGAATACCTTGTCCAGCTGGGCTTGTTGCACATCCGTCAAGGTGGCGCCCAGGTGCTTGCCGATAAACCATTCCGGGAACAGATTCATTTCGCGCAGGATGAAGGCGCGGTCGAATTCTGGCAGCACGTCGGGTTGGCTGGCCAGCTGGATTTTCATCAAGGATTCCAGCGCTTCGGCGTACAGCACGCTGGCATTGTCGTGGTTCAGGGCGTCCAGATACGTGGTCGTGCCCAGGTCGGAGAGCAGCAGGAAGCCATTTTCCAGGTCTTGCGCGATGATCTCGGGCGCGGACACGCCGGCGCCTTTCAGCAAGCCGGCCACCTTGACAAAGGCGGGCGCGTTTTCGCGCTCGGGCGGCGCATCCATGGCGATCAGTGTACTTCCTGGCAATGTTGTATTGCCTGGCAGCACATCGAGACGATAGTAGCGGCGGAAGCTGGCATCGCTGGAGGCGGGGCGGGCGGAATCGGGCGCAACGAGGTTCAGCGGGGCCAACCAGGCTTTCAACAGGGTCAGGCGAGCGTCGGCGGAGGCCGGCGCGGCAGGGGAATTGGGGGAGAATGACATTAAGCGGCCTGTGGAATCGGGTTGATGGTGCGGAGGGTAGGAGAACCCCATTGCTGGAAGCTCTCCCCCCTAAGAACCGTGCGTGCGACTTTCACCGCACACGGCTCAAGCATAATAAAAGTCCCTATGCAGGGACCGGCTTCGCAATGTGTAAATCGTTTGCGTGCACATTTATATGGCAATTTGGGTGCAATAATACGCGATTTCCAAGGGCGTCGGAACCACCTGCCACACGGTGTTCTATGTGGTGATCATGCCATCCGGTTTCCATGTTCATCTCGTATCCACACAAAGCGCACAAGCCACGTTGGTCGAGGTAGAGCTTGGCCCACTCGCGCCGGTAAGACATGTTTTTCAACATGCGTTCCTGCCGAAGGGTTTCGCCGTACAGTTCCCATTGCGGATCGTAGGGGTGATAGCCGCCCTTGATCTTCGTGTGACGCAGAATCGCTGTACCTGGTAACGAGTACAGTTCCTTCATGGCCTTATTGCCATTCTTTGTGACAACGTCCGCTGCAAACATCCGATTTCCACTCTCGGTTGGGCGCCAGTATCGGTCGCGTATCCAACTGTCGGTTTTCTTCGGATGCCTGCGCATGGCCCAGCGACGAAGCCGCCAGTACAGCAGCGACTCCATCGTCGAAAACGCCTCTTTGGCGACGACAGGGCTGTGATATTGCGCCCAGCCCCGCAGCATGGGGTTCAGCAATCGAATGAGATTCTCCTGCTTCGCCCCGATGTTTTCGCTGATCGTCTTCCTCAGCTTTTCATAGAACGCTTTCATGTTCTTCTTACTTGGCTTGATGAGCAGTGTCCCGGAATATTTTCGGAAGTTCCACCCCAGGAAGTCGAAGCCCTCATCGATGTGCACGATCTTGGTTTTGGCACTGGACAGTCGCAATCCTCTGACTGCAAGAAATGCTTCGATCCAAGGTTTGATTTCCGTCTCCAGCAATTCCTTCGATCCACTGGTAACGACAAAATCGTCCGCATATCGCACGACACCGACTTTGAGCTTGCCTGCCTTTGACTTGCCGAATTTCGCACCGAGGTGCGCAATCAGTTCAGTCTCCAGCCCGTTCAACGTCCAATTCGCAAGGGCAGGGCTGATGATGCCGCCCTGTGGCGTTCCAGCTGTGGTTGCCATTAATTGCTTCCGGTCAACTACCCCGGATTTCAGCCATTTAGACAGGATCAACTTATCCATGAAGACATTGTCGACCAGCCATTGATGGTTGATATTGTCGAAAAAACCTTCGATATCCGCATCTAACACCCAGGTTGCCGATACTTTCCGGCAGGTCTGGAGAAAAATTTGCGACATCGCATCGGCCGTTGAGCGATTTTTGCGAAACCCGTATGAGTTGGGATCACTCAGCGTTTCCAAGACCGGATCCAAGGCCAACAGGTGAAGTGCCTGCATCGCCCGGTCCCGCATGGTAGGGATGCCCAGTGGGCGCATCTTTCCATTTGACTTGGGAATAAAGACCCTCCGTAATGGCAGGGGCCGATAGCCTTGTTTCTTCAACTGCGCAATGGCAGCGAACTTCTGCGTTGCTGAGTCCCACAACTGCTGGTCCACGCCTGCGGTTCGTTTGCCTTGATTCTCTGTCACTCGTTTGACTGCCAGCGCTTTCGCGCTGAACGAGTGGGTTAGCCACCTTTGCAGCGCTTTCGCCCTGCGCCAGTCGCCTTCCTGCGTAGCCTTCGTTAATCGATGCTGCAAGGCTCTCACGTTGCGTTGTACGAGCCGCCAGTTGATGGCGACCCATTCAGTTGGCACGTGCGAGGACGCAGAACCTGCAAGACTGCTGGCGGTTACTTTCATGCTGAACCTCGTGTAGTTGTTCCGACGAGACACAGCGCATCCCCGAAGGGTGAGCTGCATCCCTTCGGGGTGGTTGAAAATGATGCCTGCCTGGAGCCAGTACAGTCGTATAACGACTATTACACCAGATGGAAGTGGGCACCCTTTCAGGCCGGGACAAATCTTGAATCCCTATCCGGACCATTACAGCCCGGCATTCGCTTTCTCCATCCTCCTCTACCCGCTCCCCCAAGGGCGTGCCTTGCGGTTTGCTTGCCGCTATCTCGGTTCTTTGATCGAGCGGCAGGGAATCGGGCTTACCACGTTCCCAACGATATCGACGCGACAACTACATCGCGACTGGCTGTTTAGGGCCCATCTTTCTCCCGGTGGCTGAATGACGACGTATCCCCAGAATCCACGGAGATAACCAGCCACGTACCGTTTGGTTTAGGCCTGCCAGCAGCTTTGGCCTATTAATATTTACGAGGGTTCAAACGATGGTTCACATAACATTGCCCTTGCAGCACTCACCTAGCCCCTAGACCGCATCGCTGCTCGCAGTCTCCAGCCAGGCGTTCGCACGCCGGGCTGCCGGAAAAGAATGGGGGTACGTTGTCCCTGAGGCTTTGCACCCCGCCGTTACCGGCGACGCACACTCAAGTAGGTGACAGATGGTCGTACATCTGGTCATGGCAGCAGTTGCAACACTGAAGCATGACAAGATATCGAAGAGTTTCACTCGGGTATGACTCAGCTGAGAGAAAACCGAGTCTTGCAGAAAGCTGTTGAAATATAGAAAATTGTAAGCAAATGTAAAATATCCACAAGCTTTGCAAATAAACTACAGTTTCAATGTTTTATGTAAACAAAACAGGCAAAGGAATAGCGACTCGCCGGTGATTCGGCGGGCGTATAAGACTGACAAAGCACCTTCTCGTAGCGTGTCTTGTCTTGCTAAAAATGGGTACTCCGGGGAGCCCCTCACTGTTTTATCACTGGTAAACCAGGGATTTGCCTGCGCAATTCCTGCGCTGCTAGCCGTTACTGCTACGTTGCGACCGGGGCCAGCTACCCGAGCTTTAAGGCGTGTCGCACAGATTCCCATATAATAAGGGATTCAAATCAAAAAATCGCCTGTCAATGGTGCTTGCCCCTTCCAATTCATGAGCTGGTTTTCGGCCTCCCCCCCTTCGCAGCGCTGGGCTTTCGCCATCAGCGCGCTCGTCGCCGCCACGACGGTGCCTGTCCACGCCCAGAAAGCGCCGCGCCCGGTTCATGTGGAAGATCCCGACGCGCCTACCGTCATGACGGCGAACAGCATGAACGGGCGGCCGGAAAGGGAGCTCAATCTCGATAAAAATGTCGTGATCGAGCGCGGAAAAACCACAAAAATGACGGCCGATACAGCTTGTTACAAACAAGTTGAAGATCAGTTCGATGCCGAAGGCCATATCAAGATGTGGCGTTTCGGCGATTACTACACGGGTGACGTCCTGAAGCTGAACATGGAGACCGGCAAGGGTTTCCTGCTCAATCCCACGTACCGCTTCGAATTGGGCGGCGGCCAGGGCAAGGCCGAGCGCATCGACTTCATCAACCCTGACGAAGCCAACGTCATCGATGGCACGTACAGTACCTGCGAAGGGCCGAATCCGGACTGGTACCTGAAATCGAGCACCTTGAACCTCGATGCGGGCCGCGACGTGGGCACCGGCAGCAAGACCATCATCTATTTCAAGGACGTGCCGATCCTGGGTACGCCGGGCATCTCGTTTTCGCTGTCGGGGGCACGCCGCTCGGGCTGGCTGGCGCCTACGCCGGGCTTTGCCTCGAAGAATGGTTTCGAGCTGCTGATGCCGTATTACCTGAACATCGCGCCGAACCGCGACCTGACCCTGTACCCGCGCTACATTCAGCGGCGCGGCATCCAGCTCGGTGCGACGGGCCGCTACATGGGCGAAACGGATGCCGGTTTGTACGGCGGTGAGACATCGTTTGAGTTCTTGCCTAACGACAAGCAAACCAAGACCAACCGCTACATGATCAAGTCCAAGCACGAGCAGGCACTGGCCAAGGGCTGGACTTACAGCTGGGATCTGCGCGAGGCGTCCGACAATAATTATCCGAACGATTTTTCGAAAACCGTCGCCACCGCCACCGAGCGCCAGTTGCTGCGCGAATTGCGCACCGATTACCGCACCGAGGACTGGAGCCTGACGGCGCGCGTGCAGAATTACCAGGTGCTGCAGGATCCCGACGCGGTCAACAATCCCAGCCTGACTGTCACGCGTCCGTATGACCGCTTGCCAGCGGTGAACTTCCACGCTGGCAAATACGATGTCTGGGGCGGCTTCGACTGGACCTTCGACGCGGAAGCGACGCGCTTCTCGCACCCGACCCTGGTGCAGGGTTCGCGCCTGGTGGCCGTGCCGCAAGTGAGTTTTCCCATCATGCGCCCTGGCTATTTCGTCACGCCCAAGCTGATGCTCAATGCCAGCGCGTATCAGCTCGATAATGACGCCAGGACCAAGGCGCTGTTCCCATCGACCTCGTTTACGCGCGCCGTGCCGACCTTCTCGGTCGACAGCGGCCTGGTGTTTGAACGCGACACGAATCTGTTTGGCGCCAAGGGTGGTACGCAGACCCTGGAGCCGCGCCTGTTCTATGTCTACACGCCGTACCGCGACCAGTCGCAGTTTCCGAATTTCGATACGGCCGACGGCACGTTCAACCTGACGCAGATCTTCACGGAAAACCGTTTTGTCGGCAGCGACCGCATCGCCGATGCCAACCAGGTCACGGCGGCTGTCGTCTCGCGCTTCCTGCAGTCGGATGGCACCGAACGCATGCGCCTGACCTTCGGCCAGCGTTTCTATTTTGCCGACCAGCGCGTGCAGCTCAATTCGACCACGCCCGTGAACCAGTCGCGCTCGGATATCCTGCTGGCCGCGACGGGCCGCGTGTCCGAGACTTGGACCGTCGACAGCCTGGTGCAGTACAATCCCAGCGATCGCCTTTTGATGAGCTACAACTACAGCTTGCAATATCAGCCCGGTGCCAAGAAAGTATTGAATTTCAGCAATCGTTTCCAGCGTGGCAGTTTGCGCAATGCGGAAGTGTCGACGCAATGGCCGTTGACGGACCGCCTGTATGGCGTGGGCCGCATCAGTTACTCCTTGCTGGACCGACGCATGCTGGAAAGCCTGGTTGGCCTGGAATACAAGGGCGATTGCTGGGTGTTCCGCATGGGAGCACAGCGTTTCGTGACGACGGCCAATACTGTTTCGACGCCGATCTTCTTCCAGCTGGAATTGACGGGCTTGTCGAATGGCCTGGGTCTGGGCGCGAATGGCCTGGAAACTTTTACAAAAACCATCCCTGGTTACCAGACATTGAGCCAGCCACTCCGTTAAGATAGGCACCGTTGCCGCCGCCGGTGTTCCCGGCGCTGGCACAAACCGGTTTTTTTATTCACCTGAACTCATGAGCGCTCTACACATTATGCGTAATGCCAGTATGCACCAACTCAAAATTGCAACGGTTTTGTTGTGCGCCATTTCCGGCGCCACGACCAGTAGTGTCTGGGCGCAACAGGCTGCGCCAGCTCCTGCGGCCCAGCCCGCTGCCGCGGCCGCCGCGCCGGTCAAGGGGTTCACGCCACCGGCCTCGAGCAGTGGCCAGACCATCGACTCCATCGCCGTGGTCGTCAATGACGATGTGATTACGCGCAATGAAGTGGCGGCCCGTATCAAGAGCGTGGAGCAGCGCATGAAGGCGCAGAACGTGCCCTTGCCCGATCCTGCCGACCTGCGTCGTCAATTGCTGGAACGCATGATTGTTGAGCGCGCACAAATGCAGCTGGCCAAGGAAATGGGCGTCCGCGTGGATGACCTGACCCTGGACCGCGCGATCGGCCGTATTGCTGAACAGCAAAAAATGACGGTGCAAGAGCTGCGCAACCAGATGGAAAAAGAAGGCACGCCGTTTGCGACCTTCCGCGAAGAAATCCGCGATGAAATCATCATGCAGCGCCTGCGCGAGCATGAAGTCGACGCCAAGATCCAGATTTCTGATTCCGAAGTGGATAACTTCCTGGAAGCGGAAAAAGCGGCCGCCAGCGAACAGGTGGAACTGAACCTGGCGCAGATTCTCGTGCGCATCCCGGAAAATTCCAGCCCTGAACAGATCGCCGCGCGCCGCGCGCGCGCCGAAGAAGTCAGCCGCCAGCTGCGCACGGGCGCTGATTTCGCCAAGATGGCCGCCACGTATTCCGACGCCAGCGATGCGCTGAGCGGCGGCGATATCGGCTGGCGCCATAGCGACCGCGTGCCGCCCCTGTTCACGGAACAGTTGCTGAAATTGAAGCCGGGCCAGATCACGCCTATCATCAAGAGCAATACGGGCTTCCATATCCTGAAGCTGGTGGACCGCCGCAGCGCGGCCGAGGCGCAAGCCGTCGCTGCCGTGCAGCAGACGCATGCCCGCCACATCCTGCTGAAAATAACGCCGACCCTGTCGGCGGCCGAAGCCAAGCGCAAGTTGCTGGAATTGAAAGAGCGTCTCGATAACAAGGCCGCCAAGTTCGAAGACCTGGCCCGCTTGTTCTCGAACGACGGTTCGGCGGCCAAGGGCGGCGACCTGGGCTGGCTGTATCCAGGCGACACCGTGCCGGAATTCGAAACGGCGATGAATGCGCTGAAACCGGGCGAAGTGAGCCAGCCGATCGAATCGAGCTTTGGCTTCCACCTGATCGAAGTGCTGGAACGCAAGAGCGACGACGTTTCGAAAGAGAAACAGCGCGCCGCCGCACGCAATGCCTTGCGCGAACGCAAGCTGGAAGAAGCGACGGAAAACTGGGCGCGCGAAGTGCGCGACCGTGCCTACGTCGAATTCCGCGCGGACGACCAGTAATGCTGCTGATTCATTGCGCATGAGTAACTTGCCCCTTGCACGCCGCCCGGCCATCGCCATCACGTGCGGCGAACCGGCCGGTGTCGGCCCGGAAATCTCCATACGCGCGGCCTGGGCCATGCGCAATGAAGTCAACTGCATCCTGCTGGGCGACGCCGCCTTCCTGGCGCTGACGGCCAGCCTGATCGATCCGGAGATCCGCCTGGCGGCGCTGTCGCTGCAAGCCGTGCGCAACAGCGGCCTGCCCCAGTTCGGCCCCGGCCGCCTGGCCGTGATCGATATTCCCACCGTCAATAATGTCATCCCTGGCGTGCTGGACAAGGAAAACGGCCGTTCCGTGCTGGCCACCCTGGACGCGGCCGTGGAAGGCATAGCCGCCGGCTGGTTTGGCGCCATGGTCACGGCGCCTTTGCAAAAAAGTACCATCAACGACGCGGGCGTGGCCTTTTCCGGCCATACGGAATACCTGGCAGAAAAAACCGGCACGCCGCAGGTGGTCATGATGCTGGCCGGCGAACCGGGTCATGGCGAACCGACCCTGCGCGTGGCGCTGGCCACCACGCATCTGCCCTTGAAGGACGTGTCCGCTGCCATCACCATGGACAGCCTGGCCGTCACGCTCGATATCATTCAGCTTGATTTGCAACAGAAATTCGGCATCGCCGCGCCGCGCATCCTCGTTACCGGCCTGAACCCGCACGCGGGCGAAGGGGGGTATCTGGGCCGCGAGGAAATCGATGTCATCGCGCCGGCGATTGCCGCGGCGCAAGCGCGCGGCATTGATGCGCGCGGACCGTATCCGGCTGACACCTTGTTCCAGCACAAATACCTGGCGGATGCCGATTGCGTGCTGGCCATGTACCACGACCAGGGCTTGCCCGTGCTGAAATACGCCACCTTCGGGCGCGGCATCAATGTCACCCTGGGCTTGCCGCTGATCCGCACCTCGGTCGATCACGGCACGGCGCTGGACCTGGCCGCGCAGGGCCTCGGCCTGGCCGATTGCCACAGCATGGAGCAGGCGCTGCAAACGGCGCTCGGCATGCTGCGCGCCAGCACCCGCGCCTGATATCCACCGGTCTTACCCCGCTACACCGCCTCTAGAATAGAAAAACAGAATATGAAACACGTTGCCCGCAAACGCTTTGGCCAGAACTTCCTGCATGACCGCTTCGTCCTCGACGACATCACGGCCGCCATCGCGCCGCAGGCGGACGATGCCATGGTCGAGATCGGCCCCGGCCTGGGCGCCATGACGGAGCAGCTGCTGCGCCATTTGAAACAGATGCATGTGGTGGAACTGGACCGCGACCTGATCGTGCGCCTGGAAAAGACCTTCAATCCGGCCAAGCTGACGATCCACTCGGGCGACGCGCTGAAGTTTGATTTCGCGCAAATCCCCGTGCCGGCCGGCCAGAAGCTGCGTATCGTGGGCAACTTGCCGTACAACATATCCAGCCCGCTGCTGTTCCACCTGGCGGACTTCGCCCCGCTGGTGAAAGACCAGCATTTCATGCTGCAAAAGGAAGTCGTCGAACGCATGGTGGCCGAACCGGGCAGCAAGGCGTATGGCCGCCTGTCCGTGATGCTGCAATGGCGCTACAACATGTCGCTGCTGTTCATCGTGCCGCCGACGGCCTTCGATCCGCCGCCGAAAGTGGAATCGGCCATCGTGCGCATGATCCCCGTGGCCGAGCGCCTGGCCTGCGACCAGGCCACGCTGGAGGCGGTGGTCATGAAGGCTTTCTCGCAGCGCCGCAAGGTAATCCGCAACTGCCTGGCCGGGATGTTTACGGAAGAGCAGATCAAGGCGGCCGGCATCGACCCGACCCTGCGTCCGGAAACCGTGGGGCTGGAGCAGTATGTGGCGCTGGCAAATCTGTTGAAGGCGCCCGCCTAAGCCCCTGGTTTAACTTAAAACCACTGGTCGACCTGCTGCAGATCCTGCCGCAGGGCCGAAAAACAGTCGTCCACATGGTGGTTGCGGCTGATTTCATTGCGCCGCATCAAGGCGATCTTGCGCTTGCACGTGGGCTGGCGCAGCGGTGCCACGTGCAAGTCCTCGTCATTGAGGAAGGTCGTGTACAGGCTGGGCATGATGCCCACGGCGATGCCGGCGCGCACCACGCCATACAGCGACTCGCTGTGTATCATCTGGTACAGGTTTGAGGGGCTCAGGCCATGCTGGCGCAGCGCGCTCGAGGCGAACTCCCAGATGCTGCCCTTGGTAAACACGACGATTTCCTGGCCCGCCAATTGCTCCCAGCGCACTTCCTTGAGCGGCGCCAGCGCATGGCGTCCCGCCGTCACCAGCACCAGCTCGTCTTCGAACAGGCCCACGCTTTCCAGCGAGACGGAACCGGGCACTTCGATGCCCACGCAAAAATCCAGCTGGCCTGAATGCAGCGCGTGCAGCAAGCCGTCGTTGGGCATGTCCGACAGGACGATTTCCACTTCATCGCCATGCTGCTCGCAGTAGCGCGCCACCACCACGGCCGTCATCGCCATGGCCGAGGGGATGGCGCCGATGCGGATGCGGTGCCGGCCGCTGCCGATGGCGCGCTGGATATCGGCAAAGGTATTGCTGGCCGTATTCAATAAATGCGTGGCGTATTCGAGCGCCAGCTTGCCTTCGCGCGTCAGTTCCAGCTGGTGGGTTGTGCGGTTAAACAACTTTTTTCCCAGTTGATTTTCCAGCAGCTTGATCGAGGCGCTGAGGGCCGGCTGGGTCACGCACAATTCCTGTGCAGCCTTGCTGAAGCTGTTTACCCGGGCTAGGGTGGCAAACGCTTGCAAATGTCGTAAGGAAATTTTCTTGCTCAGTTCATGCATGGGCGTTGCTTATTAGAAAAAGTAATGGATTTATAAAAATAAACAAATTTTCTTATCCCGCAATTTACCATATTCTGGACTGGTCTTTACTTGTCTTGAAAGCAACAATCTTCAGGGGAAGCGCCTGGAATGCGGCGCCGACACTGGCGGCGGTGCATCAGGCAAGGGACGCAGCAATAAAATAATTCCAAAAAAACTCAGGGTTTCTTCTTTTTAGGGTGGCGGCGATGAACAAATGGATGACGGGAACGATGGTAGTGGGGGGCTTGCTGGCGGCGCAGGGCGCGGCGCAGGCGCAAAGCAGCGTGCAAGTGTATGGGCTGTTGTCGGCCGGTATCGGCTATGTGTCGGACGAGGGTAACGGCAGCCGCACGCATGCGCTGAGCGGCACGAACCAGAATCCCCGCATCGGTTTCCGCGGCCAGGAAGACCTGGGCGACGGCACCAAGGCCATCTTCGTGCTGGAAAACGGTTTTAATGTGATGACGGGCACGGCATCGCAAAGCGGCCGCCTGTTTGGCCGCCAGTCGTATGTGGGCCTGTCCAGCAACGACAAGGGTACGCTCACCCTGGGCCGCCAGTACGAAGCCGTCAAGGATCTGCTGGGCCCGGTGGTCATCGCCAGTAACGGCGTGCACATCGGCGACAACGACAATGGCTACAACAACCTGCGCGTGCAAAATGCCGTCAAGTACGTCAGCCCGAACATCAGCAACCTGTCGTTCACGGGCTTGTATGGTTTCAGCGAAAACCCGGAAGACTCGAACCGCAACCGCGTCTACAGCATGGGCGCCGGCTACAAGGTCGATGCCTTCAGCTGGGCCGTCGCCTACACCAAGATGGACCGTCCGAACAGCCCGGATGCGCCGAATGGCGCCATCGGCAATGACTATGCCAGTTCCCTGTTGATTTTCAACAAGAGCGCCGTCAAGGGCGCGGGCGTGGACAGCCAGGCCATCGCCGGCACGGGAGGCTTTTATAATGTGGGCAAGACCAAGTTTGGCGCGCTGTACACCAATGTGCGCTACCACTACCTGGATCAAAGCAATCTGACCCTGCAAAACGTGGACTTGAACGTGAATCACAAGCTGACGGAAGCGCTGAACCTGGGCGCGTCGTATTTCTTTACCACCGGAAAATATGACGTGATCAACAAGACGCCGAAATGGCATCAGGTCAACTTCCAGGCCGATTACTTCCTGTCCAAGCGCACCGACGTCGCCGTCACCTGGAGCTACCAGAAAGCGGCCGGCGATGCGACGTTCGCCCGCGTGTTCGGCTTTGGCGCCTCGGGCGGCAAGACGCAAAGCGTGCTGATCGTCGGCATGCGACATTATTTCTGATTCTGATTCATCTTTACAGGCGCTGTCCCGCAGCGCCGCCCCCTGAAAGGAAGCATCTTGAAAAAGCACCTCATGTTGGCGTTGAGCCTAGGCTTGCTGGCTAACGCCGCCCACGCGGAAAAACGCGAGCTGGTCATTTCGGCCTACCCGATTGCCCAGCCCTTGTTCATGAAGTATGTGTAC
Source organism: Janthinobacterium sp. GW460-12-1-14-LB5 (assembly GCF_059423585.1). Classification (NCBI taxonomy): domain Bacteria; kingdom Pseudomonadati; phylum Pseudomonadota; class Betaproteobacteria; order Burkholderiales; family Oxalobacteraceae; genus Janthinobacterium; species Janthinobacterium sp. GW460-12-1-14-LB5. The sequence goes on along the minus strand of NZ_JBWKYD010000017.1, from coordinate 56,625 downwards.
GAGCCGTTCAAGGCCAAATGCGGGTGCGATATCAAGGTGGAAACGGGGAATAACGCGGACCGCATCGCCAAGCTGGTGGTGCACGCCAAGAACCCGGTGATCGACCTGGTGCTGCTGTCCGATTCCGGCATGCTGGAAGCGGCGCAGAAGGGCGTGATCCAGCCCATGGATTACTCCAAATTGAGCAATTACAAGGCCCTGTACGACGTGGCGAAAAACCCCATCGGCGGCAACTTCGCCGTCGGCTACACGCTGTACTCGGTCGGCCTGGTGTACCGCAGCGACAAGATCGCCCCGCTGACGTCCTGGAAGGACCTGTGGCGCCCCGAACTGAAGGGCCGCGTGGCCTTCCCCGACGTGAGCACCACGCAGGGCCCCTTGATGCTGCGCATGGCCGATGCGGCCTGGGGCGGCAAGACGGACGACTACGCCACGGGTTTTGCCAAGATCGTCGGCATGAAGGGCAACGTCGTCACGTTCTCGAAAAACAGCGCGCAGCTGGCGGCATTGTTCGCACAGGATGAAATCTGGGCCGCGCCCGTGGCGCGTTTTACCTGGTCGCAAATGCTCAAGACGGGCCTGCCCCTGAAGTGGAGCATCCCGGCCGAAGGCCAGGCGGCCGGCATGAACGTGATGGGCATCGTTGCCGGTTCGAAGAATGCGGACCTGGCCTACCAGCTGATGGATTTCTGGCTGTCCAAGGAAGTGCAGACGCAGCTGGCGACCAACCTGGTCGACTCGCCCGTCAACAAGGACGTGCGCCTGTCCGTGGCCGCCGCGCAATTCAACACCTATGGCGCCGACCAGATCAATTCGCTGAAATTCGTCAAACCGGAAACCATCATCAAGCAGCGCAGCAACTGGATGACGCAGTGGAACAAGGCCATGAGCAAATAGTGGTGACGAGGAGAAAACACCATGTTTGCTGATCCAAAAAAGCGCCTGGGACTGCTGCTGGTCCTGCCGGCGCTGATCTTTATCGTCGTCTGCTTCCTGCTGCCCGTGCTGGCCTTGCTGGTCGACGCCTTCCGCGTCGGCGACGGCATGCAGTGGGGTGTCGACCGCTTCATTGAATTCTTTTCGCAGGAATTCAACCGCACCATCTTCTGGCGCACCTTGCGCATCGCCGCGCTGGTGACGCTCGCTTCCGTCATCCTCGGCTATCCAGCCGCGCAAGCCGTGGCACGCGTGTCGCCGAAGTGGCGCGGCCTGGTGGTCGGCATGATGATCCTGCCGCTGATGGTTTCGCCGATTGCGCGTACCTACGCCTGGATCGTCTTGCTGGGCCGTAACGGTGCCGTCAACGCGGCGCTCGTCAACATGGGTTTCACGGAAGAGCCGCTGCGCCTGCTGTTCAGCGAATTTGCCGTCTTTGTCGGCCTGCTGCAACTGCTGCTGCCGCTGATGCTGATGTCCTTGGCGGGCGCGCTGGAAAACCTGCCGCGCGACGTGGAACCGGCCGCGGCGACTTTGGGTGCGAATCCCTGGCAAGTGTTCTGCAAGGTCACCCTGCCGCTGACGCAGGAAGGCCTGGTGGTCGGCGGCACGCTGGTGTTTACGGGCTGCGTGACGGCCTACGTGACGCCGGCCCTGCTGGGCGGCACCAAGGTGCTGATGCTGGAAACGCTGCTGTACCAGAAGGTCAGCGTGGAAAGCGATTTCGGCGCGGCCAACGTCATCGCCGTCATCCTCGTCTGCATGACTTTGCTGGTCAACGCCGGCCTTAAACGTATTTCCTCGAGCCGGAGTTCCGTATGAAAGAAAGTGTCTTCTCGCGTGCCGTCCTGTGGCTCGTGTTCCTGTTCCTGCTGGGGCCTTTCGCCATCGTCGTGCTGGCCGGTTTTAGCGGCGGCGAAACGCTGGCGTTCCCGCCCGAGTCGTATTCGCTGCGCTGGATCCTCGAAGTGTGGTCTGCGCCCGAGTTCCGCCGCGCCTTCCAGACCAGCCTGGAAATCGGCCTGATTGCCACCGTCATCGCGCTGTTGCTGGGCATTCCCGTCGCGTATGCGTTTTCGCGCATGCCGCCGCCCGGCATCGGCGCCATCCGGCAAATCCTGACGTCGCCGCTGATCATTCCCGCCATCCTCGTGGGCCTGGGCTTGCTGCACCACCTGGTCCTGACGATCAATGCGCCCGTCTACGTGGGCCTGCTGATCGGCCATATCGCGCTGCTGATTCCGTACTCGGTGCGCGTCGTGTACGCCAGCCTGGTGAACCTGCGCGTGGATATCGAGGATGCCGCCATCACGCTGGGCGCGTCGCGCCTGCGCGCCTTCTTCATGATCGTGCTGCCGAATATCCGCAACGCCGTGATCGCCGCCTTCTTCCTCGCCTTCGTCACCTCGTTCAACCAGGTACCCGTCTCGCTGTTCCTGACGGGCCCCGGCATCAGCACCTTGCCGATCGAGATGCTGGGGCATATGGAAAACAGCTTCGATCCGTCGATCGCTGCCCTGTCGACCTTGCTGGTCTTGTTCACCATGGCCTTCGTGATGGTGACCGAGAAGGTGCTGGGCATTTCTAAATACATGTAAGAGGCAATACACGATGAGTTATCTGGAACTGCACAAGCTGAACCTCGGCTACGCCAAGAACACGACGTCCGTGAAAGACCTGGACCTGCACGTCGAGCAGGGCGAACTGATCTCGCTGCTGGGCCCCAGCGGCTGCGGCAAGACCACCACCATGCGCGCGATCGCCGGCCTGATGCCGCTGCAGTCGGGCCGCATCGTTTTGGATGGCCGCGAAATCGGCAAGCTGGCGCCGAACAAGCGCAATATCGGCATGGTGTTCCAGTCGTATGCCTTGTTCCCGCACTTGAATGTATACGACAACATCGCTTTCGGCTTGCGCCTGCGCAAGGTCGCGCCAGCTTTGTTGAAAACCAAGGTCGAAGCCGTGATCGCCGCCGTCGGCCTGACGGGTTTTGAAACGCGCTTGCCGGCACAGATGTCCGGTGGCCAGCAGCAGCGCGTGGCGCTGGCGCGCGCCATCGTCGTCGAGCCGGCCCTGCTGCTGCTCGACGAGCCGCTGTCGAACCTGGACGCCAAGCTGCGCGTGCAGATGCGCGCCGAGCTGCGCCGCATCCAGCGCGAACTGGGCATCACCATGCTGTACGTGACGCATGACCAGGAAGAAGCGCTGGCCCTGTCCGACCGCATCGTCGTCATGAACGGCGGGCGCATCGAGCAGCTGGCCGCGCCGGAAGCCGTGTTCAATACGCCGTCGACGCGCTTTGTGGCCAACTTCATGGGCTTTGAAAACCTGTTCGACTACCGCGACGGCGCGCTGCACCACGCGGGCGCCAGCCTGCCATACACGTCTCCCGTCGCTGCCGGCACCACGGTGCTGGGCTGGCGTCCGGACAAGGTGCGCGTCTGCGCGCCCGATGACGCGGCGGCTCACTACCCGGGCACCGTGCTGGCGCGCGGCTTCCTGGGCGACACCGTCGAATACCTGCTGCAAACCCCGCTGGGCCAGGTCAAGGGCATTTGCGCGGCCGGCGGCGCCGCCTGGCGCGAAGGCACTGCCGTGTCGTTCGTGCTGCCGTCCGACAGCGCCCTGTGCCTGGCCGCCTAACCTCGACTGGAAACCACCATGACCCAAGCCTTGAAAAAGATCTGGCTCGACACCGATCCCGGTTTCGACGACTGGCTGACGATGTTGCTGCTGGGCAGCAATCCGGACATCGAGTGGCTGGGCGTGAGCGTGGTGGCGGGTAATGCGCCCGTCGACATCACCTACGACAATGCCTTGCGCATCAAGGCCCATGACGGTTTGACGGTGCCGATCTACCGCGGCTGCGAAGAACCGCTGGCCGGCGTCATCGAAACGGCGCAGCGCATCCTCGGCGACAGCGGCATGCCGACGACGGGCGACATCCTGCCGCCTGGCGCCGCCAGTGACGCTGCCGGCCACGCCGTCGACGTGCTGATCGCCGCCGTGCGCGCCAACCCGGGCCAGATCACCATCATGGCGATCGCGCCGATGACGAACCTGGCCACGGCCTTGGCGCGCGCCCCCGATATCGCGGAAAAAATCGTCGAAATCATCCTGATGGGCGGCTCCACCGACCAGGGCAACCATACGGCGGCGGCCGAATTCAATATCTACGCGGACCCGGAAGCGGCCGCCCAAGTCTTCCAGGCCGGCATCCCGCTGCGCATGTTCGGCCTGAACCTGTGCCGCCAGCTCCTAGTGACGAATGCGGAAGTGGCACGCCTGCGCGCCATCGCCACACCGCGCGCCCTGCGTCTGGCCGGCTACCTGGAAGCGTACGTGCGCATCCGCAGCAGCGACGGCTCCGTGCCCATGCCCATGTACGACCCGGTGGTGGCCCTGTACCTGGAAGCGCCGCAGCTGTTCCAGTTCCAGAGCGCCCATGTGGCCATCGAATTGACGGGCGAACTGACGCGCGGCATGACGGTGTGTGAATTCCGCGTGCCGCGCCGCGCCGCCATCAACACGCAAGTGGCGATGCTGGCCGATGGCCCGGCCGCCATCGAGCGCCTGATGCGCCGCCTGGCGGCCATTCTCGTCTGACCTTTTATCCACTAACGAAGCGAGCTTCATGAGTAACCCTGCCGACACCCTGCCTGCCCTGAGCATCGAACAGTTTTTACGCGCCATGCCCAAGGTGGAACTGCATTGCCACCTGTTCGGCACGGTGCGCCAGGCTACTTTCCGCGCGCTGGCCGCCAAGACGGGCAATGTCGTCACTCCCGAGGAAATCGACGCGTTTTACACGCGCGGCGACAAGCCCGTCGGCGTGCTGCGCGTGCTGCGCGCGCTCGACGCGCACCTGATCGTCTCGCCGACGGACCTGTATTGCCTCGCCTACGAATACCTGGAAGACGTGCATGGCCACGGCGTGCGCTATGCGGAGTTCTTCTGGAACCCCACCGGCACCGTGCGCGTCTCGGGCATCCGTTACGAATCGGCGCAGGACGCCATCGTGGCCGCCATCCGCGACGCGCAGCGCGACTTCGGCGTGATCGGCCGCCTGATCCCCAGCATCGACCGCGAAGCCGCTCCTGCCGAAGCCGTGCAGATGGTGGAATGGATGAAGGCTTACCGCGCGCCGGAAGTGATCGGCATCGGCATCGACTACCGCGAAAACGACCGCCCGCCAGAATTGTTCATCGAGGCTTACCGCGCCGCGCGCGCCGCCGGCTTCAAATGCACGGCGCACGCGGGCGAGTTCGGCATGCCGTGGATGAACGTGGCGACGGCGATAGACGAATTGCAGGTGGACCGGGTCGACCACGGCTACACGATTGTTGATAATCCTCAATTGGCGCAGCGCTGCGTGGAGCGCGGCCTGGTGTTTACCGTGGTGCCGACCAATTCGTATTACCTGCGCACCCTGGCGCCCGAGCGCTGGGCGCTCGACCACCCGATCCGCGCCATGGCCAAGCTGGGCCTGAAGCTGCATCCGAACACGGACGACCCGACCCTGCACCACGTGACGCCGACGGGCGCCTGGATGATGATGCGCGAATTCGGCTTCGGCCTCGATGACATGCGCGGCTTCATGTTGAATGGCCTGGACGCGGCCTGGATCGACGAATCCACGCGGCGCGACTGGCGCGCGGAATTTGCGCGCGAATTCGACGCGCTGCGCGCAAGAGTCGCCGAGTAAATCAGGCCGACGCCGGTGGGGGGGCCAGCAGCGACGGAAACGCCCGCTGCGGGCAGCTTTGGCGCTCGCACACCTTGCAGCCCGTGCCGATGGGCGTGGCGCTGCTGGGATCGTGCAAATCGAGTCCCTTCGAATAGATCAGCCGGTGCGCCTGCGAGATGTCGCAGCCCAGCGCCACGGCGAAGGTCTTGCCCGGTGCGCGGAAGCCCGGCGACGCCGTGCTGACCTGGCGCGCGATCCATAAATATGTGCAGCCGTCGGGCATGCTGGCCACTTGCGTCAGTACCTGGCCCGGATGGCTGAAGGCGTCGTAGACGATCCACAACGGACACGTGCCGCCCACTCTTGAAAAGTGAAAATCCGTGGCCGACTGGCGCTTCGAGACATTGCCTGCGCGGTCGACGCGCACGAAGAAAAACGGCAGTCCCGCCGCCTCGGGGCGCTGCATGGTACTCAAACGGTGGCACACGGCCTCAAAACCCACGCCGAACTGGTGCGCCAGGCGCTCGATATCGTAGGCGCGCGTTTCCGCCGCCTGTAAAAAACGCTGGTAGGGCATCAAGAGGGCGCCGGCGAAATAATTGGAAAAGGCCAGGCGCGCGCCCGTTTGCGCGGCCGCGCCCGAGAGTCCCGCCGCCAGCACCAGGGCGTCGATCAGCTCGCTGTGCTCGAGCAGGCTGATTTGCGCCGCCATCTGGAAGGCGCGCTGGCCGCCCGTCAGGGTGTCTGGCAAAAACAGGATATGTTGTTGCGCATCAAAGCGGTGCTTGCGCACCATGCCCGCGTCGCCATCGGACAAGCGCACCTGGATGCCGTGGCGTTCCAGTAAACGCCCTTGCAGCGCGTCGAGCGTGCGCAGGGACGGATCGAGTTCGCCCGCCACCAGTTCGGCCGCCCGGTCCAGCTCATCGATGTAGTTTTGCCGCCTGTTCAGGTATTCGCGCACTTCCTCGTCCGTGGAGGGCGCCGCCGAGCTGGCGCCGCGGCTGCCGTCGTCGAGGCGCGCGGCCAGCGTATCGGCCCGCTCCGCCATCACGCGGTAGCGCCGCTGCAAGAGCAAGATCGAGCGCGCCAGTTCCGGCATGTTTTCCACCAGCATTTTCAGTTCGGCCATCGAGGTGGGCGGCGCGTCGGGCAATTCGCCGAATACGTCACGCACGTCCGCCACCAGGCTGGCGCTGTCGTGCTCGGAAAAGATTTGCGGATCGACCCCCAGCACCGTGCCGATGCGCAGCAGGATCGGCACCGTCAGCGGGCGCTGGTTGCGTTCCATCTGGTTCAGGTAGCTGGGCGAGATGCCCAGGGCCTTAGCCAGCGCCACCTGCGTCATGCGCCGTTCCTCGCGCAGCCGCTGCAGGCGCACGCCCATGAAAACCTTTGCCATCGCGTTTCCTCTTCCCCGTTTGTGGAATCTGCAAATTTACAATCTTTGCAGATTAACAGATTCAGCTTTGCATTATCTCGCATTTTCACGCCTTGTTTGCGCTGCGGATTGTGCGAATAATGCAAACAGACCTATACCCCCAACGAGGAGACACCGAGTGACCACGCAAACCACAATTCCGACCGTTCCACTGTTGATCAACGGCGAATGGGTTGAATCCCAAACCACCGTCTGGCGCGATGTCGTCAACCCCGCCACGCAGGAAGTCCTGGCCCGCGTACCGTTCGCCACGCCGGAGGAAGTCAATGCGGCCATCGCCTCGGCCCAGCGCGCCTTCAAAACCTGGCGCAAGACGCCGATCGGCGCCCGTGCCCGCATCTTCCTGAAATTGCAGCAGTTGATCCGCGAAAACATGGCCGACCTGGCCGCCACTCTGACGATGGAACAGGGCAAGACCCTGCTGGACGCGGAAGGCGACGTCTTCCGCGGCCTGGAAGTGGTGGAACATGCCGCCAATATCGGCACCCTGCAGATGGGCGAATACGCGCAAAACGTGGCCGGCGGCGTCGACACTTACAGCGTGATGCAGCCGCTGGGCGTGTGCGCCGGTATTACCCCGTTCAACTTCCCCGCCATGATTCCGCTGTGGATGTTCCCGATGGCAATTGCCTGTGGCAATACTTTCGTGCTGAAACCATCGGAGCAAGACCCGCTCGTGACGGAAAAACTCGTGCGCCTGGCCTTGCAGGCGGGCATCCCGGCCGGCGTGCTGAACGTCATTCATGGCGGCGAAGACGTCGTCAATGCCCTGTGCGACCATCCGGACATCAAGGCCATCTCGTTTGTCGGCTCCAGCAAGGTGGGCACGCATGTGTACCAGCGCGCCAGCCTGAACGGCAAGCGCGCGCAATGCATGATGGGCGCCAAGAACCACGCCGTCGTCTTGCCGGATGCTAATAAAGAACAGACCCTGAACCAGTTGCTGGGCGCGGGTTTCGGCGCGGCCGGCCAGCGCTGCATGGCTGCATCGGTGGCCGTGCTGGTGGGCGAGGCGCGCGAGTGGCTGCCGGAACTGTCCGCCAAGGCGCAAACCTTGACGGTCGGCGCGGGCAAGGACAATCCTGACCTGGGTCCCGTGATTTCCTGCGCGGCGAAAGAGCGCGTCTTCAGCCTCGTCGCCAAGGGCATCGAGCAGGGCGCCGTGCTGACCCTCGATGGCCGCGACGTGAAGGTCGATGGCTATCCAAACGGCAACTTCGTCGGCCCGACGATCTTGTCCGGCGTCAAACCCGGCATGGTCGTATATGACCAGGAAATCTTTGGCCCCGTCCTGATCGTCGTCGAAGTCGACACGCTCGATGAAGCGATTGCCCTGGTGAATGCGAATCCGAACGGCAACGGCACGGCCCTGTTCACGCAGAGCGGCGCGGCCGCGCGCTATTTCCAGGAAGAAATCGACGTGGGGCAAGTCGGCATCAACGTGCCGATTCCCGTGCCTGTTCCCCTGTTCAGCTTTACGGGTTCGCGCGGCTCCAAGCTGGGCGACCTGGGTCCGTTCGGCAAGCAAGTCGTGCTGTTCTACACGCAAACGCAGACGATCACCCAGCGCTGGTTTACGGATGCGGCGTCGGTGGGCAAGGTCAACACCACCATCAGCCTCAAGTAAGGAGCTGCCATGGACTTTGAATTGAGCGACGAACAGCGCGAGTTCCAGCAGGCGGCGCGCGCGTTTGCCGAAGGCGAACTGGCGCCGCACGCGGCCCATTGGGACGCGGAATCGATCTTTCCCGTGGAAACCATCGCCAAGGCGGGCGAGATGGGCTTTTGCGGCCTGTACACGCCGCAGCGCTGGGGCGGCCTGGGCCTGTCGCGCCAGGACGCGGCCATCGTCTTCGAGGAGCTGGCCGGCGGCTGCACCTCGACCACGGCCTACATCACGATCCACAACATGGCTACCTGGATGCTGTCGCGCTGGGGATCGGAAGCCCTGTGCGACGAATGGGTGCCAGCGCTGGCCGCCGGCCAGAAACTGGCCAGCTATTGCCTGACGGAACCGCAGTCCGGTTCGGACGCGGCATCGTTGCGCACGAAAGCCGTCAAGGATGGCGACTTTTATGTGCTCGACGGCACGAAAGCGTTTATCTCGGGCGCGGGCCAGACGGACATGCTGATCGTCATGGCGAGAACCGGCGTCGAGGGCGCGGCGGGTATTTCCGCCTTTGCCGTGCCGGCGAACTTGCCCGGCATCGTGTACGGCAAGAAAGAAGAAAAGATGGGCTGGAACAGCCAGCCCACGCGCATCATCAGCTTCGACCAGGTAAAAGTGCCTGTCGGTAACTTGCTGGGAGCGGAAGGCGAAGGCTTTGCCATCGCCATGAAGGGCATCGATGGCGGGCGCATCAATATCGCCGTGTGCTCGGTGGGCACGGCGCAGGCGGCCCTCACGCGCGCGCAAACGTATATGAAGGAGCGCACGCAGTTCGGCCGCGAGCTGGCCCAGTTCCAGGCCTTGCAATTCAAGCTGGCCGACATGCTGACGGAACTGGTGGCGGCACGCCAGATGGTGCGCCTGGCGGCCTGGAAACTCGACCAGGAAAGCCCGGATGCGACGGCGTATTGCGCCATGGCAAAACGTTTCGCCACGGATGTGGGTTTTAATGTCGCCAACGATGCGCTGCAATTGCATGGCGGCTACGGCTACATCCGCGAGTACCCGCTCGAGCGCCACGTGCGCGACACGCGGGTACACCAGATCCTGGAAGGGACGAATGAAATCATGCGCCTGATCGTCGCGCGAGCGATTCTGAAAGATGGCGCCACGGAGACCTTACGATGACTAAAGTGTATACCAATCTGCTGCTGGAGCGCCGTGGCCATACGGCCCTGGTGACCCTCGACAACCCGCCCGCCCATACCTGGACCCTGGCCAGCCTGAACGCGCTGAAAGAGCTGGTGGCCGACCTGAATGCGGACGCCGACGTGTACGCGCTGGTGATCACGGGCGGCGGCGCCAAGTTCTTTTCGGCCGGCGCCGACCTGAACGTGTTTGCCGACGGCGACAAGGATATGGCTTTTAATATGGCCGCCGCCTTTGGCGAGGCCTTCGAGGCGCTGTCCGCGTTCCGCGGCGTCAGCATCGCTGCCATCAATGGCTATGCCATGGGCGGCGGGCTCGAATGCGCGCTCGCTTGCGACATCCGCATTGCCGAGGAACACGCGCAGATGGCCTTGCCGGAAGCCTCCGTCGGCTTGCTGCCGTGCGCGGGCGGCACGCAGCATTTGCCGTGGCTGGTGGGCGAAGGCTGGGCCAAGCGCATGATCTTATGCGGCGAGCGGGTCGATGCGGCCAAGGCCCTGGCCATCGGCCTCGTCGAGGAAGTCGTGCCAACCGGCAAGGCTGCCGCCACGGCGCTGGCGCTGGCGGCCAAGGTGGCGCGCCAGAGCCCCAGCAGCGTGACGGCGTGCAAGACCCTGATCCAGGGCGCGCGCAGCCATCCGCTCGTCAATTCCCTGCCCGATGAACGTACCCTGTTCCTGGGCTTGTTCGATACGCAAGACCAGAAAGAGGGCGTGCAGGCGTTCCTGGAAAAACGTCCGGCGGAGTGGAAGAATGGCTGAGACCGTTAATATTGTTGAAACTGTGAAAATCGAGGAACGCGACTGTCCCGGCGGCATGAAGCTGGGCGTCATCACCCTCGACGCGCCCAAGTCCTTGCACGCCCTGACCCTGGAGATGATCCGCGCTATCGATGGCGCCCTCGTGCGCTGGGCCAGCGACTCTGCCATCGCCTGCGTGGTGCTGCAATCGTCGACGGACAAGGCCTTTTGCGCGGGCGGCGACGTGCGCAGCCTGCGCACGGCCATCGTCGAGCAGCCCGGTGTCGTGCCGAACCCGCAGGCGCTGGCTTTCTTTGCCGAGGAATACCGGCTCGACCACCGCATCCATACCTATGTGAAACCGCTGCTGGTGTGGGGCGGCGGCATCGTCATGGGCGGCGGTCTGGGCCTGATGGCCGGTGCCAGCCACCGTGTCGTGACGGAAAGCACGCGCATCGCCATGCCGGAAATCACCATCGGCCTGTTCCCCGACGTGGGCGGCAGCTGGTTCCTGGGCCGCATGCCGGGCCGCAGTGGCCTGTTCCTCGGCTTGACGGGCGCACCGATGAACGCGGCCGACGCGCTGTTTGCGGGCCTGGGCGACTATTTCCTGCGCCAGGACGAGCGGAACATGGTGCTCGACGCGCTGGCGCTGGCGCAATGGCAAGTGGATGCGCCCGCGAACCACCAGCAGCTGAGCCGCTTGCTGCGCGGCTTCTCGGCTCCCGCATCCATGTTGCCCGTCTCCGAAGTGCGCGCCAACTTCGACGCCATCGCCGCGCTGACGCAAGCGCCCACTTTGCCCGAAGTGGTGGCCGCCATCGCCGCGTATGACGGCGACTCGGCCTGGCTGCAAAAGGCGGCCCACTCGCTGGACAAGGGCGCGCCCACTTCGGCCGCCCTGGTGTGGGCCATGCGCGAACGCACGCGCCACATGAGTCTGGCGCAAGTGTTCCAGCTGGAACTTATTGTCGCCGTGCAGTGCTGCGCCCATGCAGACTTCAGCGAAGGCGTGCGTGCTTTGCTGATCGACAAGGACAACGCGCCGCAGTGGCAGCCGGCCAGCCTGGCCGAGGTCAGCGCAGCGTATCTGGATGAATATTTCAATGCGCCGTGGAGTACGCATCCTTTGGCGGATCTGCATTAAAAGAACAACAGGAGACTTCAACAATGCAACATATCGCTTTTATCGGCCTGGGCAACATGGGCGCGCCGATGGCCCGCAACCTGGTGGCCGCCGGCTTCCACGTGTCCGTGTTCGACCTGGCGCCGGCGGCCGTGGCGTCGCTGGTCGAAGCAGGCGCCACGGCGGCCGCATCCGCCAGCGCGGCCGTGCAGACGGCTGACGCCGTCATCACCATGTTGCCAGCCAACAAGCACGTGCAGGAACTGTACCTGGCGGCCGGCGGCGTGCTGGACTCGGCCAAGCCGGGCGCCCTGTTCATCGATTGCAGCACCATCGCCGCCGACGTGGCGCGCCAGGTGGCGCAGGCGGCCAGCGAGCGCGGCTTTGCCATGATCGATGCGCCCGTCTCGGGCGGCACGGCGGGCGCGGCGGCCGGCACCCTGACCTTCATCGTCGGCGGCAGCGAAGCGGCCTTGCAGCAGGCGCGGCCCCTGCTGGAAAAGATGGGCAAGAATATCTTCCATGCGGGCGAGGCGGGCGCGGGCCAGGTGGCGAAGATTTGCAACAACATGCTGCTGGGCATTCTGATGGCGGGCACGGCCGAGGCGCTGAACCTGGGCGTGGCGCATGGCCTCGATCCGAAAGTGTTGTCCGACATCATGGCCAAGAGCTCGGGCCGCAACTGGACCCTGGAAGTGTACAACCCGTGGCCCGGCGTCATGGACGGCACGCCCGCTTCGCGCAATTACACGGGAGGCTTCGGCACGGCGCTGATGCTGAAGGACCTGGGGCTGGCGCAGCAGTCGGCCTTGTCGGCGAATGCGCCCACGCCCCTGGGCGGGCTGGTGCGGCAGCTGTACCAGATGCATGCGCAAGCCGGCTATGCGCAGCAGGATTTCTCCAGCATCGTGCAGATGCTGCAGCCGGGCTTGAATAAACCCGTTTGAGGAATTCTGGGCAAAAAAAAGCCCGCTGGTAAAAGCGGGCTAAATCCAATTCTTGGAAGAGTTGGAGGAGACAGATGCATTATGCTGCATCGCCACATATAACTCCAATTTATCTTTGGAATATCAAATATAGATTTCCATGATATCTCTTCCCGGTAGCCGCGCAGCGGCTACCGTTGCCGCAACTTAGGCCGGATTGCAGACGATCTTCACCGTCGTCACATTCGCTTCGCCCATGGTGCCTTTTTCTGTACCTGGCACCAGGTCGCACTTCAGCCCCTTAGGCTGGGTTTCGGAGACGCTGATGCCATAGGTCTCGCCATAGGCGACGGAGCCGTTCATGGTAAAGGTCGTGGCGTCCTTGGCCACCGTGGTTGTCGTACTGCCGTTAATCAACACCAGGCCCTCAACGGTCAGGCCGGAAATCGTGCCGCCCACGGTATATCGGTTTTGCGAGCAAGTAACAGCGGCGCTGATATTGATGTAATGACCAGCCGACCCGGAACCACCGCTGATGCCGCAAGTCATGTGGGCCGGTTGTTGCTTGAAGGTGATGTTGTACTCGGTGCCGTAGTCGATGCGCTTTTTAAAGGTAAACGAGGTCTTGCCGGCTTCAATCGAGAGGTCCTCGCCGCCATTGGCCAGGATCAGTCCTTCATTGTTCAAGCCGGAGATCGTGCCGCTGACATCGTACGAGGCCTTGCCGCCGCAAGCGGCCAGTCCCAGGGTCAGCAGCAGTGCGGCCAGTGGGCGCAAGCAGGATAACTTCATGTAATTCTCCAAAAAATAGGTGACGGATCGCAAGGATTACTGCGGCGTGCAGTCAAGTGTGGCCGCGGTCGTGGCGGCAGAACCCATCGTGCCGACCGTATCGCTGGCGTCGGCACTCTTTGAACCCTGGAAGCGGCACGTCAGGCCAGTTGGCTGAGTCAGTATGGAAATACCATATGCGGCGCCGTCATTAACGCTGAATTCGTAGGTGGTGGCGCCAGTCAGTGGGCTGATGCCGTTGGGGCCCATTACCAGGCGCAAGCCGTCGGCGCTCAAGCCCGTGATGGCGCCTTTCAGCGGGTAGGAGTTGGTCTTGCAGCTTACGACTGCCGTGCTCACGGAATAGCTCGATGCCTTGCCGACGCCATTGGCAATGGTGCAAACGGCACCCTTGGGCTGCTGGGCGATGGTGATGTCGTAGCGGTCATCGGTCTTGAGCAGCTTGGTGAAAACAAACTGGCCCTGACCCGCGGGGATTGCCAAGCGCTCCCCGTCATTCAAGAGAATCAGGCCGTCCTTGGCCAGGTCGCTCACTGTGCCTTGCAGATACAGGTTGCCGCCGCTGCCGCCGCAGGCTGCCAGTGTGACGGCGCAAGCCGCCGCCAGCATCGAGCGCAGGTACAAATTTTTCATACATTCTCCAAAACGAATTAGGTTGGGTAGCGCAACGCGGACGCTGGCGCCGCATTGGAATGGCGCCTATTTTAGTCTATCTGGCAAGCTGGATGACCTTGCCTTGTATCACCCTGTAACAATTTTTCGCCGGGAAGCGTTGGCCCGGCCCCATTTCACGGGGGCGCAGCCATGCCGGCGGCGGCGATCGGTGCGACAATAGCTACACCCTGCGCACCGTGACGCAGCATCCCATTGTGAGTCCCATGTCCCTTGCCCCTGTAAAAACCGCCGTGCCGCCCAAGGCCATCCTGTTCGACCTCGACGATACCTTGTGGCCCATCGCGCCCGTGATTGCCGCCGCCGAAAGCCTGTTGCACGACTGGCTGGCCGCGCATGCGCCCAAGGTGGCGCAGCAGTTCTCCAGCGAGATGCTGCGCCAGCACCGCCTGGCCATGCTCAACGAGCAACCGCATTTCCATGGCAACCTGATCGAGTTGCGCCGCGCCGGCCTGCTGGCCGCCTTCGAGGCAGCCGGCGAGGATGCCGCCCTGGTCGACGGGGCCATCCTGCAATTCCTGGCCGCGCGCAACCGCGTCCAGCCGTATGAGGACGTCTTGCCTGGCCTGGCCTGGATGCGCCAGCGCATGCTGGTCGGCTCGATCTCGAATGGCAACGCGGACCTTGAAATTATCGGTTTGGCGCAGCATTTTAAAGTCTCCATCGCCGCCAGCGATTTCGGCGTGGCCAAGCCCGACGCCAGCATCTTCCTGGCCGGCTGCGCCGCGCTGGGCGTGGCGCCGCATGAAGCCGTGTACGTGGGCGACGACCTGTATTTCGATGTGACGGGAGCGCAAGGGGCGGGCATGCGTGCCGTCTGGATGAACCGCAAGGGCAGCGACGCCCATCTGGCCGCCGGCGTGCAGCCCGACGCCATCTGCGCCAACTTTGATGAATTGCTGCTGTGGCTGCAGGGGCAACTGGAAGATTGATCGCCGCTGGCCGGGCGAACGTGCATAATAGGCGCTGTTGCCGCACGTTCGGCCGCTTTCGTTGCCGCTTGCTTAACAATATGCTTATCTAAAGAATATTTGCTTACCTAAAACACCATGCAACTCGATACACGTGCCCAAACACTGCTGAAAGCCCTGGTCGAGCGATATATCGCCGACGGCCTGCCGGTCGGTTCGCGCGCCTTGTCGAAAATTTCCGGCCTCGACCTGTCGCCGGCCACGATCCGCAACATCATGGCCGACCTGGAAGAGCTTGGTTATGTCTCCAGTCCGCACACCTCGGCCGGACGCATCCCGACGCCGCGCGGCTACCGCATCTTTGTCGATACCTTGCTCACCGTCCGGCACCTGGACGAGCACGTGGTGGAATCGCGCATGCGCCTGCAGACGCCGCAACCGCAAAAGACCATCGCCAACGCGGCGCAGATGCTGTCGTCGCTGTCGCAGTTTGCCGGTGTCGTGCTCAGCCCGCGCCGCGAATCCGTGTTCCAGCAAATCGAATTCCTGCGCCTGTCGGAAAAACGCATCCTGCTCGTCATCGTCGCCCCGGGCGGCGACGTGCAGAACCGGTTGTTGCTGACGGAAGCCGACTATACGCCCGCGCAACTGGTGCAATCGGCCAATTACATCAACCAGAATTATGGCGGCCTGTCCTTCGACGCCGTGCGCGTGCGCCTGCAGGGCGAATTGCGCCAGTTGCGCGACGATATGGGCAGCCTGATGCAGGCGGCCGTGGAGGCGGGCAGCGAAGCGATGGCCGACCATAGCGACGACATGGTCATTTCCGGCGAGCGCAACTTGCTCAGCGTGAGCGATCTGTCATCGAATATGCATTCGCTGCGCCAGATGTTCGACATGTTCGAGCAAAAAACGGGCTTGATGCAGTTGCTCGACGTGTCGAGCAAGGCGACGGGCGTGCAGATTTTCATCGGCGGCGAATCGAACCTGGTGCCGATGGATGAAATGAGCGTGGTGACGGCGCCGTATGAAGTCAACGGCAAGATCGTGGGAACGCTGGGAGTGATCGGACCGACCCGCATGGCTTACGAGCGGGTCATTCCGATTGTCGACATCACCGCTAAATTACTGTCGAGCGCACTCAGCCAGCATTGATGCAGCTAAGCCGCCCCGTGGGAGCGGCCGGCGGAATGTGTCAGACGTCAGGCGGTTTTGTGCGGGCAAGCCGTCTTGGTGCAGTTGCCGTAGATCGCCAAGGCGTGTTCGGCGATCTTGAAGCCGCGCTCTTCGGCCACTTTTTGCTGGCGGATTTCGATTTCTTCGTCGAAGAATTCTTCGACCCGGCCGCAGTCCAGGCACACCAGGTGGTCGTGGTGGGAGCCTTCGTTGAGTTCGAAAATCGCCTTGCCGGTTTCAAAATGGTTGCGGTTGAGCAAGCCTGCCTGTTCGAATTGCGTGAGGACGCGGTAGACAGTTGCCAAGCCGACATCCATATTGTCGGCCAGCAGAATCTTGTAGACGTCTTCCGCGGTCAGGTGGCGTACCGGGCTACTCTGGAAGATATCGAGTATCTTCAGCCGTGGCAGGGTGGCTTTCAGGCCGCTTGCCTTGAGATCACTAGGATTGTTACTCATGTTTGTTGCTCGTATGTGGGTCAGGTGCTTTATCATATAGCGTTTTGTCGGGGAGTGCCAAAATATGCATTTTTTGGCGGGCCGGTCACTCCTGGCGTTTTGTTCATCCAATTGAGGTCATTTATGCGCGTAACACCGGCTGTATTGCCATCTCTCTGGCACCGTATTTCATTTCGAGCACCAGTCGTGGCAGGCATGGTCTGTGTCGCGCTGATGGCGTCTGGCTGCGCCAGCCGTGGCATCCTGGGCGAAAAGCCAGCCATCACCCAGAAAGAGGGCAAGGAAGTCGTTCCTGAAAAAGGCGCGCAGACGACCACCATTACGCCGCTGCAGAAATTCATGTGGTTTTTCTCGCCGTATCGTCCTGACATTCAGCAAGGCAACTTTGTCTCCGAAGAAATGCTGGCCCAGCTGAAAGTGGGCATGACGCGCGACCAGGTGCGCTTCGTCCTCGGCACCTCGCTGTTGACCGATATCTTCCATGCCGACCGCTGGGATTATCCATTCCGCCTGGCCCGGGGCAGTGGCGAAACCACCAGCAGCCGCGTGGTCGTGTACTTCGGCAAAGATGGCAAGGTTGAACGTTTCGAAGGCGGCAACTTGCCGACCGAGAAAGAATACATCGACCGCATCGCCGGCCCGTCGCCATTCGCCAAGGTTGCCAAGGCCGACGTGCCTGCCGCCGCCGTGCCATCGCCCGTGGCGCCGAGCGCCGTGCCCGTGCCGGCCGATGCCGCCCCTGCCATTCCTGTGAGCAAGCCTGACGTTGCGCCGGCGCCCGCCGCCGAGCCAGCACCTGCGCCTGCCGAACCCACCAAATAAGTTGTTGTAAGAGAATAAAATGACTGAACTGAAAATTGCCATCGCTGGCGCCAGCGGCCGCATGGGCCATATCCTGATCGAAGCGGTCAGCAATGCGCCCGACGCCGTGCTGGCTGGCGCCCTCGACCGCGCCGGCTCGCCGTCCGTCGGCCAGGATGCCGCCTCCTTCCTCGGCAAGCCTGCCGGCGTGCTGATTGCATCCGACCTGGCCACCGGCCTGGCCAATGCCGATTACCTGATCGACTTCACGCGCCCCGAAGGCACTTTGCAGCACCTGGCCTACTGCGCCGAGCACGGCATCAAGATGATCATCGGCACCACCGGTTTCGATGACGCGGGCAAGGCGGCCATTGCCGCCGCCGCCGAAAAGACGGCCATCATGTTCGCGCCGAACATGAGCGTGGGCGTGAATGTCACCATGAAACTGCTGGAACTGGCCGCAAAAAGCCTGTCCGAAGGCTACGATATCGAAATTATCGAAGCGCATCACCGCTTCAAGGTCGACGCGCCGTCGGGCACTGCCCTGCAAATGGGGGAAGTGGTGGCCGGCGCCCTGGGCCGCGACCTGAAGGAATGCGCCGTGTACGGGCGCGAAGGCGTGACGGGCGAACGCGACCCGTCGACCATCGGCTTTGCCACCATCCGCGGCGGCGATATCGTCGGCGACCATACGGTGCTGTTTGCCGGCATCGGCGAGCGCATCGAGATCAGCCACAAGTCGAGCAGCCGCGTCACTTACGCCCACGGCGCCCTGCGCGCCGCGCGTTTCCTGGCAGACAAGCCGACGGGCCTGTTCGACATGCAGGACGTGCTGTCGCTGAAGAACTGAGGAAGACCATGGCCACTGCCATCCTGAATGGAAAAGATATCACCGACGAAGCGAGCTTTCACGCGCAATGCGCGCAAGCCTTCGGTTTCCCCGAGTTCTACGGCAACAGCATGGATGCCTGGGTCGATTGCCTCAGCTACTTGCGCGACGATGAAAACATGACGCAGTTCCGCCTGAAGCCGAACGAAGTGCTGGAAATCGTGGTGCAGGATGCTGATGCAATGAAGGCGCAAGTGCCTGATTTACTGGAAGAAATCACGTTCTGTATCGCCGGCATCAATGAACGCTATGACGATTACGGTGAAAAACCGGCGTTGAAATTGACGCTGAAGTAATCCTGAAGAAATAAAGAACGCCGGACAGTTTTGCAACTGGCCGGCGTTTTTGTTTAGACGACCTTGCGTTCGCGCAAACCGTCGATCTGGCTGCCATCGAGGCCCAGCCACTGCTGCAGCACCTCGTTCGTATGCTGCCCCAGCAACGGCGGCGGCAAGCGGTATTGCACCGGTGAAGCCGACAAGCGCACGGGATTGGCCACCAGCGCAACAGTCCCCGCCGTCGGATGCGGCATTTCCACTTTCAAGCCACGTGCCACCACTTGCGGGTCGGCAAAGACCTGGTCGATGCGGTTGACGGGGCCGCACGGCACGGCTTGCGCCTCGAAAGCGCTGATCCATTCGGCCGTCGTGCGCATGACCGTGGTCTGGCGCATCAGCGGAATCAGGATCGCCCGGTGCGCCACGCGCTGCGGATTGGTGGCGAAACGTTCGTCCTGCGCCCATTCCGGATGGCCGGCGACGGCGCAAAAGCGCGAGAATTGCCCATCGTTGCCGATCGCCAGAATCATGTCGCCATCGGCCGTGGGAAAGTCTTGATATGGAACAATGTTCGGATGCGCATTGCCCATGCGCTGAGGTACCTTACCGCCGCACAAGTAATTCGCCGCCTGGTTGCCCAAGGCCGCCACTTGCACGTCGAGCAAGGCCAGGTCGATATGCTGGCCCAGGCCCGAGCGCTCGCGTTCTGCCAGCGCCGCCTGTACGGCGATGGTGGCGTACAAGCCCGTCAGGATGTCCGTTTGCGCCACGCCCACTTTTTGCGGCCCGGCGCCCGGCTGGCCATCGGGCACGCCCGTAATGCTCATCAAGCCGCCCATGCCCTGGATGAGGAAGTCATAGCCGGCGCGCGCCGCGTACGGCCCATCCTGGCCGAAACCCGTGATGGAGCAGTACACGAGGCGCGGGTTGAGCGCCAGCAAGCTGGCAGAGTCCAGGCCATATTGCTTCAAGCCATCGAGCTTGAAATTTTCCAGCAGCACGTCCGATTCGGCCGCCAGCTGGCGCACCAGCGCCTGGCCTTCGGGCGCGGCCAGGTCGATGCACAGCGAGCGCTTGTTGCGGTTGGCGCACTGGAAATAGGCGGCTTCGGCCGTGTCGCGGCCATCCTCGTCCTTCAGATACGGCGGCCCCCAGGAGCGCGTGTCGTCGCCGCGACCCGGCTGCTCGACCTTGACCACGTCGGCGCCGAGGTCGGCCAGCATTTGTCCGGCCCACGGGCCGGCCAGCACGCGCGACAGGTCCAGCACGCGCAAGCCGTTCAACGGCGCGGGCCGCAGGGTGGAAGCCAAGGCGTCCATTAGTTGAAGGCGGCGATGCCGGTGATGGCGCGGCCGATGATCAGCGCGTGCACATCGTGCGTGCCTTCATAGGTGTTGACCACTTCCAGGTTGACCAGATGGCGGATGACGCCGAACTCGTCGGAAATACCGTTGCCACCCATCATGTCGCGCGCCACGCGGGCGATGTCGAGCGCCTTGCCGCAGCTGTTGCGTTTCATGATCGAGGTGATTTCCACGGCGGGCGAACCCTCATCCTTCATGCGGCCCAGGCGCAAACAGCCTTGCAAGCCCATGGTGATTTCCGTCAACATATCTGCCAGTTTCTTTTGTACCAATTGATTCGCAGCAAGAGGGCGGCCGAATTGCTGGCGATCCATCGTGTACTGGCGCGCCTTCAGGTAGCAGTCCTCGGCCGCGCCCAGCGCGCCCCAGGCGATGCCGTAGCGGGCGCTGTTCAGGCAAGTAAACGGACCTTTCAGGCCGCGCACGTCGGGGAAGGCGTTTTCTTCCGGGCAAAATACTTCATCCATGACGATTTCACCGGTGATGCTGGTGCGCAAGCCGACCTTGCCGTGGATTTCCGGCGCCGACAAGCCTTTCCAGCCTTTTTCCAGGACGAAACCGCGGATCGCGCCTTCATCGTCCTTGGCCCAGACGACGAACACGTCGGCGATGGGGCTGTTGGTGATCCACATCTTGGCGCCGGAGATACTGTAGCCGCCTGGCACCTTGCGCGCGCGCGTGACCATGCTGCCAGGGTCGGAGCCGTGGTTCGGTTCCGTCAGGCCGAAGCAGCCGATGAATTCGCCCGTCGCCAGTTTCGGCAGGTATTTCTGTTTGGTTTCTTCGTTGCCGAAAGCGTTGATCGGCACCATCACCAGCGACGATTGCACGCTCATCATTGAGCGGTAGCCCGAATCGACGCGCTCGACTTCGCGCGCGGCCAGGCCGTAGCAGACGTAGTTCAGGCCGGCGCCGCCGTATTCTTCGGGAATGGTGGTGCCCAGCAAGCCCAGTTCACCCATTTCGCGGAAGATGGCGGCATCCGTGCGGCCATGGCGGAACGATTCGAGAACCCTGGGCACCAGGCTGCCCTGGCAATAGTCGCGCGCCGCTTCCAGCACGGCGCGTTCGTCGCCCGTCAGTTGTTCTTCCAGCAGCAGGGGGGAATTCCAGTCGAATACGGTTTTGCTCATCACAGGCCTCGCAGGTGAGCGCCGGTGATCGGCGCAAGATTGAATATGGCTCATGGTAGGTTCTTGCCTAGCCTTGCGCAAACGATTTATTCGCACCCAGACATGCGTGTGACGCATATCTTGCGGCATACTGGCGTTTCTTTTCCTTCCTTTGAGATGCCATGTCGCGAAAAATTCCCATGCTGCAAGCGCTAAATTGCTTCGAGGCGGCGGCGCGGCACCAAAGCTACACGCATGCGGCGCGCGAACTGTCGCTGACGCAAAGCGCCGTCTCGCGGCAGATATCCTCCCTGGAAAGCTTTCTTGGTGTGCAACTATTCCAGCGCACGCGCCATGGCGTGCTGCTGACCAGCGCCGGCGCCGCGTATGCACGCCAGATCGCGGCCCGCCTCGATGGACTGGAGCGCGACACGCTCGATACGATGGCGCGCCAGGGCGGCGGCGGGGCGCTGCAGCTGGCCTCGGTGCCCACGTTCGCCACGCGCTGGCTGATGCCGCGCCTATCGACACTGGCAGGCTTGCACCCCGACATCGTCGTGCATATCGATGCCTATACGAAGCCGTTCATGTTTGCCGATACGGAATACGACGGCGCCCTGTACGCGGGCACGCCCGAGCAGCTGGCGCGCTGGCCCGGCACGCGCGCCACCTTGCTCATGCATGAAGAAATCGTGCCCGTCGCCAGCCCCCGTGTGCTGGCGGCGCGCAGCGTCTGGCAGCCGCAGGATATGCTGGCATTGACGTTGTTGCAGCAAAGTACGCGGCCTGGCGCCTGGCGCCAATGGTTTGACGCCATGCAGGTCGAAGGAGAAGGGGCGCGCTACGGCGCCCGCTATGAACTGTTTTCCATGCTGGCCATGGCGGCCGTGCAGGGACAGGGCGTGGTCTTGCTGCCCCGTATGCTGGTGGAGGCGGAACTGGCGCGTGGCGAGCTGCGCATCGTGTGCGAGCGCCCACTGCGCGGCCAGCGGGCATATTACCTGATTACGCCCGAGGCGGCGCATGAAAAGCTGGCCTTGCAGCAGTTCCGGCTGTGGCTGCAAGGCGAAGCTGCCGTTTAATGCAACTTAACGTACCTTGGCCGTATCGAAGTGGGGATTGTCGATCAGGCCGATCTGGTTGCCGAACGGATCGAGCAATTCCACCGTGCGGATGCCGTCGCCCACGTCCGTGATCGGATGGTGCAGGGTGCCGCCCAGCGCGACGATGCGTTCGACTTCCTGCTCGATGCCGTCCACGCCCCAGTACGTCACGCTGCCCTGCGTGCCGGGCTGGCCGTCCGGCAGCAAGCCCAGCTCGAAGCCGCCGATGGCAAAGCCGACATAGAAAGGCTGGTCGAAATACGGCGTGGCATTGAATACCTGGCTATACCAGGCCTTGGCCTGGTCCAGGTCGGGGACGGGATAGGTGACGGTGCGCAAGCCCTTGATCATGTTCTGCTCCTGTTGGTTGAAATGCATGACGCCATCATGCCACCGGCGCGCGCCGCGCGATTGGAAAAATGGAAGGTGCTCATGCGCGCCGGTCCGTCAGCCAGGCCTCGGGCGAACTGCGGGCGAAATCCTGGAAGTCGTGGATCAGATGCGACTGGTCGAAATAACCGTATTGCAAGGCCACTTGCGCCCAGTCCGGCTGCTGCGGCAGGTTTTTCAAGCCAGTGCTGGCGGCCCGGAAACGGCAGATGCGGGCAAACAGTTTCGGGCTGATGCCGACTTGTCGCCGGAATTGCAGCGCCAGGTGCTGGCGCGACACGCCCAGCTGCTGCGCCAGGCCATCCACGCGCAACATGCCGTGCGCGCCTTCGATGGCGGCAATGGCATGTTCGGCGACGCCGGCCGGGCGCAGCGGCGGTCCCTGGCGCAGGCGCAGCAGCAGGTAATCTTGCAAAATGGAAACTCTTTGCGCGTTGGACAAGGGGTCGCTCCACAGCGCGTCACCGAGGCGCGCCGCCAGGTCGCGGCCCCACAGCTGCCGCAGATCAGCACGTCCATCATTGAGTTCGCACAGGGGCAACTGGAAGAAGCGCGCCGCCGCGCCTGGCTTGAAGCGGGCCGCCACCGTCTGCACGAGCCCTTGGCTGACGACGGCAATCGGCGCCGTCATCATGCCGACGGCAAAGCTGGCGTCCTGCTGGTCCTGGCACAGGATGTCGATGCAATTGTCCGGCAAGACCTGGTGCGTGAGGGGCGTGGCGCCCGTCTGCACGCGGCAGGTCCAGACGCAGTCCAGCCATGGCCGCAGGGCGGGGATGGGGGCGACTTCCTGGTAGATGATCATGGCCGGCTTTGATGCAAAGAACAAGATTGTGTATATATCACACAGCATAATTGTGCGCTCGCAAAAATATGCCGGCCCGGGCTGCCAGGGCGCCGCGCTATCGGGCCGCGACAACCAGTATAATGCTCGGTTCATATCCACTATTGGCCGGGCCACGCTGGTCGCACATCCATTATGCAAGATAAATATAGTCCCGCCGACGTCGAACAAGCCGCCCAATCGCACTGGAAGGCGATCGACGCCTATAAAGCCGTCGAACACGACCCGCGTTTCCCAAAAGGCAAGTATTTTGCTTGCTCAATGCTGCCTTACCCTTCGGGCAAGCTGCACATGGGTCACGTGCGCAACTATACAATCAATGACGTGATGTACCGCTACCTGCGCATGAATGGCTACAATGTGCTCATGCCGATGGGCTGGGATGCGTTCGGCATGCCGGCGGAAAATGCGGCCATGGCCAACAACGTGCCGCCCGCGCAATGGACGTATTCGAACATCGCCCATATGAAGCAGCAGATGGAATCGATGGGCCTGGCCATCGACTGGTCGCGCGAAATGACCGCCTGCAAGCCCGAATATTACAAATGGAACCAGTGGATGTTCCTCAAGATGCTGGAAAAAGGCATCATCTACAAGAAGACGGGTACCGTGAACTGGGACCCGATCGACCAGACCGTGCTGGCCAACGAACAAGTCGTCGACGGCAAGGGCTGGCGTTCCGGCGCGCTGATCGAAAAGCGCGAAATCCCCATGTACTACGCGCGCATCACCGATTACGCGGAAGAGCTGCTGGCGTATGTGGACGACAAGCTGCCGGGCTGGCCAGAGCGCGTGCGCATCATGCAGACCAACTGGATCGGCAAGTCGACGGGCGTGCGTTTCGCCTTCCCGCATGAGATCAAGGACGCGAACGGCGCCCTGATCGGCGACGGCAAGCTGTATGTATTTACCACCCGTCCGGACACCGTCATGGGCGTGACCTTCTGCGCCGTGGCCGCCGAACACCCGCTGGCCATCCACGCCGCGCAAGGCAATCCTGCGCTGGCCGCCTTCAATGCCGAATGCAAGCTCGGCTCCGTCATCGAGGCGGACATGGCGACGATGGAGAAGAAGGGCATGCCGACCGGCCTGTTCGTCACGCATCCGCTGACGGGCGCGCAAGTGGAAGTCTGGGTCGGCAACTACGTGCTGATCACCTACGGCGACGGCGCCGTGATGGGCGTGCCGGCGCATGATGAACGCGATTTCGGCTTTGCCAAGAAATACAATCTGCCGATCAAGCAAGTGATCGAAGTCAAGGGCCAGGAATTTTCGACAGACGCCTGGCAGGAATCGTATGGCAGCAAGGACGGCGTCTGCGTCGCCTCCGGCAAATACGACGGCCTGCATTTCGCTTCCGCCGTCGATGCGGTAGCCGCCGATCTGGCGGAACTGGGCCTGGGCGAGAAGAAAACCACGTTCCGCCTGCGCGACTGGGGCATCTCGCGCCAGCGCTACTGGGGCACGCCGATCCCGATGATCCACTGCGCCGACTGCGGCGTGGTGCCGGTGCCGGAAAAAGACTTGCCGGTAGTGCTGCCGGAAGACTGCGTGCCGGACGGCACGGGCAATCCGCTGAACAAATACGAAGCCTTCCTGCAGTGCGACTGCCCGCAGTGCGGCAAGCCGGCGCGCCGCGAGACGGACACCATGGATACCTTCGTCGATTCGTCGTGGTACTACATGCGCTATACCTCGCCAGGCTCGAACGACGCCATGGTCGACGCGCGCAACGATTACTGGATGCCGATGGACCAGTACATCGGCGGCATCGAGCACGCCGTCATGCACTTGCTGTACGCGCGCTTCTGGACCAAGATCATGCGCGACTTCGGCCTGGTCAAGTTCGACGAGCCATTCGTCAACCTGCTGACGCAAGGCATGGTGCTCAACGAAACGTACTTCCGCAAGGACGCGGCGGGCAAGACCACCTGGTTCAACCCGGACGACGTGCGCCTGTCGCTCGACGACAAGGGCCGCCCCCAAAGCGCGATCCTGGTGGCCGACGGCCAGCCGGTGGAAATCGGCGGCACGGAAAAAATGTCGAAGTCGAAGAACAACGGCATCGACCCGCAAGCGCAGATCGAGCAGTATGGCGCCGATACGGCCCGCCTGTTCACCATGTTCGCCTCGCCGCCGGAACAGACGCTGGAATGGTCGGGCAGCGGCGTCGAAGGCGCGAACCGCTTCCTGCGCCGCGTGTGGAACTTCGGCTACGCCCAGTCGGCCACGATTCAGGCCGCACTGGCTGGCGCTGCCGCACCGGCCACGGGCGACGCGCAGAAAAATCTGCGCCGCGAATTGCACAAGCTGCTGCAGCAAGCCGATTACGACTTGAAGCGTATCCAGTACAACACCGTGGTGTCGGCCTGCATGAAGATGCTCAACACGCTGGAGTCGGCCAAGCTGGACGACAGCGCGCAGTCGAAGGCGCTGATCGCCGAAGGCTTCTCCATCTTCCTGCGCCTGTTGAACCCTGTCGCGCCGCACATCACCCACGTGCTGTGGCAGGAACTGGGTTACGCTGGCGTGCACGGCGACCTGCTCAACGTCGCCTGGCCGCAAGTCGACCCGGCCGCATTGGAGCAGTCCGAGATCGAGATGATGATCCAGGTGAACGGCAAGCTGCGCGGCTCGATCACGGTGTCCAAGGATGCGGACAAGGCCAGCATCGAAGCGGCCGCGCTGGCGTGCGAAAGTGTGCAGAAGTATGTCGAGACCACGCCGAAGAAGATCATCGTCGTGCCAGGCAAGTTAATCAGCATCGTGGTGTAATCATGACGACTTCCTCTTCCGTATCGCTGTTGGGCCGCCGCGCCATGCTGGCGTTGGGTCTGACGGTTCTGCTGTCGGCTTGCGGCTTTCACTTGCGCGGTTCGAACGGCAGTTTCATGCTGCCGTTCGCGACGATGTATATCGGCTTGCCCGAGACGTCGCCGCTGGCGATCGGCTTGAAGCGCTATATCCGCGCCATCGGCAGCACGGAGGTGGTGAACACCAAGGATGGCGCCGACGCCGTGCTTGAAGTGCTCAGCGACCCGGAGAGGAACCGTACCAAGACCATTTTGTCGCTGAACAAAAATGGCCGCGTGCAGGAATACCAGCTCGGCTATTCGATCAACTTCCGCGTCGTCGACAAGGCCGGCAACCAGTTGCTGGCGCCGACCACCATCAATCTGGTGCGTCCGATCACCTTCGACGAGTCGCAGGTGCTGGCCAAGGAGACTGAGGAAGCAGCGCTGTACCGCGACATGCGCAACGACCTGGTGCAGCAGATCATGCGCCGCCTGGCCGCCATCAAGCCGGTGCTGCCGGCCATGTCGGTGGCGCCCGTGGCGCCGGTCGCGCCGGCAGCCCCGCAGCAGTAACGGGGACGCCATGCAATTGCGGATAGACGCGCTCGATGGGCATGTGGCCAAGCCGCTGGCGCAGCTGTATGTGATCACCAGCGATGAACACCTGCTGGCGCTGGAAGCGGCCGACAAGATCCGCCGCGCGGCGCGCGCGCAGGGTTATTCCGAGCGCGACGTGCTGACGGTGGAGCGCAGCTTCAAGTGGGGCGAATTGCTGGCGGCGAACCAGGAGCTGTCGCTGTTCGGTGACAGGAAAATGATCGAGCTGCGTATCCCCACCGGCAAGCCGGGCAAGGATGGCGGCGCGGCGCTGCAAAGCTATGCGAAAAATCTCAGTCCCGACAACCTGACCCTGATCACCTTGCCCAAGCTGGACTGGGCCACGCAGAAGGCGGCCTGGGTCGCCAGCCTGCAGCAGGCTGCCGTGTATATCGAGATTCCGAATGTGGAGCGGGCGCAGTTGCCGGCGTGGATATCCCAGCGCCTGGCTGCGCAGGGGCAAAGCGCCGAGCGTGCCAGCATCGACTTCATCGCCGAACGGGTGGAGGGCAATTTGCTGGCGGCGCACCAGGAAATCCAGAAACTGGGCTTGCTGCACGCGGCGGGCAAGCTGACGTACGAACAAGTGCAGGACGCGGTGCTGAACGTGGCCCGCTACGATGTCTTCAAGCTGTCCGAAGCCATGCTGGCCGGCGACCCGGCGCGCCTGGTGCGCATGCTCGAAGGCTTGAAAGGCGAGGGCGAGGCGCTGCCGCTGGTCTTGTGGGCCGTTTCCGAGGAAATCCGCACGCTGTTAAAATTGAAGGCCGGCATGGCGCAAGGGCGTCCATTGGGTGCGTTGCTGAAGGAATACCGCATCTGGGGTCCGCGCGAGCGGATGATGGAACCGGCCCTGCGGCGCATTTCGCTGCCCGTGCTGGAAGCGGCGCTGCAGCAGGCGGCGCAAGTGGACAAGATGATCAAGGGCTTGCGCGCCAAGGGCTACGCGGGCGATGCCTGGGATGCCATGCTGCAGCTGGGCCTGAAGATCGCCCGAGGCTAGTTTTTTACTATATGGATACGAGCATGGACATCACAGAATATATGCAGGACGTGGGCACGCGCGCGCGCGCCGCTTCGCGCGCCATGGCGCGCGCCGACAGCGCCACGCGCAACCGCGCCTTGAGCCTGATCGCCGCCGCCATCGTGCGCGATGCCGATCTGCTGCGCGCGGCCAACCAGCGCGACCTCGATGCGGCGGCCGCCGCCGGCCTGGCGCCGGCCATGCTCGACCGCCTGACCCTGTCCGATGCCGCCATTGCCACCATGGTCGAAGGCTTGACGCAGATCGTGTCGCTGGCCGATCCGATCGGCGAAATCTCGAACATGAAGTTCCGCCCGACGGGCATTCAGGTGGGGCAGATGCGCGTGCCGCTGGGCGTCATCGGCATCATCTATGAAGCGCGTCCGAACGTGACGGTGGACGCGGCCGGCCTGTGCATCAAGAGCGGCAACGCGACGATCTTGCGCGGCGGCTCGGAAGCGATTCATTGCAACCGCGCGCTGGCCAAGCTGGTGGCGGAGGGCTTGCTGGGAGCAGGTCTTCCGGCCGATGCCGTGCAAGTGATCGACACCACCGACCGCGCCGCCGTCGGCGCCCTCATCACCATGCCGCAATACGTGGACGTCATCGTGCCGCGCGGCGGCAAGGGCCTGATCGCACGCCTGATGGCCGAGGCCACCGTGCCGATGATCAAGCACCTCGATGGCATCTGCCACGTCTACATCGATGCCAAGGCCGATATCCGGAAGGCGATCGATATCGGCTTCAACGCGAAGTGCCACCGCTACGGCACCTGCAACACCATGGAAACCTTGCTGGTGTCGCGCGCCATTGCCGCTACCGTGCTGCCGCAGCTGGCCGAACTGTACCTGACCAAACAGGTGGAACTGCGCGCCGATCCGGAAAGCCATGCGATCCTGGCCGCCGCCGCTTATCCGCATCTGGTAGCTGCCACCGAGGAAGACTGGTCCACCGAATACCTGGCGGCGATCCTGTCGGTGAAAGTGGTCGACGGCATCGACGAAGCGATGGATCACATCAACCGGTACTCATCGAAGCACACGGAATCCATCATCACGGAAGACTACAGCGATGCGCTGCGCTTCCTGCGCGAAGTCGATTCCGCCTCGGTGATGGTGAACGCGTCGACGCGTTTCGCCGACGGCTTCGAATACGGCCTGGGGGCCGAGATTGGCATCTCGAACGACAAGCTGCACGCGCGTGGTCCGGTGGGACTGGAAGGCCTGACCTCGCTCAAGTACGTGGTCTTTGGCCACGGCGAAGTACGCAAGTAGGCATCGTAGGTAGTACGTCTTCGCGGGCGGCCCACAAGGCGGCCCGCGCTCTCATTTCTGTAGCTCTCTGACACTGGGAATCCCATGCTCTTTCTCTGGACCAAAGCCTTCCACATCATCTTCGTCATGTCCTGGTTTGCCGGCCTGTTTTATTTGCCGCGCATCTTCGTGAACCTGGCGATGGAGACGGAAACGGTGGCCACCGAACGCCTGCTGCTGATGGCGCGCAAGCTGTACCGCTTCATGTCCCTGCTGGCGCTGCCGGCGATGGTGCTGGGACTGGCGTTGATGTGGATGCTGTACGGTGGAGGCGAGGGCCGCATGAAGATGCCGGGCTGGATGCACGCCAAGCTGACGTTCGTGGTGCTGCTGCTCGGCTATCACCACGCCTGCGGTTCCATCCTGCGCAAGTTTGAAAAAGGTCTCAACAAGCGCAGCCACACCTGGTTCCGCTGGTTTAATGAAGTGCCGGTGCTGATGCTGCTGGCCGTCGTCGTGCTGGTCGTGGTCAAGCCTTTCTAAGGGAGTCGTGATGAGTGCAAGCCAGAACAAAGTCGTGCAATATTTCTTTGCGCCCCACTCGCCATGGACCTACCTGGGGCACGCGCGCCTGATGGCCATCGCCGCTAAGACGGGCGCACAGATCGACGTGCGCCCCTTCGACCTGGGCAAGGTCTTCAGCGTCTCGGGCGGCCTGCCGCTGGCCAAGCGCGCGCCGCAGCGTCAGGCGTATCGCCTGGCCGAGCTGGCGCGCTGGTCGGCCTTTTTGCAAGTGCCCTTGAATCTGCAGCCGAAGTTCTTCCCCGTCTCGCCGGAAGCGGCGGCCAAGCTGATCATCGCCACGCGCCTGGCGCACGGCGTGGAAGCGTCGCTGAATCTGGCGCACGCCATCATGCGCGGCCTGTGGGCCGAAGAGCGCAACATCGGCGACGAGGAAACCCTGGTGCAGATCGCCCTCGACGCGGGTTTCGAAGGCCGCCAGTTGCTGAAAACGTCGGAGACGGCCAGCGTGCAGGCCGAATACGATGCCAACACCGAGGCAGCTACCGCCGCCAGCGTCTTCGGCTCGCCGTGGTACATCGTCGATGGCGAAGGGTTTTGGGGCCAGGACAGGCTCGATTTTGTCGAGCGGGCGCTGGAGAAGTAGTTTTTAGAGAGTAGTTAGTAACCCCAAGAGCAGAACTGGGGTCGTACCCTGAGGGTACGACCCCGGCCTTTTTTTGGGTTTTCATTGAACGTGTTTTTCAACGGATAAAAGGTATCCTAATTATGGCTTCATATTTTTGCCCATGCCCGCGCGGCATGGAAGCGGCGCTGGCCGAGGAACTGGGCGAGATCGCCCAGGATAGTGCGACCATGAAGGTCCACAACCAGGTGCCGGGCGGCGTGCATTGCTCGGGCGACCTGCTGGACTCTTACCGCATCAACCTGCATTCGCGCATCGCTTCGCGCGTGCTGATGCGCATGGCCCATTCCGGCTACAAGACGGAAAACGACATTTATGACCTGACCCTGGCGCAAGCCTGGGAAGACTGGTTCGGCGTGCACCACACCATTCGCGTTGACGTCACGGCCGTGAAATCGCCGCTGCGCAGCCTGGAATTCACGACACTGAAAATCAAGGACGCGATCTGCGACCGCTTCCGCGACCAGTTCAACGAGCGTCCATCGGTCAACACCAAGACGCCGGACATGCGCATCGTCGGCTTCCTCGACGCGCACACGTTCACCGTCTACCTCGATACCTCGGGCGAAGCGCTGTTCAA
This sequence comes from Janthinobacterium sp. GW460-12-1-14-LB5, assembly GCF_059423585.1. NCBI lineage: Bacteria > Pseudomonadati > Pseudomonadota > Betaproteobacteria > Burkholderiales > Oxalobacteraceae > Janthinobacterium > Janthinobacterium sp. GW460-12-1-14-LB5. The sequence continues at coordinate 25,705 of NZ_JBWKYD010000017.1, read as the reverse complement.
GCGCGGCTGGCGTGAAGAGACGGGCGACGCGCCGTTGCGCGAAAACCTGGCCGCCGGCTTGCTGCGCGTGTCGGGCTGGAAGCCTGGCATGGTGCTGTTCGATCCCATGTGTGGTTCCGGCACCATCCTGGCCGAAGCGGCGCAGATGCTGCAGGGCATTCCGCCGGGCGCGTCGCGCCAGTTCGCGTTCGAAAACTTCCACGACTTCGATCCCGCGCCGTGGAATGCCATGAAAAACGCCATCAAGGTCAATCCGCTGCCGGCCGAACCGACCATTTTCGGCAGCGACATTTCGGGTGACATGGTCGCCATGACGCGCCATAACCTGCGCTGCGCGGGCGTGCGCTTCGACGTGCCGCTGAAACAGATCGAGGCGCAGGAAGTCAAGCCGCCAAGCGACGTGCCGGGCATCATGCTGACCAACCCGCCGTACGGCGAGCGTATCGGCGTGCGCGGCGACAGCACCATCCCGGAAGATGAATTGTCGACGTCGTTCTATTCGGCCATGGGCACGACCCTGAAGCAGCGCTTCGCTGGCTGGACCGTGTTCCTGTTCACGGCCGACCTGGGCTTGCCCAAGCTGCTGCGTCTGAAGGAAGCGCGCAAGACGCCATTCTTCAACGGCGCGCTGGAATGCCGTCTGTTCCGCTTCGATATGGTGGCGGGATACAACCGCCGTGAAGAAGCGAAACCTAAACCACAGCAGTAAGCGTTCACTGCAAGACCCCCGCAGTAACCCCGCGCGCGGACCAATACAGGTCCGCGCGCCACTTTGGATCCGCCATGTTTCCCACCCCTCCGGCCGATGTGCCGCCCGATCCGGTCACGCCCGTTCCGCCTCCCACGCCCAGTCACATGGCGCCTTTGAGCCGCGGTGCGCTGGCGATGATGCTGGCCGGCCTGTCGATGCTCGGCCCCCTGTCGATCGACACCTATCTGCCTGCCTTTGGCGCGATCCAGGGTTCGCTGCAGGCGTCGCCGCTGGAAGTGCAGCAGTCGCTGACGTTCTACATGCTGGCCTTTGCCGGCATGGTGCTGTGGCATGGCGCGATCTCGGACACCTTCGGCCGGCGCAACGTCATTCTCGTGTCCCTGCTGATGTTTGCCATCGGCTCGCTCGGCTGCGCCTCGGCGCACACGGTGCACTACCTGTGGTTCTTCCGCATCATGCAGGGCGTCTCGGCCGGCGCCGGCGTGGTGATCAGCCGCGCCATCATCCGCGACCTGTATGCCGATGCGGCGGCGGCGCGGCTGCTGTCGCTGGTGACGATGATCTTTTCCATCGCCCCGGCCGTGGCGCCGATTCTCGGCGGCTGGATCGTCATCTGGTTCGACTGGCGCTCGATCTTCCTGTTCCTCGCCTTTTACACGGTGGTGCTGCTGGCGTTCTGCTACTGGCGCCTGCCCGAAACCCTGCCGATTGAAAAGCGCCAGCCCTTCAATCCCCGCTTCCTGGCGTCGAGCTATGGCCAGATCCTGCGCTCGCCCCTGTTCCACATCAAGGCCGGCATCGTCGCCCTCAATTTCGCGGGCCTGTTCCTGTTCATCACGGCCGCGCCGGAAATGCTGCCCAAGCAACTGGGCCTGGGGCCATCGCAATTCGGCTGGCTGTTCATCCCGTGCGTGAGCGGCATCTTCATGGGCGCCGCGGCGGCCAACCGCATCGCCGGCAAGGTCACTTTCGCGCGCCAGATCGGCATCGGTTTTGCCTTCCTGCTGTGCGCCGCCTGCGTCAATGTCGTGTATCACCTGTTCTTGCCGCCGTCGCTGCCCTGGTCGGTACTGCCCCTGTTTTTCTACACCTTCGGCATGTCGCTGGTGGGGCCGGGCGCGACCCTGCTGGCGCTCGATCTGTTCCCGCATATCCGCGGTACCGTCGCTTCCTGCCAGTCGTTTGCCAGTACCTTGCTGGGCGCCGTGGTGGCTGGCGTGATTTCGCCGCTGCTGTCCGGTTCCGTGCTGTGGCTGGCCTCCGGGCAGCTGGCGTTTACGGGGCTGGCACTGGCTCTGTGGCTGCTATCGCGGCGCTTCCGCCACCGTTTGCTGGGTTCCTTCAAGGCATAAGTTTCCATCGCAGAACGCTGGATTTATTTCAACTTAATTTTCTATATTGCAAGTAATATCCGGCGCTTATGATAAGATGACTTTTTTTCCCGGCATCCTCTCAGGCGATATTTTTTTGGTTACAGGAGTGGAGGATTCCTCTGAACGTGGCCGCGCTTCGCTGCTAAGCGCTCATCCTTTTCGAACCGGCAATGCCTGATACGATGCATCAATCTGATCAAGATATTCGCAATCGCCTGCTGATTGCCCGCCTGCCGGCCATGCCGCAGATTCTCATCAAGCTGATCGCCCACCTGCAGGCCGACGATGCCGGCATGCCGGAGCTGGCCGCCCTGATCGCCAAGGATGCCGGCATGACCAGCAAGATCCTCGGCGTGGCCAACAGCTCGGCCTACCATCGCCAGGGCAAGGTCGCCAGTCTGGAACAGTCGCTCGTGTCGCTGGGCACGGACATGATCAAGACGCTGGTCATCAGCGAATCCGTTTTCCAGACTTTTAACAGCTTCCCCCATTCCGGCAGCACGGATTTGCGCGCCTTCTGGAAAAGCTCGCTGTCGGCCGCCGTCATGGCGCGCGCGCTGGCCAAGGCCATGGCCTATCCGCACGTCGAGGAAGCGTATCTGGCGGGCTTGCTGCATAACGTGGGCCGCCTGGCCTTGCTGGCCACGGCGCCAAAGGAATATGCGTTCAATTTTACGGCGCGCGACGATGCAGCCCTGTGCGCGGTGGAGCTGCGCACCTTGCAGATTACGCATGCCGAAGCGGGCGCCTGGCTGATCGAGCGCTGGCATCTCGATTCCTTCCTGGCCGACAGCGTGCTGTATCACCATGAACCGTTGGCGCGCCTGGAAGCGAGCCATCCCTTGATCCGCATCGTGCGCCTGGCGCACCTGCTGTGCTGCCATGCCGACGATGCGGAGTCGATTACGCAGGCGGCAAGCCTGTGCGCGCTGGACGTCGAGGTACTGGAAGAGCTGGCCGGCAGCGTGGCGCGCCAGGTGGCGCAGGCCGCGCAGCACCTGGGCATCGACCTGGCCGGCGCGGACGATGTCGCCACGCCGCCCGCGTATGCGCCGCCAGCCGTCGATCCGGTGCAGCAGCGTCTGTCCGACGAAGTACGCAACATGGTGCTGGTGTCCGAGGTGGGCCAGACCTTTGCCCGGCAAGAGGGCGAGAGCAGCCTGCTCGAAGCCATCACGCGCTCGGCGCGCATCCTGTTCGATTTCGATACGGCCGTCATCCTGCTGCAAAACCCCACCGGTCATGCACTGGTGGGCGTGGCGGCGGGCGAACATCAGCAGCGCCTGGCCGGCTTTTCGATCCCGCTGGCCAAGGGCGGTCCGCTGGCCGCCTCCGCACTGGAGTGCCAGTTGGCGTTCCTGAAACGCGACATGCCCGCGCTGGGCATCGTCGAGGAGCAGCTGTTCCGCATTCTTGGTACCGACAGCCTGGTCTGCGTACCTTTGGTGTCGGGCCAGCGCAGCCTGGGCGTCTTGATTGGCGGCGTGGCGGCCTGGCAGATTCCCGCCTGCCAGAAGCGCGAGGGGTTCTTGCGCGCGTATGCCAACCAGGCCGCCATGGCACTGGAAGCGGCCATCAGCGCGCGCGGCCTGGCACGGCGCCAGCTCGATCACGTGACCGAGGAATACCGCGCCGCGTCGCGCCGCGTCGTGCATGAAGTGAATAACCCGCTGTCCATCATCAAGAACTATCTGAGCGTACTCGATCACAAGCTGGAGAAACAGGAGCCGGTCAGCAGCGAGATGGCTATCCTGAACGAGGAAATCGACCGCGTCGGCCAGCTGATCGGCGGCCTGGCCGATCTGCAGCCGGCGGCCGCCAGCGGCGTCACCGATTGCGCGCGCGTCGTCGACGATGTGCTGCGCCTGTTCCGTGCCACCGACTTCCTGCCGCCGAAGATCGAGGTGGTCACGCGCATGCAGGACGCGCCATGCGAGGTGGAGGCCGATGCCGGCATGCTCAAGCAAATCCTGCTCAACCTGCTGAAAAACGCCGTCGAAGCCTTGCCCGATGGCGGGCGCATCGAAGTGGCGAACCGTGGCCACGTCAACCGCGACCGTCGCCTGTATCTGGAACTGTGCGTCAGCGACAATGGCGCCGGCCTGGCGCCGGAAGTGCTGGCCAATCTGTTTTCCCCTGTACGCAGCAGCAAGGACGGGGCGCATCACGGCCTGGGCTTGTCCATCGTGCATGACCTGGTCACGCGCCTGCATGGCGTGATCGGCTGCCGCAGCAGCAAGTCGGGCACCTCGTTTGAAATCCTGCTGCCCATTCCCTTGCCGACGAGCGCTGCAGCCGCGCTGCCCGCGCCCGGTAATACCGCCTTGTCTTCGTAACGTCCATGAACTCCTCCGCCATTCCATTTGACCTGGAAAACAGCCCGCGCATCCTGCTGGTCGACGACGAACCCCGTCTGCTCGCTTCCCTCCACGAATTGCTGAAGGACCGGGGCTACCAGCTGTACACGGCCACCTGCGGCAGCGAGGCGCTGGCGCAGTTGTCGAAGCTGCGTTTCGACCTGATCCTGCTCGATTTGCGCCTGCCCGACATGAGCGGCCATGAAATCATGGACCACATCAACCGGCGCGGCATCGAGGGCGACGTGATCGTCATGAGCGGCGACGTCGGTATCGAGGCGGCCATCGGTGCCCTGAAACGCGGCGCCTATGACTATTTGCGCAAGCCATACAGCCGTGAAGAGCTGCTCAAGACGGTGGAGAACGCGCTGCAAAAGCGCAAGCTGGCGCTGGAGAACGAGCGCATCGCGCTGCAGCTGGAAAACTCGGAAAAGATGTACCGCTACCTGGTCGACAGCTCGCCCGACATCATCTATACCCTGAACCACGAAGGCCGCATCACCTTCATCAACGACAGGGTGCACCAGTTGCTGGGCTTTAGCCGCGAAGAGCTGATCGGCAGCCATTATTCCATCCTCGTGCACGATGAAGACCAGGAGCGGGCGCGCTATGCCTTCAATGAACGCCGCCTCGACGAGCGCGCTTCGCGCAATGTGGAATTGCGCCTGAAGTGCCATAGTGGCAGCGGCAGCGACCGTACCTTCAACAACACGCTGATGACGGTTCCGCTCAATTCGATCGGCATGCACAACCTCGATCACGAGGCCCGCAAGCAGGAATACTTCGGTACCTACGGCGTGGCGCGCGACATCACCGACCGCAAGCGCGCCGAAGAAGTCATTTCCTACCAGGCCTACCACGATATCCTGACGGACCTGCCGAACCGCATGCTGTTCAAGGATCGCCTGGGCCTGGCCGTGATCCAGGCGCGCCGCAAGCTGACGGAACTGGCCGTGATGTTCATCGACCTGGACCGCTTCAAGCTGGTCAACGATACCCTGGGCCACGTGAAGGGCGATGAGTTGCTGCAGCAGGTGGCGCTGCGCCTCAAGGATTGCCTGCGCCGCGGCGACACGCTGGCGCGCCAGGGCGGCGATGAATTCACCATCGTGCTGCCGGAACTGCGCGACCGCCAGGATGCGCGCCTGATCGCCGACAAATTCCTCGAATGCCTGCACCAGCCCTTCGACCTCGATGGCAACCAGGTGCATATCTCGGCCTCCATCGGCATCGCCATCTATCCGGGCGACGGCGAGACCATCGACGAGCTGCTGCGCCACGCCGATATCGCCATGTACCAGGTCAAGGCGCTGGGCAAGAACGGCCACAGTTTTTATCACGAGTCCATGCTCGACGTATCGCACCAGAAGATCGCCCTCGAACAGAGCCTGCGCAAGGCGCTGGAGCTGAACCAGCTGGAGATGTATTACCAGCCGCAGGTGGACGTGATGACGGGCCGCATCGTTGGCGCCGAAGGGTTGATGCGCTGGAACCACCCGCAGCGCGGCTTGCTGACGGCCGGCGAATTTTTGCCGTTCGCCGAGGAAAACGGCTTGATGCTGCCGATCTCGGACTGGATGCTGGGCGCCCTGTGCCGCGACCTGGTGCAGTGGAACGCGGCTGGTGGCGAGGCCGTGCGCCTGTCGCTCAATCTGTCGCCGCAATACCTGGACCGGGGCGACTTTTTCGAGAAGATGCGCGGCGCGCTGACGCGCTATGGCATCGCGCCGGAAAAGATCGAAGTGGAGATCACGGAAAACATCTGCATCCGCAACCCGCAATATGCGATCGAGCAGTTGAACAAGCTGTGCCAGCTGGGCGTGTCGGTCGCCATCGACGATTTCGGCACCGGCTATTCGTCGCTGTCGTACCTGCACCGCTTCCCCATCCACACCATCAAGATCGACCAGTCGTTTGTGAAGGAAATTCACGACGAGCAGGGACACTATCCCGTCATCCTGGCCATCATTTCGATTGCGCGTGGACTGGGCTTGCACCTGATTGCCGAAGGCGTGGAAACGGAAGGCCAGGCGCGTTACCTGCAGGACAAGGGCTGCACCACGATGCAGGGCTATCTGTACCACCGGCCCATTTCGCTGGGCAGCTTCATCGGTGTGCTGCAGGAGCAGAATCGCCTGATCGCCGATGCGGCTCCCGCAGCGTCCCGGACGCTGGCCATCGAGGCCTGACCCATGCCGCTCGCCGCTCCCCGTTCTACGGCTGCGCATTCCACGGCCGCTCATTACACGGCTGATTTCCTGCGCCTGAAGGGCCTGGCCGAGAAGGGCAATGCGAATGCCCAGCACAGTCTCGGCTTCATGCATTTCAATGGCCAGGGTATCGAGCAAAGCTATGCGCTGGCGCTGCACTGGTATGGCCTGGCCGCCGCGCAGGGGCTCGAACACGCGCAGTACAACCTGGGCGTGATGTGCCAGAAGGGGCAGGGCGTGGCGCAGGATTTTGCGCAGGCCGCGCACTGGTATCAGAAGGCGGCCGAACAGGGTTACGCGGCGGCGCAGTACAACCTGGGTTGGCTGTATGCCAAGGGCCAGGGTCTTGCGCAAGATAGTGCGCAAGCCATGCTGTGGTTCAGCCGCGCGGCGGAACAGGGCGACGCGGGTGCGCAAAATAATCTGGGCATGATGTATGACAATGGCAAGGGCGTGCCGCAGGATTTCGTGCAAGCTATCAATTGGTACCGCAAGGCGGCGGAACAGGGCTATGCGCGCGCCCAGTTCAACCTGGGCTTGCGCTACGACAATGGCCAAGGCGTGCGGCAGGATCGCCAGCAGGCGACCGCCTGGATGCGCAAGGCGGCCGAACAAGGCTATGCGCCGGCCCAGTTCAACCTGGCGCTGCGCTATGAAAATGGCGACGTGCTGCCGCAGGACAGCCGGCAGGCGATCGCCTGGTACCGGCGCGCGGCCGAGCAGGGCCACGCCAGTTCGCAGTTCAACCTGGGCCTGATCTACGACAATGGCCAGGGCGTGCCCTGCGATAAACAGGCGGCGCTTGCGTGGTATGTGAAGGCGGCTGGCCAGGGGCACGCGGCGGCCCAGCACAATCTGGGCCTGCACCATGAGCATGGCGCGCAGGACTATACCCGGGCGCAGGTGTTTTACCGCCAGGCGGCAGGGCAGGGCTTCCCCGCCGCGCAGTATCAGCTGGGACTGTTGTACGAGCATGGGCAGGGCATGCCTGCCGATGCGCAGGAAGCCATCTTCTGGTACCGCAAGGCGGCCGACCAGGGGCATGTGCGGGCCCAGTTCGACCTGGGCCTGCGCTACGAACATGGCCAGGGCGTGCCGCAGGATCTGTCGCTGGCGCTGGAGTGGTACCGCCGCGCCGCCGAGCAGGATTACGCACCGGCGCAATACATGCAGGGAGTGTTGCATGACCGCGACGATGGCCCGGCGCCCGATAGCCAGCAGGCTTGCGCCTGCTATTGCCGCGCCGCCGCGCAGGGCCACAGCCTGGCGCAGTTCGCGCTGGGCCTGCGGCATGACAATGGCCAGGATGTGCCGCAGGATTATGCCGCCGCCTGGGACTGGTATGCGCTGGCCGCGCGCCAGGGCCATGCGCGGGCACAAATGAATCTGGGCTTGATGGCGGCCAGCGGCCAGGGTGGCCCGCTCGATTTGCAGCAGGCGTATATCTGGCTGTCGATGGCGCTGGCGGCCGGCGTGGCCGGTGCGGAAAAATCCTTGCGCCAGACGACGGCGCGCATGCGCGAGACGGATCTGGCGCGGGTGCGCGAACAGCTGGCGGCGATAGCAGACTAAGCTATGCCGCCGGCATTAACGTGCGCGAATACAACAGCAAGTGCTGTATAGTCCCTTTCCTCCGCCATCTGCGGTCCCCCTTGTTTCCCCTCAGACGCCAAAAAATGCTGCAGTATTCGCGGTTTTGATGTGCTAAGGTGCCAGAAGAAGGTGGTCTGACTATTCTTTAAAAAGGAAAACCATGCGCCTGAACCCTTTCCCTGGCCGTCCCGCCGCCATCCTGTGCGCGCTGGCGCTGCTGTCGTCCGGCGCAGGCGCCGCCAATCCCCTGGATGCTCTCAGCAACCAGGATGCCAGCAATGGCTTGAAGGCGGCGCTGGAAGCCGGTTCGGCCGCCGCCGTTGCCAAGTTGGGCATCGAAAATGGTTTCCTGAACAACGACAAGGTCAAAATCAAGCTGCCCGGCATCCTGGAGCAAGCCAAACCCTTGCTGAAAATGACGGGCCGCGGCCAGCAGCTGGATGATCTGGTGGTGTCGATGAACCGTGCCGCCGAGTCGGCTGTGCCCATGGCCAAGCCCTTGTTGCTCGACGCGGTCAAATCGATGAGCGTGACCGATGCAAAGAATATCCTGTCCGGTGGCGACACGTCGGTGACGGACTTTTTCCGCCAGAAGACCTCTGCCCCCCTGGCCGTCAAATTCTTGCCCATCGTAAAATCCGTGACCGACCGTTCCGGCCTGGCCAGCAAATACAACAGCACCATGAGCCAGATCGGCAAGACGGGACTCGTGCCGCAGCAGCAGTCGACGGTGGAAGGCTACGTCACGGACCGTGCGCTCGATGGCCTGTACCTGATGATCGGTGAGGAAGAAAAAGCCATCCGTAGTAATCCGTTGGCCTACGGCAGCAAGATTATCGGCAAAGTGTTTGGCAGTTTGAAGTGATTGTTCCGGCGTGCCACCGTGCCACAGGCGGTGTTTGCGCCGCGTAGATAGGTGTGGCGCAAGGGAAACAAGTTAAGCATTTGCTACAAGAAAACAATGTTAAAATTCTGCGACATACATTCCTGAGGCATGATTAAGCAACGATTTGATGCACGGGTGTGCCCAGTTTTAGTGGCGAACTGATGCGTGGCATTGCAACATGCCCGTCGGTTGGCCTTTTTTCGTTTCATTCACGTTTCCCCAAGCTCATTGATTTTCTGAATACATTCTCAGGAATTCCAGGTGCAGGATATTTTAGGTAGCCGGATTTGTTAAGCGTACTCAGAAAATCAATCAAATATACCTGGTGTGGCTGTCTGGTGCTTGGCGCGCCGTCGGCGATGGCCGCGACTCCGAATCATGGTGGTCAATCCGGGTATATCAACATGCCCAGTGCCGTGGTGGAAACGGACGGCACCTTCAGCGTCGGCTACAGCTATGACAGCCCGTATGGCCAGTTATGGGCCACGGCGAATATTCTGCCTTTCCTGCAGATGACGGGACGTTATGTGTCGATCACGGGCATTCCCGGTTTTACCAATGTGCCCGGAGAATATGGCAGTGGCTATGGCCGCTACAAGGATAAGGTCGTCGACGGTAAATTGCGCCTGTGGACGGAAACGGAGTGGATGCCGTCTGTCGCCGTCGGCATGACGGACTTGTTCGGTACCGAGTTGTTCAAGGGCCAATATGTGGTTGCCACCAAGACTTTTGGCGCCAGCAAGAATATCGAAGCGAGCCTGGGCTATGCCAATAAACGCCCGGACGGCGTGTTTGCCGGCGCGCGCTGGACCCCAACGGCATTGCCGCGCTGGTCGGTGGTGGCCGAATACGATACCACCAATTACTTGCGCGACTTCCGCGCCAGCGAAACGGATGCGGGCAAGCGCCGCAAAGGCGCGTCCGTGGGCCTGGAGTACCGCTGGGGCTGGCTTGCCGTGCAAGCGGCACGCAGCCGCGACCAGTTCAGCCTGAATGCCTTTATCAGCATTCCGTTTGGCGAGCGCGAGTTTGTCCCCAAGGTGTATGAGCCAGCGTATTTCGTGGACGACAAGAATCCGCCACCGCTGCCGAGCAAGGAAGAATGGCACCGCGACCCCGTGTATGGCGCCGACCTGGTTAATGCCCTGGTAAAGCAGGACTACAAGAATATCCGTGTCGAGCAAGAGGGCAATGTTCTCAGCCTGAGCCTGACGAACAGCCGTATTTCGAACATGGGCCGCGCCGTTGGCCGTGCCGCGCGCACTGCTGTCGCCTTCACGCCGAAGGGCGTGACGACCCTGCGCATCACGTATACCAAGCTGGACCAGCCAGTCGCCACTTACGAATTCTTTGATTTGCCCAAACTGAATGACTATTTGGCAGGCAAGATCGACCGCAAGGCCTTCCTCGACGTCGTGCTGCTGCGCTATCCGGAGAAAAGCGATGTCATCCGGGACGACCAGCAAGGCTGGCTGCAGGAATTCCTCGACAAGCCGGCGCCTGTCGTGGCCGCTGCACCGGCACCTGCCATGGCACCTGCTGGCGTTGTGCCGACTGCGCCTGCCGTGTCCGCGCCGGTTGCCAGCAAGGCTGCCGATGTCATCAAGGACGACGGCAAGCTGGCCGTCGGCGTTGGCGTCGATGGCGACGTGGTGCAAATCAAATCGCTGGACCGGGAGGCGAACCGCTTCAAGGTCGCTCCCAAGGTAGGCTTCTTCTTCAACGACCCGAGCGGCGCCTTCCGCTATTCGATTTCGGCCGTGGCCAATTACGACCGCCGCCTGGGCGACGGCCTGTACCTGAATAGCGCCGCCAGCCTGCAGTTGCTGGAAACGGTATCGGGCGTCAAGCAGCCATCGAACAGTAACTTGCCGCACGTGCGTACCGATATCGCGGAATACTTGCGCGGCGGACGTTTCTCGCTGAGCCGCGTCTTGCTGAATAAATACAACAATCCCGCCGAGCGCGTATATACCCGCATGTCGGCCGGCCTGTATGAAGACATGTTCCGTGGTGTGGGCGGCCAGGTGCTGTACCTGCCGAAGGATAGCCGCTGGGCGGCCGACGTGGCCGTCGATGCCTTGCAGCAGCGTGGTTACAAAGGCTTGCTCGATTCGCGCGACTACAAGACGGTAACGGCGATCGGCTCGCTGCACTATCGCTTGCCGCACGACATTACCGTCACGGCACGCGCTGGCCGGTTCCTTGCCAAAGATACGGGCGTGCGCATGGAATTCAAGCGCCGCTTCCAGTCCGGTATCGAAGTCGGCGCCTGGTACACGCATACCAACGGCAACGATATCACCAGCCCCGGTACGCCATCGAAGCCATACCAGGACCGTGGCATCTTCATGTCCGTACCGCTGAACAGCATGTTGCCGATGGACACGCAATCGACGGCCGGTTTCGCCATCGCCCCATGGACACGCGACGTGGGACAGATGGTGGCTTCGCCGGGCGACCTGTACGACATGTTCGAGCGTCCGCGCGCCGACATGCACAGTTACGATGGCCTGGGTAACTTTGCCGAGCGCCCGGACGAACAGCACCTGCCTGCCGTCAATCCGCCGGACCGGCCTTTTGTCAGCCCATGGCCCGCCATGCGCGCGCGCCTGGAGCAATCCGCATCTGCTACGCCGAGCGCCCCTGAATGGCTCAAGGCGACGGCGGTGGTCGGCGGCGTGGTGGTGGCCTCCGCGCTGGCCGACAAACCGGTGGACCGTTTCGTGAAGAAACATGAAGATTCCAAGGTCTACCGCAACTGGGACAAGCTGGGCAAGGCCATGCCGTATGCGGCAGTGGGCGCCGCCGCCGCCGCTTTCGCCCTGGGCGATGAGCGCATGCAAAATACGGGACTCATTTCCCTGCAATCGGTTGCTGCGGCAACGGGCGTGGCGGTGGCTGGCAAATATGCGTTTGGCCGCGCCCGTCCGGAGGAAGACCGCGGAGCGTGGAGCCGCGTCGGCAGCGGTACGTCCCGCTCGAACTCCGCGTTCCCTTCCGCGCATGCCGCCATCGGCTTTGCCGCCGTGACGCCGTTTGCCAAGGAATACGATGCGCCATGGCTGTACAGCGTGGCCGCCGTCGGTTCCGCCGGCCGCGTATTTGGCCGCAAGCACTGGGTGTCCGATACGGTCGCCGGTGGCATCGTCGGTTACGCCATGGGTAGCTGGCTGTGGCACGCGCAGCGCGACCAGAGCAAATCGGGGTTGTCGATCAATCCCGGACCGAAAGAAATCAGCGTGACCTGGCAGGGCAAGTATTAAGCGCGCATGGCGCCCCTTTACTCATACAACATCATTTATCCAGACAAAGACCAGCATGAAAAAGCAACTTCGTACTTCCCCGCCTTTCGTGAAACACGTGATTTTCTCGGCTTGCCTGCTGGGTGCAACTTCGGCCTATGCCGCAGGGCAGGATCTGGACATGGCTGACATGCCGCGTTCGAACCTGTCTCGAGCACAGGCAAGCGAGTCGGGCGCAGGTTCCTTGCCTAGTATTCGTAGCGGCCGCAGCGATCCGCGCCAGGAAAAAGCGCTGGCTGCCAATAATCTCGGCAAACAGGCTGCGGCAGCTACCAAGGCCGGCGCTTTTGAAACGTATGTCGATGGCGTCACTGGGCAGAAACTGAACATCTTCGGCAAGGATCTGTTCAGCGATGTGCCATCCACCTTTGCACCGCTCGATGGTGTCCAGGTGAACCAGGAATATGTGATTGGCACGGGTGACGAGTTGCAGGTACGCGGCTGGGGCATGGTCGATATCGATGTCAGCGCCACGGTCGACCGCAGCGGCGCGATTTTCATCCCACGCGTCGGCTCCATCAAGGTCAGCGGCGTGCAGTACAAGGATTTGCAGGGCTACCTGAAGAAAGCCATTGGCAAGATCTATACCAATTTCGACCTGACAGCGAGCATCGCGCAAACGCGCGCCGTGCAAGTGTACGTGGTCGGCCATGCGGTGCGACCTGGCACCTATACCTTGAATTCCATGAGCACCCTGCTCAACGCCCTGTTTACATCGGGTGGCCCGGACGCTACCGGCAGCATGCGCAATATCCAGCTCAAGCGCGGCAAGGATACCGTCAGTACCTTCGACTTGTATGACATGCTGGTCAAGGGCGACAAGAGCCGCGACGTGACCCTGCGCGATGGCGATGTTATTTACATTCCGGAAGTCGGTCCCTTGGTGGCCTTGACGGGCAACGTAAAACAGCCGGCCATTTTCGAATTGAAAGGCAATGCCAGCCTGTCCGATGTATTGACCTGGGCCGGCGGCTTTGATTCGGCAGCGGAAACGAAGCAAGTGATCGTTGAAAAGAACGTCAACAATCAATACAAAACGGTGGTGGAACTGATCGCCGACCAAACAGTCACAAGCAGCCAATTGGCGAGTATCCAGGTAAAACCAACCGATGTGCTGCGCGTATTTGCGCCGGGTGCCGTGCCGGTCCAGGCGCAAATCCAGAATGAATACGTGCGCGTGGCTGGCGAAGCAAAGCAGAGTGGCATTTTCTTGTTGAAAAAAGGTGAAACCTTACGTGAACTGATCGCCCGTGTCGGCGGCGTGAATGACAACGGCTATCTGTACGCCACCCAGTTGAACCGTGAATCCGTACGGCGTGCCCAGCAAGTCAAGTTGAATGAAGTGGCGGACCGTTTTGAGCGCGACCTGGAATCGAATGCTACCCAGCGTATGGCCGCCTCTGGCGACAAGGATAACGCAGCGAAGGCTGCGGCCGAAGTCGAGCAGCAGCGCCGCATCGCACAAAAACTGCGCAGCATCAAGGCTGAGGGCCGCATTGTTCTGGATCTGCCAGGTGTCGATACGCAAATCAAGAACTTGCCCGACTTGCCCTTGCAGGATGGCGATACCATTCTGATCCCGCGTCGCCCAGGCACTGTGGATGTGCTTGGCTCGGTATTCCAGCAAAACGCCTTTGTCTACCGCCCACAGCGCACGGTCAATGACTATGTGCAACAAGCTGGTGGCATCACCTCGAACGCGGACAAATCCGAAATGTACGTGATTCGTGCCGATGGCACGGCGCAGAGTGGCCAGGGGACAGGCTGGTTCAGCGGTATTGGCGGCGCGGCGTTGAATCCTGGTGATACTGTCGTGGTGCCTGAGAAAATCGAACGCAGCACATTCATGCAGAGCGTGAAGGACTGGACAGCAATCTTTTACCAGTTTGGTTTGGGTGCCGCAGGTTTGAAGGTGTTGAAGGACTGATTGAAAATATCATATTTAATTTTCCATTAATTTTGAATTTTTAATCACCGATTGCAGTAAGTTTGTGGTCAAGTGATTACGGTTCGTTAAATCTGGAGTCGTATTCCGGATTTAAAATAGATTGTTACTTGAAAGAAAAAATGATGTCTGAGCAAATGGTGGGAAAAAAGGAAAGTGTGCTTGCGGCTGAGAAGAATAATGATATTCATATTCTAGATTTATTGGTGCTGCTTGGTGAAAATAAGAAAATACTATTCACTATTCCTTTTCTTTGTTTGTTGCTTGGAATAGCAGCAGTATTTTTCATTATTAGTCCGAAATTCTTGTCAAAGTCTACTATTTTGCCTCCGCAACAACAGCAAGGATCTGGTATGGCGGCAATGTTGGGGCAACTGGGCGGGTTGGCCAATGCGGCAGGGGGGATTGCTGGATTGAAGAACCCGAGTGACCTTTATGTCGGGATGTTAGAGAGCCGGACTGTGGCTGATAATTTGATTAATAAATTTGATTTGAAGAAGAAATTTGATGTAGATACTCTCGATGATGCTCGGAAAAAGCTTGAGATAATCGCCGAAATCACGAGCGCAAAATCAGGAATTATCTCGATTGCTGTAGAAGATACTGATCCAAAGTTCTCCGCAGAATTGGCTAATTCTTATGTTTCCGAGTTGTCGGTATTGACGCAGAATCTGGCTATAACAGATGCTTCACAGCGGCGATTATTCTTTGAGAAACAGCTGGTGAAGGCAAAAAATGACCTTGCCGACTCTGAAATTGCTTTGCGTAACATTCAGAAAGATACTGGAATTATTCAGCTTGAAGGTCAGGTAAAAGGAATTATTTCTAATGTTGCGCAAATGGAAGGGGCAATTGCTGCGAAAGAGGTGCAACTTGGAGCAATGCGAAGTTTTGCAACCAATAACAATCCGGAAGTCATTCGCTTGCAACAGGAAATCCAAGGTCTGCAGAGCCAAGTTGAAAAATTAAAACGTGGACCAGAAAGCAGGAGTGGAGATGCGCTTGTGTCGACGTCAAAGTTGCCAGACATTGGCGTGGAATATATCCGTGGATTACGCGATGTGAAGTATAACGAGACAATTTTTGAATTGCTTTCGAAGCAATATGAATTAGCCAAGATCGATGAGGCAAAAGAGTCTTCAAGTGTTCAAATACTGGATAAGGCTGTTCCTGCTGAGAGGAAATCAAAACCGAAAAGAATTTTTATTTTGATAGGTTCAGTTATTATTGGTTTTGTTTTTTCAATATTTTTTATTTTCATGCGCGAATTTTATCGTTTTTCACGGGAAAATGAGAAATCGAGAGAGCGTTGGGTAAAGTTGTCCAAGGTTTGGTAATGTTGATTTGTTTATACTGATTTTATTGCTTGGTGTTGCTTTAAAGATTTTTATTGTTTTTAAATATATTTTTGGTGAAAAAATGAAAGCAGTCCTTCTCGCCGGTGGTTTGGGTACCCGTATTAGTGAAGAAACGTCCACCAAACCAAAGCCGATGGTGGAAATTGGTGGCAAACCGATTCTGTGGCATATCATGAAGACATATTCGGCGCATGGCGTCAATGAATTTATTATTTGTTGCGGCTATAAAGGCTACGTCATCAAAGAGTATTTCGCCAACTATTTTTTGCATACCTCGGACGTAACGTTTGATATGCAGAATAATCAGATGGAAGTGCACGCGCGCAACGCTGAGCCGTGGAAAGTCACGTTGGTTGACACCGGTGATGAAACCATGACCGGTGGCCGCTTGAAGCGCGTCAAGCAGTATCTGGAAGGTGAAGAGGCATTTTGCTTTACCTACGGCGATGGCGTCAGCGACGTCAATATCACCGAATCGATCGCCTTCCACAAAGCGCATGGCAAGCTCGCGACCTTGACGGCGACCCAACCGCCTGGCCGCTTTGGGGCGCTGATTCTGGATGGTCAGAAAATTAACAGTTTTCAAGAGAAACCACAGGGTGATGGTGCCTGGATCAATGGTGGCTATTTCGTTTTGTCGCCCAAAGTTATCGATTACATCGCAGACGACAGCAGCACCTGGGAAAAGCAGCCCCTGGAGCGCTTGGCTAAGGAGGGGCAACTTGACGCCTTCTTTCATCGTGGTTTCTGGCAACCGATGGATACCCTGCGCGACAAGGTACAGCTGGAAGAACTGTGGCAGTCGGGCAAGGCGCCCTGGAAGGCAGCTTGATGAATCCCGCGTTCTGGCAAGGAAAACGTGTTTTCCTCACCGGTCATACCGGTTTCAAGGGGGGGTGGCTGAGCCTGTGGCTGCAGCAGCTTGGCGCCGACGTGACCGGCTATGCGCTGGAAGCGCCCACCACCCCCAGCCTGTTTGAAGTGGCCAACGTGGGGCGCGGCATGCGGTCGATCATTGGCGACGTGCGCGATGGTGATGCCGTCAAGCGCGCTATGGCCTCAGCCAGCCCGGATATCGTCATTCATATGGCCGCACAGCCGTTAGTACGCTACTCGTACGTGAATCCGGTGGAAACGTATTCCACCAACGTAATGGGTGTGGTTAATCTGCTTGAGGCCGTACGTGCCACGCCTGGCGTGCGCGCGGTGGTAAACGTCACTAGCGACAAGTGCTACGAAAACCGCGAATGGCCGTGGGGTTACCGCGAAAACGAGGCCATGGGTGGCTACGATCCCTACAGTAACAGCAAGGGCTGCGCCGAGTTGGTGACAGCTGGCTATCGCAGCTCCTTCTTTCATGCCGACAAATACGCCGAGCACGGCGTGGCGCTGGGCAGCGGCCGCGCCGGTAACGTCATCGGTGGTGGCGACTGGGCGTTGGACCGATTGATTCCCGACATGCTGCGCGCCATTGGTGCTGGCGAACCGGTGATGATCCGTAATCCCCACGCCATCCGTCCGTGGCAGCACGTGCTCGAGCCACTCAGTGGATATCTGACTTTGGCGGAAAAACTGTACACCGAAGGCCCCATGCATGCCGAGGGCTGGAACTTTGGTCCGCACGATACCGACGCCAAGCCCGTCGGATGGATCATCGAGCGCATGACGCAAGAGTGGGGCGCCGGCGCTTCCTGGTCGCTCGATGGCCAGGATCATCCGCATGAAGCGACTTATCTGAAACTCGATTGTTCCAAGGCACGCGGCCAGTTGGGCTGGCATCCGCGTTGGGATATTGGCCAGACCATCGCCAAAATTGTCGAGTGGCATAAGGCGTGCGACCAGAGTGCTGACATGCATGCAATGACGCTGGCGCAAATCGCCACATATCAAAATACCTAATAAATTACCTAATAAATTGAAGGCTGTACCATGAGCGAACAACTGACCCAACAACAAATCCGTGAGCAAATCGCCGCCTTGGTGGCGCAATATGGCGCACTGGCCAGCGTACCGAAACCATTCGAACCGGGTGTGACGGTGATTCCACCTGCCGGTAAAGTCGTTGGCGCGCCTGAGATGGGCATGATGGTCGAAGCCTCGCTGGACGCCTGGCTGACCACGGGCCGTTTCAATGACGAATTCGAACAGCGCCTGGCCAAGTTCATCGGTGTCGAGTTCCTGATCACGGTCAACTCCGGTTCTTCGGCCAACCTGGTGGCTTTCTCGGCGCTGACGTCGCCCAAACTGGGTGCGCGCGCTATCCAGCCTGGTGACGAAGTTATCGGTGTGGCTGCTGGTTTTCCAACCACCGTCAATCCCATCCTGCAGTTCGGTGCCGTTCCTGTCTTCGTTGACGTGGAACTGGGCACCTATAATATCGATGCCTCGAAAATAGAAGCGGCCATCACCGACAAGACCAAGGCCATCATGCTGGCCCATACCCTGGGTAATCCGTTCAACCTGGAAGTCATCGTCGCACTGTGCAAAAAGTACAATCTGTGGCTGGTGGAAGATTGCTGTGACGCCCTGGGTGCCACGTACAACGGCCAGATGTGCGGCACCTTCGGCGACATCGGTACCATGAGCTTCTATCCTGCACACCACATTACCATGGGCGAAGGCGGCGCGGTGTTTACCAACAATCCGGAACTTAAAGCCATCGCTGAATCGTTCCGCGACTGGGGCCGCGATTGCTATTGCGCGCCGGGCAAAGACAACACCTGCGGCCAGCGTTTCTGTTGCAAACTGGGTACGTTGCCGGAAGGCTATGATCACAAGTACACCTACAGCCATCTGGGTTACAACCTGAAAATCACGGACATGCAAGCAGCCTGCGGTCTGGCGCAGATGGACCGCGCGGCAGGTTTTGTGCAGACGCGTAAGGACAACTTCAACTACATGAAAAACGGCCTGCAGAGCTGCGCGGAGTTCTTGATCCTCCCGGAAGCGACGCCCAATTCGGATCCGTCCTGGTTCGGTTTCCCGATCACCTTGCGTCCGGAAGCCAATGTTGACCGTGTCAACCTGCTGACGTTCCTGGATCAGCACAAGATCGGCACGCGCCTTCTGTTTGCCGGCAATCTGACGCGCCAGCCATACATGATCGGTCGCAACTATCGTGTTTCGGGCGAGCTGACGAATACGGACCGTATCATGCACGATACCCTGTGGATTGGCGTGTTTCCTGGCTTGACCAAGGAAATGATGGATTTCTCAATCAGTAAAATTGAAGAATTTTTTGGTGTGAATTTCTAATTATGAAAGTACTGATTACAGGAGTGACCGGTTTTTTAGGTAGCCGCCTCGCGAAATATTTGATTGAGACTGGTCATTCCGTAATCGGTTTAAAACGGAAATCGTCGTCGACGTCCAAAATTGATTTGATATCAGACAAGCTGGAGCTATTTGATATTGAGGATGGTTTGGACTTTCTTAATTCTGAAATAGATGCTGTTATTCATACTGCCACTTGTTATGGAAACAAGGGCGAAGCGGTATCCGAAATCTTAAATTCCAATGTCATTTTCCCTCTAAATTTGATGGAAAAAGCGAAAGCAAAAAATATTCACATCTTCATCAATGCAAGTACTTTTTTCTGCAAAGCAGATGATGATTATGGATATTTAAATAAATATATTAAATCAAAGAAGATTTTTCATGATTTTGCTAAATCTTTCAGCGATATTAATGAAATGAAATTTATAAATGTCAGTCTGGAGCATATGTATGGACCAGGTGATGCAGATAGTAAATTCATTACAGACGTAACGAAAAGGTTACTTCGTCATGAGGCGGTCATTGATTTTACTCCAGGAAATCAGATTCGTGATTTCGTCCACGTGAATGATGTCGTGTTTGCATTTGATAGAATATTGCATTATGCTAAAAATAGTTTCGAAGGAAACTATACCGAGTTTGAAGTAGGAACTGGTACGGCGACTTCGCTCAAGGATTTTATAACTATGATTCACTCCTTTTCGAATTCGAAAACAGAAATGAATTTTGGTGCATTACCATATAGAAGCTCAGAAATCATGTGCTCCAAGGCGAATACTGAAAATCTGATCGTAAAAACAGGCTGGAGTTCAAGGGTTTCCATGGCTGAAGGTATCCAGAGCATTTTATCTGATCTGATGCAAAAAAATACTTGCTTAAACAAAGAAGCGTGATTCAGGAGCGGTTGGAATTAGTGATCAACTTGAAAAATTTGATGAGAATTTCTTGATGCCATGTGGCTAGCAGAAAATAAAATAGAGAAATTCTTTTTCATGTCAGTATTTAAGAAATGTTAAAAAAAATATTTTCAAAATGGGAAGAAAAGAAAATATTTTCAACCGCATTGGTTATTATTTTAAGAATAGTTTCAATTTGTATCGGGTTTGTTTTTATTAAGACCTATACAAATAATCTTTCTACTGACCAGATAGGTAAATATTTCTATCTTGTTACACTATCTTATGTAATGAATTCATTGGTATTTGTCCCCATTGATTATTACTTACAGGCAAGGTTGGCATTGTCGGGGAAAATCATACCATTGGGTATGATATGGAATTTAAACCAACGGGTGTGTCTTCTTGCTCTCTTTCTTTGTCTCTCCTTTGGTGTGCCGCTCTGGTATTTGGGAAAGATAGAATTTTTTGATCTTTTTGGAATTTATCTTACAGCATTTCTATTTTATCTCTGTGGCTTTTCGAGAGGGCTGCTGAATAATCGCGGTCATAAGATTTTTGTAGTGAATATTTTAATATTTGAAAGTGTATTGAAAATCGTATTGTTTCTTATTGCAGTGATGTACTTTGATGCGAGCGCAGAGTTATTATTGTATTCGACAGTTTTTGCATTCTCAATCGAAATTTTAATTATTGGAATTTATTTTTCAAAGCACCTTCCTTATAGCTGGAGTGATGAAGGTATCGAAAACTATCAAACTGTATTTCGAAAATGTTATGCACTATCGATCGGTGCCATATGTAATCTGGCGCAATTGCAATTCTACAGGTTGATGTATGTATGGGCCGGCGCACCAGCCACTGCTGCAATATATACAGTTGTAAGCAATCTTGGATCTTCAGGAATGGCTGCAATATCATCTGTCTATGCTCAATTATTTTTGCCAAGAATATATGAAACTAAAGGGAAGTACACTTTAACCTATATTAGAAATGCATTGATACTAACTCTGCTGATGGTAATTTCCGCACTTATATTTGGGAAATATGCATTGTTATTTTTGACAAAAAATGATTATGTCGAATATGCGCATGCAATTGGCTTTGGTGTATTGGTTGATGCAGGGAATATGGTTATAGGTGCTGCCACTGTTTTTCTGATGCTGAATAACGCTGCAAGAATAATGATTTTTTACAATGTTGTGGCAGCAATTGGCTCGACAGTTGGGGGGCTCCTTGTAATGACCTACTGGCCCCAAGACGCATTTCTTATTGGAATACCAATAGCGTTATCGCAAATATTTATTGCCACATTTTTGATCTGGCATGTAGCAAGAATTAATAAAATGAAATAATGGAGGGTGTTATGGCTTATTCGGATAAGATTACTTTTGTAATCTTTACTTATAATGAGGAGGCAAGAATTGAGCGTGTGATACGAAATTTTTCGGGATGGGCACGTATATTGATTGTAGATAATCATAGTACGGATGCCACACGAGATATTTCAGAAAGGATGGGCGCGGAAGTATTTTTGAATAAAAATAATGGCTGGTTTGAGGATTATGAGACTATTCAGCGCATTCAGAATAGGGTTGAGACAACTTGGCTGTACTGGGGGTTTGCAGATGAACTTCTTGATCATGAAACACTTGATGTCATTATTCAGGCAGTCGAAAGTGGAAAGTATAAAATAGTTAATATCGCACGTAAAAACTATTATTATGGAAGATTTTGTCATGATGCTTATGCTGATCGTTTGAATCGAATTTTCGAGAAAAATGCTATCGATTTTGTCGGAAATGTTATTCATAGTTTTGGTAAGCCCGCCGTTTCTGACGATAAAATATTATTTTTAAATTCAAAAATATATTTTGTGAGGCATTTTATATCAAATACTGCTAAGTCTTATCTGGCCACTATAGATAGGTATACTGATATACAAGCGCAAGAGCATGCCGATTTCAGTAGTTTTAGACTTTTCTTGCACCTTGCAAAAAGTTTCTTGAAGAATTATATATTTGGGCGGGCTTATAAGGCGGGTAAGCCAGGCTTGTTCTTCGTTTTACAAATGATGTATTATCAAAGCATATTGTTAATGAAGATATATGAGAAAAAAAATAATCTTTCAGGCGAAAGTATTGAGAAATTAAATAACGTAGAGCGCGAAAGCATGCTTAAAATTCAGAGAAAATAAAGATACTTGCGCCGAAATGGAATTGGGTTATGGATACATATAAAATAAATCGATTAAATTTTTATAAGATCAAAAATCGCATTGATTTAATTTTTTCAAAAATGAAATTTCTTCTTTTCTATCAATTCATTTTTGGCTCTTCCGGGCGTTCGGTGGCCATTTACAAACCTCTGCTGATTGTAAATCCACATAGAATTTTTATTGGAAATTTAGTGGTTATCCGCCAAGGCGTACGCCTGGAAGTTGTCATGGCTAATGATCATTCCTCCCCTAAGTTGACTATTGGAAATAATGTCAATATCGAGCAAAATGTTCATATCGTGTGTGGCTGCAATATATCGATTGGTGATAACGTTTCTATTGCTGCCGGCGCGGCAATTGTTGATGTAAATCACCCCCATGCCGATGTCTTAAATTCTGGGAAAATAGCTGACAGAATTGATGTTGAAAATAATTATGTTGAAATAGGCGAAGGTGTGCTGATCGGTTATGGCGCGATCATTTTGCCCAATGTCCGAATTGGGCGACGCGCGGTAGTCGGAGCTTACGCGGTCGTTACAAAAGATGTACCGGAATATTCTACAGTAGCCGGAAATCCCGCAAGGTTAATCAAGAAATATTCTTTTGAGCGGAAACAATGGGAAAGACATTGATATTATGTCCTTGAGATATCTATCTGTACCAACCTGTTTTATTTTTGAATGGTGAGATGCAGGTATTTGTAATAAATAATCGTATGGAGTTTCTGTGCTGGATATATTTTCAGGAAAATATTCTAAATTCAAAAAAATGGACTTTTTTGATTTTTACTCATACTTTCAAGGTATATGCGCTAAAATAAAGAGTCGTGTTATTTATTCTTTGATCTTTGGGAAGATAGGTAATAAATCTTGGATAAAAAAACCGGATCAGGTTTTTGGTGCTGGCCGCATTTTTGTTGGCGATGAAGTTCGAATTGAGCGTGGAGCAATATTGTATGCGGTAAAACGTTACGGCAGCCAGGAGTTCCGTAGCAGGATTAATATCGGCAAGCGGACTTTTGCAAATCGATATCTTAATCTGACTGCAGCTTTTACTATGAATATTGGCGAAGAGGTTGTGTTTGGCCCCAACGTATTTTTGACAGATTTTGATCACGGATATGAAGATATCAAGAAGTCCAGATTAGACACGGAATTGGTATCAAAAGGGCCGATTACTATCGGTGATCGATGCTGGATTGGTGCTAATTCGTTTATTGGCAGTGGAGTAACGTTGGGCGAAGGATGTGTCGTCGCTGCAAATAGTGTGGTAACGAGAAGTTTTCCATCATTTTCTGTTGTGGCGGGATCTCCGGCTAAACTGATAAAAAAATATAATGCTGATGATAAGCATTGGGAAAAAATAATTAAATAATTTTTTGGAAAGAAAGATGAATATTCTTATTACAGGCGGTGCAGGCTTTATTGGTTCAAATCTGGCTCTTCATCTGATTGAGCTAGGGCATGAGATTACCGTGCTGGATAACCTGTCCCCTCAAATTCACGGCATTGACCCGGCTGAATCGTCGCCCTTGTACCAAAGCATCAAAAATCAGGTTCGTTTTGTCGTTGGAAGTGTTTGTGATGAAGCGGCTTGGCGCGAAGTCTTACCAGGGCAGGATGCCATTGTACATCTTGCCGCTGAGACAGGTACTGGCCAGTCGATGTATGAAATAAAGCGCTATGTTGACGTGAATATTGGCGGAACTGGCCTGATGCTGGATCTATTGGCCAATGGAAAGTATCAGGTCAAAAAGGTCGTGGTTGCGTCATCCCGCTCCATCTACGGGGAAGGGAAATATCACTCCGCCGCGCGCGGTATCGTCTATCCAAGTGCGCGGAAAGATGAAGACATGCAGGCCGGCCGCTTTGAACCGCTATGTCCTGAGACCGGTGCACCATTGAGCTTGCTGGCAACTGATGAGGAATCAAAGATTCATCCATCTTCAGTCTATGGCATTACCAAACAGAATCAGGAACAGATGGTAATGACAGTATGTGCCTCACTGGGCATTGGTGCTACTGCACTGCGTTATCAGAACGTGTATGGCCCTGGTCAATCCTTGAGTAATCCTTACACGGGTATCCTGTCCATCTTTTCAACACGTATCAAGAATGGCAATGGCTTGAGCATTTTTGAAGATGGCAAAGAAAGCCGTGACTTCGTCTTTATTTCCGATATTGTTGCTGCGACGACCTTGGCGTTAACAAAGGATGAGGCCGATGGTGAAGTGTTCGGAATTGGTGCAGGTGTCGCCACCGATGTACTGACGGTTGCGCAGTCACTGGTGCATGCTTATGGCATTGATGTACCAATAAAGGTAACTGGCGCTTATCGATTGGGTGATATCCGGCATAATTATGCCGACCTGAGCAAATCGACACGTTTGCTTGGATTCAAACCAGAGGTCGGTTTTGAGCAAGGTATCAAGTTGTTCACCGAATGGGTCAATAAGCAGGCGGTGCAGGCGGATGCCTATGAAGTAAGCATTGCCGAAATGAAACAGCGAGGCTTGTACAAATGACAGTCAAGACCGGACTGGTAACCGTACTATTCAATAGCGCATCGGTATTGCCTGGATTTTTCGAAAGCCTGTCAAAGCAAAATATGCAGGATTATTGGTTATTTATTATTGATAATAGTCTGGATGATCGTTCTTATGTGAAAGCACAGGAATTGATTGAACAATACGGTTTCAAGAATGTGACATTGATGCATAATACCTCGAATGTCGGTGTGGCCGCGGCAAACAATCAAGGTATTAATTTTTCATTGGAAATGGGATGTGAATATGTATTATTGCTCAATAATGATATTGAGTTTAATAACCCTGATCTGTTGGGAGAAATGCTGACATTGGCTGATGCGCGCCAGGAAAAAATGATTGTTCCTAAAATATATTTTTTTGATTCGGGAAAAATCTGGTGTGCTGGGGGCAGTTTTAATCGATGGATAGGTACTACCAATCATACAGGCGAAGGAGAGAAAGATGCCGGCCAGTATGATAAGGATGGCTACACAGAATATGCGCCGACTTGTTTTATGCTCATTCATCGCTCGGTTTTTGATACTGTAGGCATCATGGATGAAAAATATTTTGTCTACCATGACGATACTGATTTTGTATGGCGTGCGGGTTTGGCTGGATATAAAGTCTACTATTGGGCAGCAGGCCAGGTATGGCACAAAGTAAGCAGTAGTACTGGCGGGGGAACGTCGCCATTTTCAATTTACTATGCTCATCGTAATCGAATTTATTTCATCAAGAAAAATTTTTCACCGATACATAAAATAGTGGCGTTTACTTATTTTACCCTCACTCGTTTTTTGAAATGGCGTCTGTTTACGAAAAAATTATTTTCTTCGTTTTATCGTGGAACTCGCGATGGATTAAAAATGAAGACTTAAATGTCAGAAATTTCATTAATGACATGGATGATTCGGAATGGAAGTTGCGGCGGCACCACAATTCGATTGATTTTAAAATTGGCAATATTTAATTCAGAAAAGATCCTCGATGGTAGGATTTTTCTGAAATATTGGGGCCTACCTTAACGGTGTTTACAGATAGTATTT
>NZ_JBWKYD010000016.1:0-181493 GCF_059423585.1 Janthinobacterium sp. GW460-12-1-14-LB5 | reverse complement strand
GGGCCGAGATCGCCGTCGACGTGCGCATCGTTTGCGCCACGCACCAGGATCTGAAAGGGCTGGCGGAGCAGGGGCGTTTCCGCGAAGACTTGTATTACCGCCTCAGCGAAATCGTCCTGCGCATTCCACCGCTGCGCGAGCGGGCCGGCGACGCGGCCTTGCTGGCGCAGCATTTCAAGAACAAGTTCTGTGCCAGCGAAGGGCGCGGCAGCCTGCATTTCAGCGCCGGCGCGCTGCAGCTGATCGAAAGCTATGGCTGGCCCGGCAATGTGCGCGAAGTGGAAAACTGCATCAAGCGGGCCGTCATCATGAGCGACGGCCCGCAGATCGCCGCCGACGACCTGGGCTTGCCCGCCAGCGCCCAGGTCGCGCCCCCGGATGAGCCGCTGAACCTGCGCCAGGCCCGCGAAGGGGCCGAATACAAGGTCATGGTGCGGGCGCTGGCGCGGGCCGACGGCAATATCGCCAAGGCGGCGGAACTGCTGGGCGTGAGCCGGCCCACCCTGTACGACCTGATGAACCACCACGGCATCAAGTAGGCAGGCAGTGTATTAAAAATCAAGATTGTGTAAGGCGTCGCACATACGCTGGCGCCGCCGTGGCGCATCCTTGCCTCATCTACAACGAGGAGGCGCCATGAATGCGATCAGTTTATTGATGCAGGACCATAAGGCCGTGAAGGCCCTGTTTGCCCAATATGAAGGCTTGAGCGACCGCTCATTTGCCACCAAGAAAAAGCTGGCCGACCAGATCTGCCAGGAACTCACCGTGCACACGCAGCTGGAAGAGGAAATCTTCTATCCGGCCGTGCGCCGCCCCATCCACGACGGCGACCTGATGGATGAAGCGCTCGTCGAGCACGCGAGCGCCAAGGAACTCATCGCGCAGATCGAAGCGATGGATCCCGCCGACGACTTGTATGACGCCAAGGTCAAGGTCTTGTCCGAGCAGATCGAACACCACGTGGGCGAAGAAGAGGGCGACATGTTTCCCAAGGTACGCCAGACGGGCGTCGACCTCGATGCGCTGGGCCGCGAAATGGCCGCGCGCAAGGAACAGCTGACGGGCGTCGCCGCCTGAGCGCCATCAACATTGACAACCAAGGGAGTATTCCATGCAAGCTACGCAATTGTCCGTGTCGGACCTGAACAACCCGGGCGTGTCCTGGGGCGCCGTGCTGGCGGGTGCCGCCGCGGCCGCCGCCCTGTCTTTCATCCTGCTGATCCTCGGCGTGGGCCTGGGCCTGTCGTCCGTGTCGCCGTGGTCGTTCAATGCCACGGCCATCGGCGTGTCGACCATCGCCTGGCTGGCCTTCATGCAACTGGCCGCGTCCGGCATCGGCGGCTACATGGCGGGCCGGCTGCGCGTGAAATGGAGCGCCATCCACACGGATGAGGTGCATTTCCGCGATACGGCGCACGGCTTGCTGGCCTGGGCCGTGGCCACCCTGATCACCGTGGCCGTGCTGGCCGGCGGCACGCGCGCCGTGCTGAGCGGCGCCATCGACGCGGGCAGCGGCGTGGCGGCGGCAGTTGGCCCGGCCGTGGGGGCGGGCGCAGGTGCTGCAGGTGCTGCCAGCGCCAGGCAAGGCGAGGGCGGCAGCGGCGCCAATCCCCTCGATTATTTCTCGGACATGCTGCTGCGCGTGGCTCCGGCCCCAGCCCCGGCTGATGCTGCAACCGGCACGCCGGCGATGGCAAATCCTGGCGTGACGGCCGCCGACCAGCGCGTGGAAGTCGGCAAGATCTTCGCCGCCAGCCTGTCCTCGGGCAGCCTGTCCGCCGATGACCGCGCCTACCTGGGCCAGGTCGTGGCCAGCCGCACGGGCTTGAGCCAGGCCGATGCGCAAGCGCGCGTCGACGCCGTCTACGCCCGCGCCGCCAAGGCCGCCGCCGATGCGAAGGCTGCCGCCCAGCAAGCGGCCGACACGGCGCGCAAGGCCGGCGCCCACACGGCTTTGTGGATGTTCGTCGCCTTGCTACTCGGTGCTTTCGTGGCCAGCCTGGCGGCAACGTTCGGCGGCCGCCAGCGCGACCATGAGCGCGTGTTGCGCCACGTGACCATTTAAATCCCCCCATTCAATTCAGGAGTCTGCCATGCGTTCCATCCTCTTGCTGCTGCTGGGCATTCCATTGCCCATCGTCATACTGATCGCCCTGTTCGTCCGCTAAGCGGGCCAACAAAACCGGCGCCCGCGGCAAGGTGGGCGCCGGTTTTTGCGTGAAAGCGGGCGCATGTGTAAGATGGCGCCATCTTTCCACCGAGACTATCCATGACCGTGACCGCCATCCGTCCCTTGCTGAAAACCGCCGCCATCGCCGCCTTTGCCTGCGGCGTGCTGGCCTCGTGTTCCACTCTGATCGGCCCGCGCGACGTGAATGTGTCGCTGAGCAAGATGCAGCAAGGCCTGGAGCGCCGCTTTCCCATCGACAAACGCGTGCTGTCCGTGCTGGACGTCAAGCTGACGCACCCGCAACTGTCCTTGCAGCCCGAGCGCGAAAGAGTCGCGCTCAGCGTGGACGCCAGCGTGATACCGCCGTTCATCCGCCAGAGCTGGCGCGGCAGCCTGGCCATGTCGGGCCGTTTGGTGCTCGACGCACAGCGCAACGCGGTGTATTTGAGCGAAGCGAGCGTGGACAAGGTGAGCATCGACGGCATGGACGAGTCGCAGCAGCGCCAGTTCGCCAAGGTGGCCAGCCTGGTGGCCGACCAGCTCATGCATGAAACGCCGATCTACACGTTCAAGCCCGACGAATTGCGCTATGCGGGCGTGCAATTCGTGCCGACGCAGATCAGGACTACCAGCAATGGCTTGACGGTGACGTTCGAGCCGGTGAAATAAGCTAGGCCCGGCATGCGGGCGCGGCGATTGGCGTGGCCGTGTTATTGCGCGGCGTCGCCTCTTCATGGAACAGGTCCGCCAGGTATTCGCACAGCGCATCTGCTTGAATATCGTCGGGAATAATGAAATCGGCGGGCCGGCGCTTGCCTTCCGCGCCGAGATAGAATGCGCGCCATGCTCCCGGATTTCCCCTGACGGCAATCAGCGTGCCGAAAATATTGAATCTGTATTCCTGCATCAAGCTGCTCCATTCCCTTGCTCAGGTTCGATATTTGTTGTGCTATAGTAATATTTACTTATATAGTAACATTTACTTATCCAAGGGCGGGCAATGGTCAATATCAGCACGGCGGGAATCCAACCCGGGGCACTGTCTGCCGCGGATGGCAGCAAGGTGTCATCAGGCAAGGCAGCATCGGACAAGGCCCAGACAGCGCCGGCCGGCGCTGGCGCCGTGGCGGACGATGTCGTGATCTCGACCCTGGCCGGGCGTTTGTCGGCGGCCGCGACGGCCACCAGCGCCACCATCCGGGGCTACGACCACGCTACGCTGGGTGCGTGGGTGAATGACAATACCACTGACATCCTGTATCCGCTGGACGCCGGACACAAGGCGGCGGCCGCAAAGCAGGTGCCGCAACCGAACGATGCGGCAGCGGCCAGGTCGGCCGCCGCCGCCACCGCGTTTGTCGATAACAAGGGTTCCAATCCGTTTGCGGGCTTGTCGCGCGAGCAATTGTCCGCCATCACGAACGATGACAGCGGGACCTTTACCATCAACGAGCGCCGCGCCGCCTTTACGCAGGCCTACGATGAAGAGCAGGCCTGGCGCAGCCAGGTCGTGGCGCAAGCGATGGCGGAATACAATAGCACCGGCAAGATGACCAATTTCTTCAAATCGGTGCTGGGGCATTTCAATGCATTGCCTCAGCTTGAGCAATCGCAATATCCTGCCAATTATGCGAGCGGCCTGGAAGACAAGATCAAGCTCGATTTTAATTATTTCAATCATGCGGCCGGCAATGGCGGGCCAACGCCGGGTTCGCTTGCGGACATGCTGAAAAATCAGGATAAAAAAGGCCTGGATCTGTTTGATCTGCTGATCCGCTGATCTCTGGAATTGTTCAACTGTCATTGTTGCCCCGCAGGCAGGCCGACTATAATCCGGTCTCTCATGCCTGGACACGGCATGTTCCCCAACATGAAGTGAAAACAATTAAAGGAATCTTCGTGAAACGATCACTCATCAGCGCCGCCTGCTGCGCCTTGCTCGCCCTATCTTCGCCACCGCTGTACGCCCAAGCTAGCAATGCTACCGCGCCCGTATCGGGCATCGACCTGAAAACCCTGGACCCGGCCGTCAGCCCCAAGGATGATTTCTACGGCTACGTCAACGGCGTGTGGACCCGCAATACGGAAATCCCGGCCGACAAATCCGTCTGGGGCACGTATATCGAATTGCGCGAAATCGCGCAAGGCCAGTTGCGCGGCCTGATCGACGCCACCGTCAAGAACCCCGGCAAGCCCGGCAGCGAAGCGCACAAGATCGCCGACCTGTACACGAGCTTCATGGACGGGAAGGCGCGCGATGCGGCCGGCTTCAAGCCCCTGAAGGCCGAACTGGCCCGCGTCGCCAGCGTGAAAGACAAGAAGGATTTGCCGGCGCTGTTTGCCTATTTGCAAGGCAATGGCGTCGCCACGCCGTTTTCCGCCTATGTGGCGCCCGATGCGCAAGACCCCGAGCGCTACACGGTCAACATTAGCCAGTCCGGCCTGGGCTTGCCCGACCGCGACTATTATCTGAAGGAGGACGACGCCAAGCTGCAAGCTGTGCGCGCCAAGTACCTCAAGCATATCGAAACCATGCTGGCCATGAGCGGCGACAAGGCCGCAGCCGAACATGCGGCGCAGATCCTCGATATCGAGACCCGCCTTGCGGCAGCGCAATGGACGCGCGTACAGATGCGCGATCCCGTCAAATCGTACAACCGCGTCGATTTCGACAAGTTCGCGGCACTGGCGCCGGCCTTCGACTGGAACGCGTATTTCGCCGCCGCCGGCCTGGCGAAAAAGGAAAGCTCGGCCGTGGTGCGCCAGCCCAGCTTCATGACAGGCTTCTCCGAGACCGTGGCCGCCGTGCCGCTGGCATCGTGGAAGAGCTACCTGAACTGGCGCATCATCGAAAGCTATGCTTCCTACCTGGACAGCGCCACCGTCAAGGAGCGCTTCGCCTTCGAAGGCACGGTGCTGCGCGGCGTGCCGCAAAGCGAACCGCAGTGGCAGCTGGCGCTGCGCTTCACGGATAACGCCATCAGCGACGCCGTCGGCAAGCGCTACGTGGACATGTATCTGCCGCCGGAAACCCGGCCACGCGTGATGGCCATGTTCGACAATTTCGTCGCCTCGTTCAAGGATGGCATCGAGCAGCTGGACTGGATGGGTCCGGAAACCAAGAAGGAAGCCCAGCTCAAGCTGGCCGCCCTGAAGCCGAAGATCGCCTATCCCGATACCTGGCGCGACTACAGTAGCATGCAGACGCGGCCGAACGACCTGATCGCCAACGTGCGCGCCGCGCGCGCGTGGAGCCGCCAGCAAAACCTGGCCAAGCTGGGCAAACCGGTCGACCGCGACGAATGGTCGATGACGCCGCAAACCGTCAACGCCAGCTACAGCCCGGCACTGAACGCCATCACGATTCCGGCCGCCATCCTGCAGCCGCCATTTTTTAATGTGAAAGCGGAAGATGCCGTCAACTACGGCTTGCTGGGCATTACCTTCGGGCATGAAATCAGCCATGCTTTCGACGATTCCGGCAGTCAATATGACGCCAAAGGGCGCCTGCGCAACTGGTGGACGGCGCAAGACCGCGCGGCCTTCAAGGCGCTGGCAGCCGGCCTCGTCAAGCAATACGGCGCCTACAGCCCCGTGCCGGGCTACCACATCAATGGCGAGCTGACCCTGGGCGAAAACATCGGCGACAATTCCGGCCTGTCGATCACCTACAAGGCGTACCAGCGTTCGCTGGGCGGCAAGCCGTCGCCCGTCATCGATGGCTTGACGGGCGAACAGCGCCTGTACATCGGCTTTGCGCAGAAATGGCGCGCCAAATTGCGTCCGGAAGCGGCAATCGCCCAGATCAAGAGCGACCCCCATTCGCCGGGCGAATTCCGCGCCAAGGGCACGGTCAAGAACCAGCCCGGCTTCTATGAGGCGTTCGGCATCAAGCCGGGCGACCCCATGTATCTGCCGCCGGAGCAGCGCGTGATCATGTGGTAAGCGTGGGTTAAGCAGCTCGCCGCGCCGGGGTCTATTCCTTGGCGTGGTTGAGCGTGTACCTGGGCAGCTCGACCGTCAGGTCGTCCTGGCTGACGCGGGCCTGGCACGACAGGCGCGAGTGGGGCTGCAAGCCCCAGGCCTGGTCGAGCATGTCTTCCTCATTGTCGCCCAGTGCATTGAGCGAGTCGAAACCCTGCACCACGATGACGTGGCAGGTGGAGCAGGCGCCTACCTGGCCGCACGCGTGTTCGATGTCGATCTTGTTGAGCAGCAACGCGTCGCAAATGCTCATGCTTTCCGGCGCGTCGATGACGGCGCCGTCCGGAGCCAGCTCGGGATGGGGTAATACGGTGATGGTTGGCATACGATAATCTCCTTGAATATCGCTACCTTGAACCTTCCCGCCTGGACAAGGTCAAGCGCATTCTGCGCCTGACCCCGGCCGTGCCGCGCCTACAGCTTCGAGGCCGGATGGTCCGCCAGCGGGACAAATTGGCCGGTCGATTCGTCGAGCGCATCGAGCGAGCCGTTTTCGATGTCGTACACCCAGCCATGCAGGGTCAGGCGCTTTTGCGTGATGCCCAGCGCTACGGAAGGGTGGGTGCGGATGTTGTTCAGTTGCGCCACGACATTGGCCCGCACCATGCCGTCGATGCGCTCCTGTTCCGTGGCGTGCTCGACGGATTCGTTGATCATGCGCGCCGCATCCGCGTGCCGCAGCCAGCTCTTGACCGCCGGCATGTGCTCGAGGCAGGTGCAGGTGGCGATGGCTTTCATGGCGCCGCAGTCGGAATGGCCGCAAATGACGATGTCCGTCACCTGCAGGGCCGCCACGGCAAATTCGACGGACGCGCTCACGCCGCCCGGTTCCGGGCCAAACGAGGGCACGATGTTGCCCGCGTTGCGGATCACGAACAGTTCGCCAGGTTCCCGTTGCGTCACCAGTTCCGGCACCATGCGGCTGTCGGAACACGAGATGAACAAGGCCTTCGGCGTCTGGCCCGTGGCCAGCGTCTTGAACAGTTCTCGGCGTTCAGGAAAGACTTCCTTCTGGAAACGTAGAAATCCGGCAATGATGTCGCGCATAAATAAAGAAGAAAGTGGTGGAAGCCGGTATTATCGCCGATTTGGCGCCGCTCCTGCTTGCGGCCCGCCAAGGCAGCGCTCGATATGCTCGAGCAATTGCAGAAACACGCGTCTATCGGCCATGTGATTCATCGTGTTGCTCGTGAAGACGTCGCTGGCGGCCGCTGCCACGGCTTTGCGGGCTTGCGCGCAGGCGGCGTGCAGTTGCGCGCGCTCAAGGTCTACCAGCGCCGCAGCGATGCCTTCGGGCGTGAAATCGAAGGCATCCATACCGCAGCAGCCGGCCACGCAATAGGTTTCCAGGCGGCAGATCAGCGGCCACAGTTCCCCCAGCAAGCCATCGATGTCGACGGCCTGGTCGTAGCGGCCGTCAAGATCGATGAATTCGATCCAGGCGTCGTCGCCGATCTGGATATCGTACTGGCGGTCGCGTTCGGTCATTTTCAGATTCTCCTGGTGAGTGACATCGCATTATAAAAAAAACCGCCCGAAGGCGGTTTTTGTCAAAGAGGCGATGCCGGCGTCTAGATAAAGTAGATCAGCGCGATCACGCCCACGACGAGGGCCACGCGCGTGACCTGGTACGCCGTCTTGTTCCACGCCTTGAAGCGGCGGCGGTACTGGCCCATGGTCCAGGAAATCTGGAACAGCTTGCTCACGCCGCCCACCTGGTCGCCCAGCTCGTTCGGCGAGGCGGCGGCCGTCATCAGGGTGCGGCCCAGCCAGCGGTTCAAGCCTTGCGCCCAGCGGTAGCGCATCGGGCGCTCGATGTCGCAGAACAGGATGATGCGGTCGCTGTCGGCATCGTTGCGGGCCCAGTGGATATACGTTTCATCGAACATCACGGCCTGGCCGTCGCGCCAGCTGTGGCGTTCGCCATCGACGTCGATGAAGCAGCGGTCGTCGTTCGGCGTCTGCAAGCCCAGGTGGTAGCGCAGCGAGCCGGCGAACGGGTCGCGGTGCGGGTTGAGCTTGCCGCCTTGCGGCAGTTCCGCGAACATGGCGGCCTTGATCGATGGAATCGATTGCAGCAGCGCATAGGTTTGCGGGCACATCTGCTGCGCCGACGGGTGGTTGGCGTCATACCATTTCAGGTAGAAACGCTTCCAGCCATACTTGAAGAAGGAATTGAAACCCACGTCATTGTTCTTTTCCGCCGCCTTGATCTTTTTCATTTCCTGCATGCGCAGCGCTTCATCGCGGATGATCTGCCAGTTCTGCTGCAGCGGCGCCAATTCCGGGAATTGCTCGACGGCTAAATAGGGCGTGGCCGGCACCTTGGAAAAGGTGTGCATGAACAGGTTCAGCGGCGCCATGAACGAGGAGTGATCGAAGATCTGGCGGCGGAACGGCAGGCGCACCTTGCCACGAAAATGAATATGTAAAACAGAAAACACAAAAATGCCCAGCAAGGCCCACTTCATACACAACCTCGTTTTTTAAGAATGGGGCAATTATAACCAGTTAATGCTGGCGCCACCCCGTGCCACGGTGAAGGAAAGATGAAGCGGCGCGCGCGGGCGCTCTGTCCTACAATGGTTTTATTTCATCTGTGAAGGAGTAACAATGGAAATCTGGCACGCCCCGCTCGACCTGGCCACCCTCAACGCCGCCAGCGAGGGCACGGCCATGCGCCACCTGGGCATCGAATTTAGCGCCTTCGGCCCGGACTGGATCGAGGCGACCATGCCCGTCGACCACCGCACCATGCAGCCGTTTAAACTGCTGCATGGCGGCGCTTCCGTCCTGCTGGCCGAAACCCTGGGCAGCATGGCCGCGAATGCCTGCCTCGATTCCAGCCGGCAAGTGAGCGTGGGCCAGGAAATCAATGCCAACCACGTGCGCGGCGTGCGCGGCGGCCACGTGACGGGGCGCGCCACGCCCATCCACCGGGGCCGCAGCAGCCAGGTCTGGGAAATCCGCATCAGCGACGACGATGGCAAGCTGTGCTGCATCTCGCGCATCACCATGGCCGTCATCGATACGCCAGGCCAGCGTTAATTGTCTTTTTTGATATGCATCAAGGCATTAAAAGTGTACACGTGGAATCATCCGTAACGCTGTTCGCTTATAATTCAGTGTGCTGTTGTATGGCGCAGGGTCTGTCCCGCGCGCCTGCATTGCCCGAAATTAGAAGCTGACTGCCCAAAAAACGCCAGTTAGAGACCCATCCTGCACCATGCAGGAAAGGCAACACGACGGCGAGCAGATCGCTGGTTTTTAAATAACCAGCAACAATCAACTTTATTTACAGGGCAATAACAACAATGATGTCATTCAATCGTTTGACGATAGGCGCGCGCCTGAGCGCAGGCTTCGGGCTGCTGGTCGTGCTCATGCTGGTGCTGGCCGCCTTCGCGCTGCTGCGCATCGGCGCCATCTCCGGTGCCATGGACGCGCAAGAAAAAGTCCAACTGGAAAAACTCGAACCGCTGTACGTGGCGCGCGAAGCGCTCGACCAGACGGGCCTGGCCGCCCGCAACGCCTACATTTTCCATGACCAGGCCGCCGCTGAAAAAGAGCTGGCCATCCTCGACAGCCAGAAGGCGCTGTACCTGGACGCGCTGGCGAAGCTGGCGCCGCAGTTCGCCGGCGATGCGCAATTCGACAAAATCAGCACGGGGCTGAAAACCATGGCGCAGGAACTGCAGCGTCCGCGCCAATTCCGCGCCACGGGACAGATGGAGCAGTACGGCACCTTCCTCGTCGAAGAATGCAGCCCCCTGCGGCGCCGGATCGTCGCCGACATCGATGCCGTGCTGAAAAACGTGCAGCGCGAATCGGAGCAGGCCAGCGTGGCCGCGCGCGCCATCTATGGCCAGTCGCTGCGCTGGATCGGCGTGCTGGCCGCGCTCAGCGTGCTCATTTGTATTGCGGTCGCCACCGTCATCACGCGCGGATTGCTGCGCCAGCTGGGCGGCGAACCGGCGTATGCGGCCACGATTGCCGGGCGCATCGCGCTGGGCGAACTGGCCATCGACGTGCACACGCGCCACGGCGACGACAGCAGTTTATTGTTCGCGATCAAAACCATGCGCGATAATCTGGCCGCCATCGTCGGCAAGGTGCGCCACGGTACGGAAAGCATTGCCACGGCCTCGACCGAGATCGCCTCGGGCAACCGCGACCTGTCGCAGCGCACGGAGCAGCAGGCCGGTTCGCTGGAAGAAGTGGCTTCGTCGATGGAAGAACTGATTTCCACCGTGCGCCAGAATGCGGACAACGCCCAGCAGGCCAACCACCTGGCGCGCGAGGCGTCGAAGGTGTCGGAGCAGGGCGGCAGGGCGGTAGCCGAAGTGGTGCACACCATGGGCCTGATCAATGCCTCGTCGAACAAGATCGTCGACATCATCGGCGTGATTGACAGCATCGCCTTCCAGACGAACATCCTGGCCCTGAACGCGGCCGTCGAGGCGGCGCGCGCGGGCGAGCAGGGCCGCGGCTTTGCCGTGGTCGCCTCGGAAGTGCGCAACCTGGCGCAGCGTTCGAGCGCCGCCGCGCGCGAAATCAAGGCCCTGATCGACGATTCCGTCAGCAAGGTGGGCACGGGCACCTTGCTCGTCGAGCAGGCCGGCGTCACCATGCATGACGTGGTGGCTGGCATCGGCAGGGTGACGGGCATCATGGCCGAGATCAGCCATGCCACGCAGGAGCAGGGCGCCGGCATCGAGCAAGTCAACCGCGCCATCGTCGACATGGACCGCGTGACCCAGCAAAACGCGGCCCTGGTCGAGCAGGCGGCCGCTGCCGCGCACGAATTGCAGCAGCAGGCGGCGCAGCTGGAGCAGGAAGTGGGGATTTTCAAGCTGGCCAAGCCGGCCAACGGCCCCCTGCGTCTGGCGGCCTGAGGCCGCTCATACTGCAGCGCGGCGCGCCAAGCGCCATATTCCGCGCTACAATGAGAGCTGGATCACCGCCAGGACTACTCATGCAAGTGCGCAGCAGCCACGATCTATCCAGCCCGGACGACGACAAGCCCGCGCCGCCCGTGCTGCACCAGGCCTTGGCCGGCCTCGGCTGGGGCTTGCTCACATGCATGCTGTGCTTTGCCATCCTGTTCCTCACCAAATGGCTGTTGCCGCCCACATACTGGGGCGCGCACACGGGCCTGGCCAAGTTCAAGCGCGAAATGTCGCTGCCGCTGCTGGTGTTCTGGGTCGTCATCTATTCTCCCATCCTGGAAACCTTCCTCGGCCAGTTGCTGCCGCTGGAAATCCTCAAGCGCCTGGGCGCCACGCGCCAGCTGAGCATCTTCATCGGCGCCATCCTGTGGGCCATCGTGCATTTCATCAGCGGCGGCCTGCTGCACGCCATCGTCGCGCTGGGCTCGGGCGCCATGTTCAGCTTTGTCTACCTGCGCTACCGCGAACCGGGCGTCGCTGTTGCCTATGCAACAACGACATTTTCCCGCGCCTGCAACAATATCGCCATCCTGGTGGCCGTGTTTTACGGCCTCGACGCCTAGGACGCCTGCCGAAACCTGCTGCGCGTCGGTACAGATGGCCTGCGATGCTCACCGTACCTGAGTACGGTTGCGCTTCTCGACCACCTCTACCTTCCGCTCGCGACGTTTTTGTCAAGCGTCGTCAAGTTCTCTTTTCTTGAGCAAATACGGCACCAGCGCCACGCCATCGATGCTGATCAGCACCAGCAGCGCGCCGATGGCGCCCAGCGCGGCGAGAGCTCTCTCCCAGCCGCCTGAAAACAGACCCCCATAACAGACCCCCCTCGCAGCGGGCGCGCCCGCGTGCTTCCTTCCCGTCTTGCTCTTCTTCCCTCCCTGCAGTGTGACATTTGCATGACAAATAACAGTGTGATACCCGCTTGAACGTCAATAAGGCGTGCATGCGAGGCGGCGTTCAATCGCGCGCCGTCCCTGCGCCGAAAGTGCCGGACCGTTGAAGGTGCACGCTGAACTGCAAGTGGAGGCGGCCGGGACTTTTGCCTTGCATGTCAGCTTGCGCCGACATATTCACTCTTGGTTTTGACGTTTAATGACAGGAAACTGCAACATGACTGAAAAATTTGCATCGCAAACTTCCACCGCCGCCGACGACGGCATGTCCGCCATCGAGGCATACCTGAACGGTGTCGCGGCCGCCCCGCAGCGCTTCACCGGCACGGCGAACGCGGATGTGCTCACCGGCACCACGGGCGCGGACGTGCTCGAAGGCCTGGCCGGCGACGATACCTATTACGTCAACGACAGCGGCGACGTGATCGTCGAGCTGGCCAACGGCGGCAGCGATACCGTGTACACCAGCGTCAATTACAAGGTGGCCGACAACGTCGAGAACGTGCACATCAGCCGCAGCGGCCTGACGGTGACGGGAAGCGCCACGAACAACAACTCCTTTTATGTGCATGCGCCGGGCGGCAATGTGCTCGACGGTGGCGGCACGGGCAATTCGGTCAGCTATGCCAACGCTGCAGCGGGCGTGACCGCCACCCTGTCGGGCGCCAACGGTCCGCTGCCGGCGACGCCCGGCACCGACGTGCTGCAAAATTTCGTCGGCCTGACGGGCAGCAAGTTCGACGATGTCCTGACCGGCAACGAACTCAAGAACGCGCTGATCGGCGGCATGGGCAACGATACCCTGCGCGGCGGCAAGGGCGATGATCTGCTGGCCGGCATGGTGGGCGACGATACCTATATCTTCGCCCGCGGCGACGGCGCGGACAACATCCACGAAGTGCCCGAGGGCGGCGGCCACAATGTCGTCGCCTTCCTGGCCGGCGTCGGCATCGACCAGCTGTGGTTCCGCCAGGTGGGCACGGCCCTGGAAGTGAGCACTATCGGCACGACGGACAAGATCAGCATCAGCGGCTGGTACAGCGCCGGCATCGTGCCCCGCATCGAGGAATTCCGCCTGGCCGACGGCCGCGTGCTGCTGGGCGGCGACGTGCAAAACCTGGTGCAGGCGATGGCGGCCCTGACGCCGCCGCCGCTGGGCCAGTTGACCTTGCCTCCCGACACCGCCAGCCTCCTGTGGCCGGCGCTGGCGCAGAACTGGCGCATCGACGGGACGGATCTGCCGACCAATGGCGGCCCCTTCGTCGGCGGCGTGTACAAGGACATCATCAGGGGCACGGCGGGCGCCGACCTGATGGCCGGCCAGGGCAACGACGATATCTATTATGTCAACCATGTCAATGACGTGGTCGTCGAAGAGGCCGACGGCGGACGCGACACCGTGTATGTCAGCACGAGCAGCTACACGTTGCCGGCCAATGTCGAAGAAGTGCATATCAGCGCAGGCAGCCAGATGGTGGCAGGCAGCAGCGGCTCCTACAATGTGTTCCATGTCGACGTGACCGGCGGCAACCTGCTCATAGGCGGCGGCGCGAACAATACCGCCAGCTATGCCGGTTCCAGGACTGGCGCGACAGTGCGCCTCGTCTCCGCCAACAGTGCCCCGGCGGTACAGCAGGGGCGCGACGAACTGGTCAATTTTTCCACGGTGGAAGGCAGCGCCTACAACGACGTGCTGACCGGTAACGAGCTGAACAACACCCTGAGCGGCGGCCGGGGGCACGACATCTTGCAAGGCGGCCAGGGCGCCGACGTCCTGGCGGGCGGCCTGGGCGACGATACCTATGTCTTCGCCCGCGGCGACGGCGCCGACGTCATCGCCGCGTCGGCACCGGATACGGGCTACGACGCCATCGCCTTCCTGGGCGGCGTCAACCTCGACCAGCTGTGGTTCCGCCAGGTGGGGGCGGACCTGGAGGTGAGCACCATCGGCACCACGGACAAGATCACCATCCGCGGCTGGGACGGGGCCGTCCCCGGCATCGCGGAATTCCGCACGGCCGCCGGCCATGTCCTGCTGGGCGCCGACGTGGGGCTGCTGGTGCAGGCGATGGCGAACCTGGCGCCGCCGCCGCTGGGCCAGCTGACCTTGCCGGCCGCCACCGCCGCCATCCTGGCGCCCGCGCTGGCCCAGGCCTGGCACTTCAACGGTCCCACGCAGCCGACGGTAACGTATGTCGTCGGCACGGAAAACGCCGATTTGCTCAATGGCAGCTACGGCGCCGACTTGCTGGAAGGCTTGCACGGCGACGACAGCTATTTTGTCAACCACGGCGGCGACTTCATCGTGGAACGGGGCAATGGCGGCAACGATACCGTGTACACCACGGTCAACTACACGGTGGCCGACAATGTGGAAAACGTGCGCCTGAACGCGCGCGGCCTGACGGTGACGGGCAGCGCCTACACCAGCAACAACTTTTTCGTCAATACGCCCGGCGGCAACGTGCTTGACGGTGGTGGTGCCGGCAACTTGCTCAATTACAACGGCGCCAGCGCAGGCGTGACGGCCGCCTTCGCGCCCGTCGGCGCGCCCCTGGCGGCGCGGGCCGGCGTCGACGTGCTGGCCAACTTCAACGCCGTCGTCGGCAGCACTTTCGCGGACTTCCTGAGCGGCAATGAGCTCAAGAACATCCTCGCCGGCGGCCTGGGCAACGATACCCTGCAAGGGGGCAGGGGCGACGACGCGCTCTCCGGCGCGCTGGGCAGCGATACCTATATCTTTGCCCGCGGCGACGGCGCCGACACCATTTCCGAGGCGGACGAGGCGGGCAGCCGCGACGTGGTGTCCTTCCTGGCCGGCGTCAGCGCCGAGCAGCTGTGGTTCCGCCAGGTGGGCACGGCCCTCGAAGTGAGCACCATCGGCAGCGGCGACAAAGTCACCGTCAACGGCTGGTACGACAGCGCGCCGCGCAGCATCGAGGAATTCCGCACGGCCGATGGCCGCGTGCTGCTGGGCAACAACGTGCAAAATCTGGTGCAGGCGATGGCGGGCCTGACGCCGCCGCCGCTGGGCCAGCTGACCTTGCCTGCCAGCACGGCCGCCACCCTGGCGCCCGTGCTGGCGCAGAACTGGCGCGCCGGCCAGGCATTTAACGCCGCCAGCCAGGCGGGCAGCGGCAGTTGGCAAGCCGATCCTGCACAGCTGGTGCAAGCGATGGCTGGCTTCGCCGTGCCGGCGGCGGCATCGGCGCCGTGGTCGGCCCACGGTGGCCAGGCATCGCAGATCCAGTTGGCGGCAGCGCAATGATCGCTGACGTTGAACGCTTGAGCAGCTAGTTTCACCAGCACGCAGCCTGGCCGGGGTGAGCAGCCCCGGCCAGGCTGTGCCATTGAATTTCTGACATGATCCGATGACCGCATTTTTATATCGCCACGATACGTCCCCCTTGGAACCTGCCGCGCCCGACACGGGTTTGCTGTCGCTGCTGCTGATGGCCAGCCTGCATGGCGTGCCCGCCGACGGCGCCCAGCTCAAGCACGCATTCGGCCATTCCGTGTTCACGCGGCAAACCGTCTTGCTGGCCGCAAAACAGCTGGGCTTGACGGCCAAGCTGGTGCAGCAAGCGCCTGAACGGCTGGCGCAGGCGCCGCTGCCGGCCATCGCCATCGGCCACGACGGCCGGTTCTTTATCCTCGGCAAGGTCGACACGGGCGACGGCGGCGTGAGCAAGGTGCTCGTCCAGCATCCGGGCCAGCCGCCGCAAATCCTGGGCCGCGACGCTTTCCTCGCCATCTGGTCGGGCGAACTGATCTTTTTTACCAGCAAGGCCAGCTACGCGGGCGAGACGGCCCGTTTCGAC
The DNA here is from genome assembly GCF_059423585.1 of Janthinobacterium sp. GW460-12-1-14-LB5. Taxonomy (NCBI): domain Bacteria; kingdom Pseudomonadati; phylum Pseudomonadota; class Betaproteobacteria; order Burkholderiales; family Oxalobacteraceae; genus Janthinobacterium; species Janthinobacterium sp. GW460-12-1-14-LB5. The sequence goes on along the minus strand of NZ_JBWKYD010000016.1, from coordinate 165,673 downwards.
TTCAGCTGGTTCATTCCCGCCATCGTCAAATACCGCAGGCTGCTGGGCGAAGTGCTGCTGATTTCCTTCGTGCTGCAGCTGATCGGCCTGGCCACGCCCCTGTTTTTCCAGGTGGTGATGGACAAGGTGCTGGTCAACCACGCCATGCAGACCCTGAACGTGGTGGCCATCGGCCTCGTGTGCGCCATCGTCTTCGAGGCCGTGCTGGGCCAGATACGCACCTATGTATTCGCCCGCACCAGCAGCAAGATCGACGTGGAACTGGGCGCGCGCCTGTTCCGCCACCTGCTGGCCTTGCCGATCGCGTATTTCCAGGCCCGCCGCGTGGGCGATTCCGTGGCCCGCATCCATGAACTGGAAAGCATCCGCTCCTTTCTCACCGGCAACGCCATGACCCTGGTGCTCGACGTGCTGTTTTCCTTCATCTTCATCGCCGCCATGCTGTGGTACAGCGCCGCGCTGAGCGTGATCGTGCTGGCCTCGATTCCCGTGTATGCGGCCCTGTCGATGCTGCTCACGCCCGTGCTGCGGGGGCGATTGAATGACAAATTCAACCGCAGCGCGGAAAACCAGTCTTTCCTGGTCGAAACGATCAGCGGCGTCGACACGGTCAAGGCCATGGCCGTCGAACCGCGCTGGCAGCAGCAGTGGGAAAAGCAGCTGGCCGGCTACGTGTCGGCGGGCTTGTCGGCGAACAACATCGGCATGCTGGCCAGCGGCGGCGTCACCCTGGTGAGTAAACTGGTGACGGCGGCCATCATGTGGTGGGGCGCCACCCTCGTCATCGACGGGAAAATGACGGTGGGCGAGCTGGTGGCCTTCAATATGCTGGCCGGGCAGGTGGCCTCGCCCATCCTGCGCCTGGCGCAGCTGTGGAACGATTTCCAGCAAGTGGGCATTTCCATGAGCCGGCTGGGCGATATCCTGAATGCCCGCACGGAATCGGGCGGTTTGAACGGAGGCAGCCAGAAGGCGCGCATGCCGCGCATTGCGGGCGCCATCGAATTCCAGCAGGTGGGTTTCCGCTACCGGCCCGACGCGGCCGAGGTGCTGCGCGACGTGTCGATCGCCATCGCGCCCGGCGAAGTGATCGGCATCGTCGGGCGTTCCGGCTCCGGCAAGAGCACCCTGACGCGGCTGGCGCAGCGCCTGTACATCCCCGAACGTGGCAGGGTGCTGATCGACGGGCAGGATATCGCCGTCATCGACACGGCCTCGCTGCGGCGCCAGATCGGCGTGGTGCTGCAGGAAAATATCCTGTTCAACCGCTCCGTGCGCGACAATATCGCGCTGAGCGACCCGGCGCTGCCCATCGACGCCGTCATCGCCGTGGCGAAACTGGCGGGTGCCCACGATTTCATTTGCGAGTTGCCGGAAGGCTACGACACCATGGTGGGCGAGCACGGCACGGGCCTGTCGGGCGGCCAGCGCCAGCGCATCGCCATCGCCCGCGCCCTCGTCGGCAACCCCCGCATCCTGATTTTCGACGAAGCGACGAGCGCGCTCGACTACGAGTCGGAAAAAATCATCCAGGACAATATGCGCCGCATTTGCGCGGGGCGCACCGTGCTGATCATCGCCCACCGCCTGTCGGCCGTGCGCGAGGCGCACCGCATCGTCGTCATGGAGCGGGGCCAGGTGGCCGAACTGGGCACGCATAACGCGCTGCTGGCCCGGCCCGGCGGCATCTATGCCCATTTGTACGGCTTGCAGCAGGGAACGACCGGAAGCGCAACAGGGGACGCAACATGAGCGCCGGCCACCGCCTGGCCGCGTATGGCGAACTGCTGGCCCGCTATGGCCAGGTGCTGCGGCACAGCTGGCGCATCCGCGCCACCCTGGGCGGTCCCGTGCTGAGCGAGGACGAGGCGGCCTTCCTGCCGGCCGCGCTGGCGCTGCAGGAGCGGCCCGTATCGCCGTCGCTGCGCTTCACGGCGCGCGTGCTGATGCTGCTCGTCGGCTGCGTGGTGCTGTGGGCCGTGTTCGGCAAGGTCGACATCATCGTCAATGCGGCGGGCAAGATCATTCCGTCCGGCAATACCAAGACCATCGCTTCCGTCGACGTGGCCGCCGTGCGCGCCCTGCACGTGCGGGAAGGGCAAGCCGTCAAAGCGGGCCAGCTGCTGGTGGAGCTCGACAGCCGCGGCCCCGACGCCGAGCGCGACAAGGCTGCCGGCGACGCCGTGGCGGCCGCGCTGCAGATGGCCCGCTCGCGCGCGCTGATCGCCGCCGTTGACACCGTACGCGCGCCGAAGCTGGCGCCGCCCGCGGATGCTTCCGCCGCCGACGTCGCCGCCGCGCAGGCGCATGTGGACGGCCAGTACGCGAGTTTCCGCGCCAGGCTGGCCCATCTCGATGGCGAAATCGCCCGCTATGCGCAGGCGCTGCCGCTGGCGGTGCAGCGCGCCGGCGACTACCGGGCGCTGGCCGGGACGCGCGACGTGGCCGAACACGCGTGGCTGGAAAAGGAACAGGCGCGCATCGATCTGGCGGGCCAGCTGGCGTCGGCCCGCAGCGAACGCGCGGCCCTGGTCGCGCAGACGCGCAAGGATGCGTACGACGCGCTGGCCGAGGGGGCCCGGGTGGCGGCCGCCAGCGGCCAGGATGCGCGCCGCGCCGGCGCCCGCGGCAGCCTGCTGCGCCTGACGGCCCCCGTCGACGGGACGGTGCAGCAGCTCAAGCTGCATACGGTGGGCGGCGTGGTGCCGGCCGCGCAGCCGCTGATGCAGATCGTGCCGCGCCAGGGCAGGCTGGAAATCGACGCCATGCTGGAAAACCGCGACGCCGGCTTCGTGCAGGAAGGGCAGGCGGTCGCCATCAAGGTCGACGCCTTCGACTACACAAAGTATGGCACCGTGCCCGCCGTGGTCAGCAGCGTGTCGCGCGACGCCATCGAGGATGACAAGAAGGGCCTCGTCTACGCCGTCAGGATCACGCTGCGGCAGCCGGCCATCGCCGTCGACGGCAAATTGGTGCCGCTGTCGGCCGGCATGGCCGTGCGCGCGGAAATCCGCACGGGCACGCGGCGGGTGATCGAATACGTGCTCTCGCCGCTGGTGCAGCACCAGAAGGAGGCGCTGCATGAACGCTAGATGCCGCGCCGCCTTGCTGGCCGCCGCGTTGCTGGGGGCCTTGCCCGCGCAGGCGCAACTGGCGGGCGAGCTGGACGCCGCGCCATGTCCGTCCAGCCGGGAGGCCGAAGTGCCATTGCATGTGCCGCTGAGCTTGCCGGCGGCCGTCGACCTGGCCCTGTGCCGCAACGCGCAGGTGCACGGCGCCTGGGCCGGCATCCGGCTGCAGGCGGCCGGCGTGGGCGAAGCGCGGGCCGCCTATCTGCCCACCCTGAATGGCAGCCTGAGCCGCGTGCATGACCGCACGGCCTATCCCGGCGCCAGAACGGCTTCCAGCAGCCTGGACAGCAATACGGGTTCGCTCAGCCTGTCCTGGCGTTTGTTCGACTTTGGCGGCCGCGCGGCGGGCCAGCGGTCGGCGCAGGCCTTGCTCGATGCGGCCCTGGCCAACCGCGACGCCGTGCTGCAAAAGACCCTGGCGGCGACGGTCAGCGCGTATTTCGACGCGCAGACGGCGCGGGCCAGCGTGCAGATGCGGCAGGCATACGAGGCGCTGGCCCAGGAAACGGTGCAAGCGACGCAGCGGCGCGCACAGCGGGGCCTGGGCTCGCACAGCGACACCTTGCAAGCGACGAGCGCGCTGGCCAAGGCGGCCCTGGGCGCCAGCCGCGCCGACGGCGACGAACGCAAGGCCCGCGCCGTACTGGTGTACACCCTGGGGTTGCCGGCCGGCACGGCGGTGCTGGTGGACGACGACGGGGATGGCGCAGGGGCGGGCTCGGGCGCAGGCGCAGGCTGGCGTGACGACTTGAGCGCCTGGCTGGCGCTGGCCAGGGAACGGCATCCGGCCATCGTGGCGGCGCAGGCGCAGCTGGCGGCCGCGCGCGAGCGGGTGGACATTGCCCGCTCGGAAGGCCGCCCCAGCATCGACTTGACGGCGAATCTGTACCAGAACGGCCGCCCCAACCAGGGCTTGTCGCCGGCTTCCACGCGCGAAACGCTGGTGGGCATCTCGCTCAACATCCCCCTGTTCGACGGTTTTGCGCGCCACTACAAGGTGCGCGGCGCGCAGGCGCAGGCCGAGCAAAGGGAAGCGGAGGCGCAGGAGGTGCAGCAGCAGACGCTGATGGACCTGGTCAGGACGCATGCGGAGGCGAGCACGGCCCTGGCCAACCTGTCCGCGGCGCAGACATGGCTGGACGCGGCGCAGCACGCGCTGGCCAGCGTGCAGCGCAAGTTCGGCCTGGGCGCGGCCGATATCCTGGAAATGCTGAATACGCAGTCGGCGCTGCTGGAAGCACAGCAGGAGCGCATCCGTTGCCAGGCGGAATGGCGCTCGGTCCGGCTGCGCCTGCTGGCCAGCGCCGGCATGCTGGGACGCGGCGATATCGCGCAAGAGGGTGGCGCAAGCGACGGCAAATTGCGCGCCTCGACGGCGCGATAGTGACTATGATGGAGCACTGGCCTTCCCGCACAGGGAAGGTGTTTCTACTTCGACCAAGGGAGACATCATGCACAGCGTACAAAAGATTACCCCATGTTTATGGTTCAACGGCAATGCCGAGGCGGCGGCCCGGTTTTATACGGAAATATTTCCCAATTCAAAGATCGGCCAGATCCTGCGCTACGGCGAGGAAGGCAAGGAAATCCACGGCCAGGAGCCTGGCAGCGTGCTGACGGTGGCCTTCGAGCTCGATGGCCAGACGTTTACGGGCTTGAACGGCGGGCCGCAATTCCAGTTTTCCGAAGCGATCTCGTTCCAGGTCAATTGCGAAACCCAGGATGAAGTCGACCACTACTGGAACCTGCTGTCCCGGGGCGGGCCGCCGGAAGCGCAGCAATGCAGCTGGCTCAAGGACCAGTTCGGGGTATCGTGGCAAATCGTGCCCACCCTCATGATCCGCCTGCTGACGGACCCCGACCCAGTCAAGGCCGGGCGCGTGATGAAAGCGATGATGGGCATGAAAAAGATCGACATCGAGGAGATCAAGCGGGCGTACGCGGGCTAGCCGGCCACGCGGGGCAGGGGGCGCACGCCAGCGGCGCACCCTGTCCAAGATGGCCGGCATTTGCTATAGTTCCGGCCATCTTTCCATTGCCAGATTGACCCTGCCCATGACTATCAGCACCAGCAACACCATCGTGCCCCGCACTTTCGGCACGCCCTTGTCTTCCACCGCCATCAAGGTCATGCTGCTGGGTTCCGGCGAACTGGGCAAGGAAGTGATCATCGCGCTGCAGCGCCTGGGCGTGGAAGTGATCGCCGTCGACCGCTACCCGAACGCGCCGGGCCACCCGGTGGCGCACCGCTCGCACGTGATCGACATGAGCGACGGCGTGGCCCTGGCCGCCCTGATCGACCTGGAAAAGCCGGACCTGATCGTGCCGGAAATCGAAGCCATCGCCACCGAGACCCTGGCGGCGCTGGAAGCGGCGGGCCAGATCACCTGCATCCCGAATGCGCGCGCGGCCGTGCTGACGATGAACCGCGAAGGCATCCGCACGCTGGCGGCCGAAACGCTCGGCGTGGCGACTTCTCCCTACCGCTTCGCCAGCAGCCTGCAGGAGCTGCAGGCCGCTTGCCAGGAAATCGGCTTTCCGTGCGTCGTCAAACCCGTGATGTCCTCGTCGGGCAAGGGCCAGTCCAAGCTCGATAGCGCCGCTGACGTGGATGCGGCATGGGCGTATGCGGCCAGCGGCAGCCGGGTCGATACGGGCCGGGTCATCGTCGAAGGCTTCATCGACTTCGATTACGAGATCACCCTGCTGACGGTGCGCGCCGTCGGTGCCTCGGGCCAGATCGAGACGCAGTTCTGCGAGCCGATCGGCCACTTGCAGGTGCACGGCGACTACGTGGAATCGTGGCAGCCGGCCCGCATGGCGCCGCTGGCCCTTGAGCGTTCGCGCGAGATCGCTCGCAAGGTGACGGACAACCTGGGCGGCCTGGGCCTGTTCGGCGTGGAGCTGTTCGTCAAGGACGACATGGTGTGGTTCTCGGAAGTGAGCCCCCGCCCGCACGACACGGGCATGGTCACGATGGCCAGCCAGGTGCAGAGCGAGTTCGAGCTGCACGCGAAAGCCATCCTCGGCTTGCCCGTCAACGTGGCGCTGCGCTCGGCCGGCGCCTCGGCCGTCATCTACGGCCAGCTGGAAGCGAAAGGCATCGCCTTCGAAGGCGTGGCCGACGCCTTGAATGTGCCGGGCGCGGACCTGCGCCTGTTCGGCAAGCCCGAATCGTTCGCCCGCCGCCGCATGGGCGTGGCGCTGGCCACGGCCGACGATATCGACACGGCCCGCGCGCGCGCCGTGCTGGCCGCGTCCAAAGTGAAGCCGGTGGCCCGCTGATGGCAGAGGCCAGCCTGCCGCAGGCCGACGCCGGCGGCGACGACATCAAGCGCAAGCTGCGCGGCCACATCGCGCGGCGCAACCTGGCCGGCGCCGCCAACGACTGCAAGTGGAACGAGCTGCTGGCCTTCATGCGCGGGCGGACCGACTGGGTGCCGTCGTACCGCTACGGCTCCGTGTCCGGCTACGTGTCGCGCTGGGACACGGAGTGGGATTATCACCCGCCGTTTCCGTTCATGGGCGTGGAATGGTTCGACATCAGCCTGACCTCGGAAGAACACGTGGCCATGCTGCTGCCGAAGAAAATCATCGACCATGGCGTGTGGATCGTGCCGGAACTGCAACGCATCGGCTTCGATTTCGAGGTGCGCGAGCGGGTGGCGCGCATCTGGGGCTATCTGCCCCGTTCCTGCCATGACTTCCCGCCTGCCGACTAATTTAATGAGTATTGGATATGCCTGACAACGATATTCCCCAAGTACCGCAACCGGATGACGCCGTTGTTGGCAAGGAAGCGGGCGCGCAGATGCTGGCCGCGGCCTGCGCCGCGCGCGACGCCTTTTATGCCACCCTGGGCACCGTAGACGCCGACGTGCTGGCGCCGCTGGTCAACCCGGCCTTCATGGGAGGCCCGCGCTGGCCGTCGCTGCGCCAGGCGTGGCGCGTGATCCGCCGCGCCGATTCCATCCTCATCGCCAGCGACGGCTTGAGCGATCCGTTCGAGGATGACGACGACGTGTTCGTGCCGCGCGGCCACCTGCTGGAAGTGTGCATCGAAGCGCCGCTGGCCGCCTTCGACGGCGATGCGGTGCAGGCATCGTGGCTGTTCGACGTGATCTACCAGGTCAGCCAGAACGTGGCCGACCACGGTTCCATCGATTTGCTGGTGCAGCGCCACGGCAGCGTCTCGATGGTGCTGGACGTGCAGGATGCGCCGGCAGGCCTCGAAGACGAGGATGAACAGGTGGGCGTGCTGCTGGCCCAGGGAGCGGCCACGCTTCCTCCAGCGTTCGCCACGCCATATGGCGAAGTGATGCTGCTCGCCGTTACCGTGCTGCAGCCGGCGGAACTGGCGTTCATCAGCGAGGCCGCCGACAAGGCGCAATCGCGGCGCGACCTGGCCGCCGCGCTGGCCGCCTCGCCAACGGGCCACCTGAGCGTGGCCCGGCGGCCAGCCCTCATTCCCCGCTAGGTTCTTCGACCGGCGGCACGGCTGGCTCCTCCGTTTTCGCTGCTTCCTTCGCTTCAACGACGGCCGGTGCCGGCGGCGGTTCGCGCCACTTGCCCGCCGCCTTCAGCTTGTTCTTCAGCCCCGGCAAGGGAAAGCCCAGCGCATAGGCTTTTTGCGCGTGCGCGCTGGCCTTCTCGTACTCCTTCTTTTTCACGTACATCAGCCCCAGGTTGTACTGGATGGTAGCCTGCTCGGGCGCCAGGCGGCTGGCCGTGTCCAGCTGCTCCAGCGCCATGGCATCCTGGCCCGTGGCCAGCAGGTAGCTGCCGTACACCATGCGCGCCGTCACGTCGTGCGGCGCGAAGGCGATGGCGCGCTCGAAAAAACAGCTGACCGTGTAGCGGGCGCCCGGCGGCTGCGCGCTTTTCAGGCGCAAGCCCAGTTTCGCCATCGAGGCCAGCGCCCGGTGGTGGTTCGGAAAGTGCTCCAGGGTGTAGCTGATGTCGCCGCCAAGGCTGCTCGTCATGCCTTGCGTGAGCGTTTCCACGGCGCGCGAAAAATGGAATTTCTCGACCACGGACAGGCCTTCGCGGTCTTCCGCGCTCGTGTAGTCGCCGCCCGTGGTGCCCTTGACGTAGGGCGGACATTCGGCCGCTGCCATGCCGCAGCAGGCGGCCAGGGTGCAGGCAAGTATGCGGTGCTTCATGCTGTTCTCCTGTGGCTGACCTGGTCCAGCACGTCGGCCAGGGCGTTGCTGCGGGCTTGCCGCGATTGCAGGGCGATGGCCGCGGGGCTGGCCAGCGGCGCGCGGCCCTGGCGCGCCAGGGCCAGGAAGCGCAGCAGCGCGTGCGCGCAATCGCCGCTCGAGGCCAGCTGGCCGATGGTGTCGATGCCGCAGTGGCGCAGCTTGGCCGCGCTGTCGCCCGCCAGGTCCGTCAGCGCCAGGATCGGGCGGCGGCAGCGCAGGTATTCATACAGCTTGGCGGGAATCTGCGCATTGCAGTTGGCCGCCTGCAGCAGCAGCAAGCCGTCGGCGGCCAGCATTTCCTGCAGCGCCGCGCCGTGCGGCTGCAGCGGTTCCAGGCTGACCAGGTCCCCGATGCCGTATTTCGCCAGCAATTGCGCCAGCCACGCATCGTGGCCCGTGGCGCGCAGCACCAGCTGGAAATTGCGCGCATGCAGCACGCCGTCGCGGCGCAGCCGAGCCAGGGCCTCGAACAGCGCTTGCGGATCGCGTTCGGACGGGTAGATCACGCCGCTGTGCAGCAGCAAGAAACGGCTGCGCTGGCCCGTGGGCGCAGGGCTGTCCGGGTAGCCGTCTTCGTCGTAGCCGTTTTCGATCAGGTGGAAACGTTCGCGCGCCAGCTGCGCCAGGCGCCGCCGGTGCGCGTCGATGGCGCCCGGCGTGGTGCAGATGATGGCCGCGCTGCGCGCCGCGATGCGCTGCTCGATCCACGCATGCATGCGGTGCAGGCGCGGCTCGGGCGGATACGGCGCCAGCGGGTCGCTGTCGTCCAGCATGGGGTCTCGCTGGTCGGCGATCCACGGCAGGCCGCTGAGTTTTTGCAGGGTCAGCGCGATCAGGTGGGCCGTGGCGATCGGATACGTCGACCAGATGGCGTCGGGGCGGTATTCGCGGATCATGCGCAGGCCGGCCGGCACGGCGCTCAGCCACCAGGAACTCCAGCGGTCGGGCAGGGCCAGGCAGCGCGGATAGCGCCCGGCGATGGCCAAATGGCGCGCCGCGTCCAGCGCCAGGGTGCGCCGCACGGTGGCGCGCTGCCCGATCTGCGCCAGCTGCGACGTTCCTTTCTGCGCATACGCGACGGGGCTGGGACTGAGCACCAGCGGTTGCCAGCCGCAGTCGGGCAGATGGCGCGCAAAACCCAGCGTGCGCAAAATGCCGCTGCCGCCGGCCAGCGGCGGAAAATGGTAGGCCACCATCAGCACCCGTTTTGGTCGGGCTGCGCTCGGTCGGGCCGCGTTCGGCGAGGTTTTTACCATGACTGCAGCCATTGTGCGCACTGCTGTTCCACTGCGCCGCGCCAGGCGGCGCTGGCGAACGTGTGGTTGGCGCCCGCCACCTGCGCCTGCGTCCATTGCGCGCGCGCGGCCACGGCGCGCCAGGCAGGATCGCCAGCGAGCAGCGCTTGCCACTCGCGCGCGCCGAGGTCGTCGCCGCTGAGAATCAGGAGCACCTTGCCCTGGAATTGCGTCAATGCCCGCAGCAGGGCCGGCGCGGGCGCATCGTTGTCTGGCGTCGTCTGTTCCTGCGTGGCGGCCGCCACCTGCCGCAGCGACGCCAGGCTGGCGCCCAGCCGCAGTCCGCCTTTGGCCAGCTTGCGCCAGAAACTGCCTTGCAGCAGGCGCGGCAAATAATAATGGCGCAAGGTGGCGCGCGCCAGGCCGGCGCTGCTGCGCACCCAGGGATTGAGCAGCACCAGGGCCTGGACGCGCGCGTCGCGCGGCGCATGGCAGGCGGCCGCCGTGGCGCCGTCGCACAAGCCCCACAGCGCCACTTCGCGCAACGAGGGCACGGCGTCGAAGAATTGCGCCAGCGCGCCGGCGATGTCGGGACCTGCGGCGCGGTAGTCGCGCGCGCTGCCCTCGCTGTCGCCCATGCCGCGCAAGTCGAAACGCAGCACGGGCCAGCCTTGCGCGGCCAGGGCGCGGGCCAGCAGGACGAACTGGCGGTGGCTGCCGACCCGGTACTGCGGCCCGCCCGTGACGATCAACACGCCGCGCGGGCCCGGTACGGCGGGCAGGCTGAGGATGCCGACCATGTGCGCCCGCGCCTCGCCGTCTTCGGCAGCGCTGCGAAAGCGCAGGGCCAGCTCGCGCACGCCGTGCCCTGCGAGGTGCGGCTGACTGCTGTCGCGTTTCATGGCGGCGTCCCTTCCTCGTCGAGCCAGTCGCGGCAGAGTAGCCGCGTGGCGTGCAGCAGCTGCGGACAGGCCAGCAGTTCGCCGCTGTGCCAGAACGGGCCGTCGCCGAAGCTGGCCACGTGCACGGCGGCGCCGTGTGCGCGCCAGTGGCGCGCCAGCGGCGGCAAGGGAGCGGCAGCTTGTTCCGGCGCCTGGTAATCGAGCCAGTAGACGGGCACGGACGGCAGCAGGGCGGATGCGCTGACACTATCGATGGCCTGCGCCAGTTCTGGCGCCAGCAGGTAGCCTGCCACTTCCACAGAATCTCCATTCGCCAGCGCGGCGCGGGCATGGCCGGGCGCCTCATGCGTGCCGCCGGCCAGCATGCCCGACGCCAGGCGCAGGCGCAGGAAGCGGTCGATGACGCGCCGTCCATCGGCTTCCGGTTGCCACAGCAGCAGGCGCGCCAGCGGCAGCGGCGCGCGGCTGGCGAAATCGAGGGCCAGCAGAGCGCCCAGGCGCAAGCCCCATACGCTCAAGGCACCGTCGACGCGCTGCGCCAGCCACGCGCAGGCCAGGTGCAGGTCGTTGTGCCAGATGTCCCAGCGTGCCTCGCCGAAGTCGCCGCTGCTGTCGCCGCAGCCGTACAGGTCGATCTGCAGCACGCTGTAGCCGGCGGCGGCAAAGGCGCGCGCCTGCGCGGCGGCCACGTGGCGGCTTTTATTGAGTTCCTCGGCGAAGGGGTGGACATACACGATGCCGCCGCGCGCGCCGCGGCCCGGCGCCGGCAGGTGCAGCAGGCAGTAGCGCTGTCCGCCGCTGGCGGGCAGGAAGAAGGGCAGCAGCGGCAGCGCGTCGAGGGCGGCGCTGTTCATCCGCGCAGCTTTGCAAACACGAAATCGTGCAGGGTGCCCACGGTGGCGAAGTGGCGCGCGTGGATGTCGTCGTCGGCGACGATGATGCCGAAATGGTCTTCCAGCGCGGCGATCACGCCGATCACGGCCATCGAATCGAGTTCCGGCACGCTGCCCAGCAGCGGCGTGTGGGCTTCCAGCGCGCGCCCGTTCAAGCCCAGCGCGGTGTCGAGGATGCGTTTTACTGCTTCAAGATGCGGCATGTCAGCTCCAGGGAAGGGTAGTGCGGCAGGGTCGACGTATCGAAGGCGAGGCAGGGGATGTCGTCGGGGCGGCGCGACAGGTGGATATATGGCGGCAGGCTGGCGGCCATCCATTGCCAGCGCCCGCAGCGGATAAAGGTGGCCGTGCCCAGCGCGTGCGTGCCCAGGCGCGCATGGGCGCCCAGCGAGGCGCGGTTGAAGCGCGAGATGCGGCTGCACGTCCAGCGCACGCCCTGCGCGTGCAGCACGGCATTGGCTTCTTCCCACAGGCGGGCGAAGACCAGGCCGCCCCGCCGCTCGGGATGCACCCACACGTCCAGGTCCCACGACGATTGTTGCGACGCCAGCGCATAGCGGGCGCGCACCTCGTCTTCCTGGCAGCCGTGGCGCAACAGCCAGATCCAGCCGGCCATGCCGGACTTGTCGCGCGCCACCAGGCATTGCGCGCCTTGCCGGTAGCGTTCGCGCAGCGCGCCGGGACGGCGTTCGGGACCGGGCGGCAAGTCCGCCTCCGCCAGGCAGGGCGCGACGGCAATCGACTGGCCGCGTCCGCGGCACAGCGAACCGGGCGCCACGGCCTGCGCGACGAATTGATAACGATATAGCGCGCAGCGCCCGCCCGGCACGCTTTCCAGCAGGCGCGCCACGGCCAGCCAGGCGCTGTCGCGCCAGCCCAGCTGATCGAGGCTGGCGGCAAGCCGTTGCAGCAGGGGAAATCGCGGGGACGGAGCCATGGTGGTAACGGATGGGGCGGCTATGCAGCCAACGCTGTCCATTAGAACGCAGCGGCCGGGGGACGATGTTGCGCCGGCTCAAGCTGTGCTGCTGAAACTGTTAATTGATCAAAATCAAGACCGTTGTGGCCGTTTGTCTGAATCATAGGGGAATGCATGGCAATCATGGCAATCCGGGGACGAAACGATGGCGACACTGATACACGATCTGATCTTTGAAACGGCGCAGCGCGCGCCCCACGCGCCGGGCCTGTCGTGGCAGGGCGAAGAAACAAGCTATGCCGCGCTGGCGCAATCCGTGCGCGAAGCGGCCGCTACCCTGCTGACCCTGGGCTTGCGGCGCGGCGCGCGCGTGGCCGTGTACCTGGAAAAACGCCCGGAAAACGTCCGCGCCATGTTTGGCGCGGCGGCCGCCGGCGGCGTGTTCGTGCCCGTCAATCCCTTGCTCAAGCCGGAACAGGTGGCGTATATCCTGGCCGATTGCAACGTGGCCATCCTCGTCACCTCGCGCGAACGCCTGGCCCAGCTGGGTCCCGCGCTGGCTGCCTGCCCGGACTTGCAAACGGTGCTGCTGACGGGCGAACCGCTGCCGGAATCGCGCCTGGGCAAGCTGCGCGTGCTGGCGTGGACTGCGGTGTCCAGCGATGTGCCCGCTACCGGCGGCCCCGCGCCGAGGCCGCATGCGGCGATCGATACGGACATGGCCGCCATTTTATATACCTCGGGCAGCACGGGGCGGCCGAAAGGCGTGGTGCTGTCACACCGCAACATGCTGGCGGGCGCGCTCAGCGTGTCGGGCTATCTGCGCAATACGCCGGACGACCGGATTTTGTGCGTGCTGCCGCTCAGCTTTGATTACGGCCTGAGCCAGCTGACGACTGCCTTTGCCAGCGGCGCCTGTGCCGTGCTGATGAATTATCTGTTGCTGCGCGACATAGTCGAAGCCGTGGAGCAGGAAGCCATCACGGGCCTGGCCGCCGTGCCGCCCCTGTGGGTGCAGCTGTCGCAGCTGAGCTGGCCCTTGTCCACGCCCTTGCGCTACATCACCAATTCGGGCGGCGTGATGCAGCGCGCCACGCTCGACCGGCTGCGCCAGTCGCTGCCGCGCGCGCAGGTCTACCTGATGTATGGCTTGACGGAAGCGTTCCGTTCCACCTACCTGGCGCCGGAACAGCTGGAGCGGCGCCCCGATTCCATCGGACAGGCGATCCCGAACGCGGAAGTGCTGGTGCTGCGTCCCGACGGCAGCGTGTGCGACGCCGACGAGCCGGGCGAACTCGTGCACCGTGGCGCGCTGGTGGCGCTCGGCTACTGGAACGATGCGGCGCGCACGGCCGAGCGCTTCAAGCCCTTGCCGCCGCAGGCGAGCGGCCTGGTGCTGCCGGAACTGGCCGTCTGGTCGGGCGACACCGTGCGCCGCGATGCGGAAGGCTATCTGTATTTCGTGGGCCGCAGCGACGACATGATCAAGACGTCCGGCTACCGGGTCAGCCCCGCCGAGGTCGAGGAAGTCGCGTATGCGAGCGGGCTGGTGGGCGAGGCGGCAGCGCTGGGCTTGCCCCATGCCGTGCTGGGCCAGGCCATCGCCTTGCTCGTCACGCCTGCGCCCGGTGTCGCATTGCAGCGCGACGGCATACTGGCCGCCTGCCGCGCGCGCCTGCCCAGTTATATGGTGCCGCTGTGGGTGGAAATCCGCGACGGCGTGCTGCCGCGCAATCCGAACGGCAAGATCGACCGCCCCTTGCTGGCCAGGGAACTGGCGCAGGCGTATGCGGTCCAATCAGGAGATGCGGCATGAAGGACTTGATCCGCTCGAACAATATGGAATTGCCGTTGCACGCGGCCCTGGGGCAGCAGTTCGCCGTGGAAAACGACGTGCTGCAGGTGGGCGGGGTGCCATTGCACCGGCTGGCCCAGCGCGTGGGCAGCACGCCATTCTATGCGTATGAACGGGCGCACATCACGCGCCGCGTGGCGCAATTGCGCGCCGCCTTGCCCGCTGGGGTGCACGTGCATTACGCGATGAAGGCCAATCCCATGCCGGCCGTGGTGCAGTGGCTGGCGGGCCTGGTCGACGGCATCGACGTGGCCTCGGGCGGCGAACTGGCGACCGCGCTCGATACGCCCTTGGCGCCGGAGCGCATCAGTTTTGCGGGGCCGGGCAAGCGCGATGGCGAACTGGCGCGGGCCGTGGCCGCGGGTGTCTTGATTAACGTGGAGTCCGGCGCGCAGCTGGAAAGGACGGCGCTGGCCAGCGAACGGCTGGGCATGACGGCCAGGGTGGCCGTGCGCGTGAATCCCGATTTCGCCTTGCGCCGCACGGGCATGCGCATGGGCGGCGGGGCGCAGCCGTTTGGCGTCGATGCGGCCCTGGTGCCCGCGTTGCTGGGCCGCATCGGCCAGCTGGGGCTCGATTTCCACGGCTTTCACCTGTATGCGGGGTCGCAAAGCCTGTCGGGCGCGGCCCTGGCCGAGGCGCAGGCGCTGAGCGTGCAACTGGCACTGCAGCTGGCCGACAGCGCGCCGTCGCCGTTGCGCACCCTGAATATCGGCGGCGGCTTCGGCGTGCCGTATTTTCCCGGCGACCAGGCCCTGGATCTGGCGCCCGTGGCCGAAGGCTTGCAGCGGCAGCTCGATCTGCTGGCCCAGGCGGCGCCCGGGGTGCGCCTGAACCTGGAACTGGGGCGCTACCTGGTGGCCGAGGCGGGTATCTATGTGTGCAAGGTGCTCGAACGCAAGGTATCGCATGGACAGGTATTTTTAGTGACGGACGGCGGCTTGCACCATCACCTGGCCGCTTCCGGCAATTTTGGCCAGCTGATCCGCAAGAATTACCCGGTCGCCATCGGCAACCGCCTGCACGGCGGGCCGCGCGAAGTGGCGTCCGTCGTGGGGCCGCTGTGCACGCCGCTGGACTTGCTGGCCGACCAGATGGAAATGGCGCGCGCCGGGGAGGGCGACCTGGTGGTGGTGTTCCAGTCGGGCGCCTACGGCTTGACGGCCAGCCCGACGGCTTTTCTCGGCCATCCCTTGCCGGCCGAGGTGCTCGTATGAGCGGCCTGTGCGGTTGGCTGGGGAAGGCAGGCGGCGCTGCTGGCCTGGCCGCCGCCGATGCCGATGATGGCGCGGCCACGGCGCTGGCCGGCATGGCCGCGCCCCTGTCGCGTTTCGATGGCGCGCCGCTGGCCGCCAGCCTCAGCGAAGTGGGCGGCGTGGCCGTGGCCGCCATCGACGGCAGCCGCCATGTGTATCAGCAAGATGGCTTGCAAGTGGCCATCTGGGGCCGGCCCGTGCTCGACGGTTCGGCCGACGACGTGGCGTGCCGCCTCGCGTCCCTGTGGCTGAGCCGGGGCGTGGCCGCCTGCGCCAGCCTGTCCGGGCCATTCTGTTTAGCCATCCTCGACGCCTTTTCCGGCTCGGCCCTGCTGGCCGTGGACCGCGCCGGCATGCATCCGCTCAGCTATGCGAGCAATGCGCAGGGGATGTTCTTTGCCTCTTCCCACGATGCCTTGCTGGCCCATCCATCCGTGCGCGGGGCGCTCGATCCGCAAGCCTTGTATCACTATTTGTACTTCCACATGGTGCCAGGCCCGGCCACGGCCTATCTGGGCCAGCAGCGCTTGCTGCCCGGCGAATACCTGCATGTACGGGGCGGCAAGCAATGCAAGGGCAGCTACTGGCAACTGGCCTTCCACGAGCCGGCGGCAGGGCGCGCGCGCGCCAGCTTTGCCGCCAACAAGCAGGAATTCCTGCGCCTGCTGCGCCAGGCCGTGGAAAGCAGCCTGGGCGCGGACGGGGCGGACACGGGCGCGTTTCTCAGCGGCGGCACGGACAGTTCCACCCTGGCCGCCATCATGGGGCAAGTGACGGGCCGCCCCGCGCGCACGTATTCCATCGGCTTCGATGCGCCCGGCTATGACGAAATGGCGTATGCGCGCCTGGCCGCCAGCCATGCGGGCAGCATCCACCACGAGCGCTACGTGACGCCCGGCGACGTGCTGGCCGCCATCCCCGCCATGGCGGCCATCTTCGACCAGCCTTTCGGCAATGCCTCGGCCATTCCCGCCTACTATTGCGCGCGCATGGCGCGCGAGGATGGCGTGACGCGCCTGCTGGGCGGCGACGGCGGCGATGAATTGTTCGGCGGCAACGAGCGCTATGCGCACCAGGCCTTGCTGTCGCAGTACGAGCGCTTGCCCGTCATCTTGCGCCAGGCCATCATCGAGCCGCTGCTGTTCCGTGAACGGATAAATCAACCGTGGCGCCTGGGCGACAAGGCGCGCCGCTATATCGAACAGGCGAGCTTGCCGCTGCCGGCCCGGCTGGACGGCTATAACTTGCTGCTGCGCCATGGCTACCGCACGGTGCTGGAAGCGGGTTTTATCGACACCATCGACCCGGGCGTGGCGCCCGGCTGCGTGAACGGCGCGTATTGGGAGCGGCAAGGCCAGGGCTTGAGCCAGATCAATGAGATGCTGGCCCTGGACATGCGTTTTACGTTGGCCGACAACGACCTGTTCAAGGTGTGCAAGGCGTGCGAGCTGGCAGGCGTGGAAGCGGCGTTTCCCTTCCTGCACGACGCGATGGTGGCGTTTGCGTCGCGCCTGGCGCCACGGGACAAGCTCGACGGCCGGCAATTGCGGCCCTTCTTCAAGCGGGCGCTGGCGGAAATCCTGCCGCCGGCCATCGTGCGCAAGAAAAAGCACGGCTTCGGCTTGCCTTTCGGCCAGTGGCTGCACAGCCACGCCCCGCTGCGCGAATTTGCCTTCGACAACCTGACGCAGCTGCGCGGGCGCGGCATCGTGCGGCCCGCCTTCATCGACGATTTGAAGGGGCGCTTGCTGGCGGAACACCCGGCCTATCACGGCACCATGGTGTGGCTGCTGCTGATGCTGGAACAGTGGCTCAGCCAGCATCCGGCGGCGCTGGGTGCGCTTGCCGGCGGTTTTGCCGCAAGCGCCACAGAAACGCGAGCCGTCCTCGATCCCACGGCGTAAAGCGGGGCAGTTGCAGCAAGTCCAGCCCCGCGCCGGGGCGCGCCACGCCCCAGTCCGTCGCCACGGCCGCCTGGAAACCCAGGCGGCGCACCATCGCCACGTGCGGCGCGCCGTAATCGCGCCCGGCCTTGCCGTTCGGATACGCAAACAGGGTGACGGGCGCCTGGATCAAGTCTTCCAGCCGGTGCTTGCCGTCGGCGATGTCGCGCTGCGCGGCGTGGTCCGGCAAGGTGGACAGAATCGGGTGGCTGGCCGTGTGCGCGCCCAGCCCCATGCCGGCCGCCTGCAATTGGCGCAGCTGGGCCGTGCTCAGCATGGCGGCCGGGCCCGCCGTGGCGCTTGCCTGGCGGCGGATGTGCATGGCCAGCTGCTGGCGCCGGGCAAATGGCAGGTATTTGAGCTGGCCCAGCAAGGCGGCGATGGCCGCCTGCCGCTGCGCCAGGCTGGCGACGGGCAGGCAGTCCAGGCCGAGTTCCCGCAAGTCGAGCCGGGGTCCGGGCGCGTGGCGCACGGCCTCGATCACCGTGTCATTCCACATCTGCCCCCCATCGAGGTAGCCCGTGGCGATAAAAAACGTGGCGTGCAAGCCATGGCGCTGCAGCAGGGGCAGGGCCACTTGCGCATTGTCCGCATAGCCGTCGTCGAAGGTGATGCAGGCGGCGCGCCGCGGCAGGCTGCCATCCTGCAGCCGCTGCACGGCCTCGGACAGGGGCAGCGGCGCATAAAACCGTTTGACAAGGCGCAGCTGGCGCTCGAACAGGGCCGCGTCCACTTCGCCGGGAAACAGCGGGTCGGGCCGCGCCAGCACGCGGTGGTAGATCAGGATGGACAAGGTGGCCGTCATGGCTGCTCCGCGACGGCGGCCCTGGCCTCGGCCTCGGCCTTGGCCTGGCGCGACATGGGCGCCGGCGCGCGCAATTCGCGCTCGACGACGATGCGCGTGGCGATCAGGGCGGCCATCAGGTAGTACGGCATGTCGAAATATAGCAGGCTGAGGAAGGCGCCGCCCACGGCAAAGCCGATCAGGCTGGCCTGGCTCATGGTGGCCAGGCCGTGCGCCCAGCGCAGTTCCGGCTGGCCCCGTGTGCGGCGGATGATGGCGGCCGCCGTGCGCCAGGTGGCGAGGCCCAGCGCCAGGTAAATCAGCAAGCCGACGAAGCCGTGTTCGCCCAGCGCCTGGAAATAGATGCTGTGCGCCGCATGCACGTCCATGGGGTTCGGCGCGTAGCGGGCAAAGATGGCGGCGTCGGACACGTCGAAGCCGCCGCCCAGGAAACGGTCGCGCGCCAGGTTCCAAGCCATGCGCCAGGCATTCAGGCGGCCCATGGCGGACACATCGTCCTGATAGGTGTTGATGGTGTCCATGCGTTCGGCCCAGCGCTCGGGCATGAAGGCCAGCAGCAGGGGCGTGACCGCACCGAGCAGCGCGCCCAGCATCAGCTTGCGTTCGCTTTTCAGCCACATGAACAGGCCCATGGCGGCAATCGCCAGCAGCGCGCCGCGCGAATACGAGCCCAGCGCGGCCAGGGCCGACAGCAGCATCGCGGCGGACAAGCCATGGCGCACCCAGCGTCGCTGTTTCTCCGTGT
The DNA here is from genome assembly GCF_059423585.1 of Janthinobacterium sp. GW460-12-1-14-LB5. Classification (NCBI taxonomy): domain Bacteria; kingdom Pseudomonadati; phylum Pseudomonadota; class Betaproteobacteria; order Burkholderiales; family Oxalobacteraceae; genus Janthinobacterium; species Janthinobacterium sp. GW460-12-1-14-LB5. The sequence continues at coordinate 146,785 of NZ_JBWKYD010000016.1, read as the reverse complement.
TTTGCTGCAGGTAATACATGAGGGGAATCGTGATGATCAGGGCCAGGGCCAGGGCATTGTTATCCCCAATAAACGTTTCCTCCGGTCCCCAGACCCGTTCCGTGCCGCCGCTGCGGATGGTGAAGATGCCGCCTTTCACGCCGTAATAGCCGATCGAACCCACCAGCACCCAGATCAGGCGCACGATGTCGCGCCGCGTGCGTATCACCATCATGATCACAAAGCTCATCAGCATGATCTTCATGACCTTGTTCCACTGCACCCACGACGCTTCCGGCAGCAGGGCGAACGGGGCCGTGACATTCATCCACGCGACGAACAGCAGCAGCAGCACGCTGACGGGCGTGAGCGGCAGGCTTTTCGGCTCGCGCGTCATGAGCAGGCTGACCATGGTGGCGATGGCGATGATGAAGGCGAACGGCAAGTGGGTGGCAAAGCCCCAGGCTTGCGTGTGCGGGTTCATCACGCTGACCCATACCCACATCAGGCCGCCGATGGCCGGCGACTTCAGGATGAAGGGCAGCGAACCCAGGATGATGATGGTAATCAAGATGTCGCGCATGAAGGGGGACGCTCCTGGTTTTGCCCGGGTTGCCATGGTCTTGATGCCTGTCAACGGGCTGGCGGGCAGGCTCAGTACACTGGATCAATACTGTTGAGTGTTGTTGAAACCATCAATCAGTTTTGTCATGGTAAGACCAAGGAGGCATGTCCTTGTTGACCGTTCTCATGGCGACCTACAATGGCGCCGGCACCTTGCCCCAGGTATTGCGCGCCTACATGGGCTTGCGCCCGCCCGTGGGCGGCTGGCGCCTCGTCATCGCCGACAATGGCAGCACGGATGCCACGGCCCGGGTGATCGCCGCCTTTCGCGGGCGCTTGCCCTTGAGCTATATCTATGTGGCACGGCGCGGCCGCAGTCCCGCCCTGAACGGCGCCGTCGAGCACGCCCTGCGCCTGGGCGGAGACGGCGGCGAGCTGTTCGTCTTCGGCGACGACGACGCCATGCCCGCGCCCGACTGGCTGTGCCGCCTGCAGGACAGCGCGCGCGCCCACCCCGGCTACGCCCTGTTCGGCGGCGCCATCGTGCCCGCCTGGCGGGAACGGCCGGCCGACTGGCTGCTGCGCCTGACCCCCGTGGGCTTAACGTGGGGCATCACCAGCCCCGACCTGCGCGACGCGCCCATCTATCCGGGGCTCGTGTGGGGCGCCAACATGGCGATCCGCCGCCGCATCTTCGAGGCGGGTGCCCGCTATGACGAAAGCATCGGCCCGCAAGGGGCCAATTACGCCATGGGCAGCGAAACCCGGCTCAACCTGGAGATGCATGCGGCCGGCAACCCATCCTGGTTCTGTCCGCAAGCGCGGGTGGCGCACATCATCCGTGCCCCGCAAGTGCGGCGCGCCTGGATACTGCGCCGCGCCATGCTGTTCGGCCGGGGCCAGTGCCGGCTGGCGACCTTTGCGCCGAGCGTGGAGCTGCTGGGCGTGCCACGCTGGATGCTGGGCAGATACGTGCGCGATACCTTCGGCGCCGTGCGGGCCTGGCTGCGGCGCGACCACGCCGACCTGTTCCTGCGCCAGTGGGAGCGGGCCTGGCTGCGCGGCTTTTTTCATGAAGCGTGGCGTGGAAGGCGCAAACGCTTGCCGCGCATCGTCATCAGCAGTTATTCCGGCGAGCTGGGCGGCATGGAGCTGCGCATGGCGCAAGAGGCGACAATACTGGGCGCGAACGGCTATGACAGCGTGCTGGCGCTGCGGCGCTTTCCCGGTTTTACCGCCTGGGCACAAGACTTGCGCGCAAGGCAGGTGCAGGTGCGCGTGTATGAGCCGCCCCTGTTTCTCGAACACTGGGCCTGGCGCCGCTGGAACTGGCTGCGCGCCAGGGTCACGGGCGCCTGGCGGCTGCGGCGGCTGCGCCCGGACCTGGTCCACGTGGCGTTTTGCTGGACGGCATATGGCGCTTCCATCCTGTGGCTGGCGCGGCAATGCCGGCTGCCGGCCGTGATCAGCGTGCACAATGCGTTTCCCCTGGAAACCTTCAGCGACTGGCAGCGGCCCCGGTTGCAGGAGGCGTTTCGCAGCGTCAAGGGCGTGTATGCCGTGTCGGCCTCGTCCATGCGGCATTTCCTCGACCTGTACCGCGACATGCTGGCGCCGCAGACGCGGCTGGCCATCATTCCCAATGGCGTCGATACGGACACGTTCATCGTCTCGCCCGAACGGAAAATACTGGCGCGCAAGGAACTCGGGCTGCCGCCGGACGCGCTCGTGCTCGGCTGCGTGGCCAGATTGTCCGCGCAAAAGCGCCCGCAAGCGCTGCTGGCCCTGTTCGCCAGGCTGGCGCCCCAGTTTCCCCACTTATATCTGGTACTGGTGGGCACGGGGCCGCTGGAAGCCATGCTGCGGCTGCAGGCACAGCAATCGGGTTTGCACGACAGGGTCGTGTTTGCCGGCTTCCGGCAGCGCGTCGAGCTGCTGATGCCGGCCTTCGACCTGCATGTGCTGCTGAGCAAGAACGAGGGCTTCGGCATCGCCACCATCGAAGCGATGGCCTGCGGCGTGCCGGCCGTGGGGACGGACGTGCCGGGCACGCACGATATCCTGCACGATAGCGCAGGCGGGCTGCTGCTGCCGCTCGATGACGAGCACGCCGCCTGCGGCGCCGTGGCGCAGCTGCTGGCAGACGCGCCCCGGCGCGCCCGCATGGGACGGCTGGCGCGCGAAGAAACCGTGCAGCGCTATTCGATGCCGCGCCTGGAACGCCAGCTGCGCCAGTTCTATGCGGGCCTCGTGTAGGCGCCGGCCACGGGGATGAACGCCACCCGCCACTCGTTTTTCTTTTCGTTTGCCGAAAAATACACGGTGCTGCTGCTCGGCATCGTCGCCACCATGGTGCTGTCGCGGCTGCTGACGCCGGCCGAGGTGGGCGTGTATTCGCTGGGGGCCGTGCTGGTGGCGCTGGCGCAAGTGGTGCGCGATTTCGGCGTGGGCCAATACCTGATCCAGGAAAAGCGGCTCGATGCCGTCAAATTGCGGGCCGCGCTGGCTACCAGCCTGCTCGTCGCCTGGCTGCTGGCGGGCCTGGTGCTGCTGGCCAGCGCGCCGCTCGCGCATTTCTATGGCGAACCCCGGCTGACCCTCGTGCTGCGGCTGCTGTCGGTCAATTTCCTGCTGATCCCGTTCAGTGCCTTGACCTTGCCCATGCTGCGCCGGCAACTGCGCTTTCGCGCCATCTATGCGATCAATGCCGCCAACAGCGTGGTCAACCTGCTGGTGGCCGTGCTGCTGGCGCTGCAGGGCTACAGTTACATGAGCATGGTATGGGCGGCGCTGGCCGGTTCCTGCGCCTCGCTGCTGGTGAGCCTGCTGGTGCGGCCCAAGGAATTGCCGTGGCTGCCGGGACGGCGCGGCATCGGCGATATCGCCCGCTTTGGCGCGTATGCGACCGGAGGCGGACTCGTCGACGAGGCGGGCGTGGCGGCGCCGGACTTGATCATCGGCAAGCTGATCGGCATAGAAAGCCTGGCCCTGTTCGGCAAGGCGCAAAGCGTGCTGAATATTTTTAACCAGGCCATCACCAGCGCGATTTCTCCCGTCGTGTTTCCCCTGTTCGCGGCGCGCGCGCGGGAGGGGAGTGGACAAGGGGGGCAGGGCGGGGCGGAACGCGTGTATCTGCGCACGATCAGCTACATGACGGCGCTGGCCTGGCCGTTTTTTCTCTTTCTCGCCTGTATGGCTTTGCCCCTGGTCAAGGTGTTGTACGGTTCGCAATGGCTGGCCTGTGTGCCCTTGATCCGCATCATGTGCCTGTCCTCGGCCGTGTATAGCATGTTCAGCATGGCCCGCTACCTGTTCGTGGCGACGGGCCAGCTGCATGCGCAGGTGCGGCTCGATGCCTGGGCGGGCGCAAGCAAGGTGGCGCTGCTGCTGGCCGCGGCGCCGTTCGGCCTGGTGGCCGTGGCCTGGGCCGTGGTGCTCAGCAATGTACTGCGCAGCTGGATGAGCTACGGCTGCCTGCGGCGCTTGAGCGCACTCGACTGGCGCATCCTGGCGCGGGCCTTGCGCAAGAGTTTGCTGCTGTGCGGTGTCAGCGCCATCGCGCCCGTCGCTTCGCTGCTGTGGCTGCCTATCGACACGCCGGCGCTGCTGGCGCTGACGGGCACGGCGCTGGCGACCTTGCTGTGCTGGCTGGCCGGCCTGTTCCTGTTCAAGCATGAACTGGCCGGCGAATTTTTGTTGTTGCAACGCAAGCTGGCCGGCCGCTGGCTGGCCGTCAAATCACCGCACTGAGCCGTTGATAGCGGCGCGGGCGCACGAAAGGAAGACCATGCGTGTCGGTATCCTGTCCTACCCGATGCTGTTCCAGCGCGACGGCGGCTTGCAGATCCAGGTACGCGAAACCATCGCCGCGCTGAACCGGCTGCCCCAGCAACCGGCGCGGCCCCTGGACGTGCAGCTGGTCGACGCCAACCATCAGCGGCTGGCCGATTTCGACGTGCTGCACGTGTTTTCGGCCAGTAATGGCACTTACCGCATCATGGAAATGGCCAGCGAGCAAGGTGTGCCCGTGGTGCTGTCGCCGCTGCTGTCGCCGGGATGGGGCCGCGCCAGCGCCTGGCGCGCGCGGCTGGCCGACCGGCTGGCAGGGCGCTTGACGGAGTGGATGGTGCAAACGAGCTATGCGCAAACGCGGCGCGCCCTGCAGCTGGCCGACGTGGTGATCGCGCTGGGCGAGGCCGAGCGCGACGCCATCGTGCAAGGCTTCGGCATGCCGTCCGACGCCATCCGCGTATTGCCGAACGGCATTAACCCGCATTTCTTCACGGCCAATGGCGATCTGTTCCTGCGCGAGACGGGCATCACCGGGCCGTTCGCGCTGATGGTGGGCAGCATTTCGCCGTATAAAAACCAGCTGGGACTGGCGCAGGCGCTGGCGGGCGCCGGCTTGCCCCTGGTGCTGATCGGCGCCGCGCCCCGGGAACAGCAGGCGTATCTGCAGCAATTGCTGGACTTGCCGTACGTCAGGTGGCTGGGCGCGCTCGACCACGCCGACCCGCTGCTGGCCAGCGCCTACCATGCGGCGGCCGTGGCGGCCTTGCCCAGCCAAGGCGAAGTGTTTCCCTTGAGCGTGCTCGAAGCGCTGGCGGCCGGCACGCCCGTCGTCATGACGGCGCAAAGCGCGCTGGACTTGCCCGATTCCGCGTTCGCGCTGCGCAAGGTGGCCTGGGACGATGGCGCCGCGCAGCGCCAGGCCATCCTCGACCTGCTGGCGCTGCCGCCCGAACGCGCGCGCGTGCAAGCCCTGGTGGAACGCTTTACGTGGGAACGGGTGGCGGCCCGGATCGCCGAATGTTACTACCAGGTGCAATCCTTGCCTGCCAGGAGACGCCATGCTGTTTAATTCCTTCGCCTTCCTGTTTGCCTATCTGCCCATCGTGCTGGCCGGCTATTTTCTGCTGGACCGCTGGGCGACCTCCGGCGGCACCTCTGCCAGCGGGCGCCGCCTGGCGCCCGCGATTTGGCTGGCGCTGGCCTCGCTGTTCTTCTATGCCTGGTGGGACGTGCGCTATCTGCCGCTGCTGCTGGCCTCGATCTGCGTCAACTACGGCGCCGGGCGCCTGCTCAGTGCCAGCGCGGGCGCGGCCCGCAAGCGCGTGCTGGTGGCGGCCCTGGCACTGAACCTGGGCTTGCTCGCCTACTATAAATATGCGAATTTCTTCATCGACAGCGTGAACGCGGTCGCCGTCGCCGCCGGTGCCGCCGGTGCCAATACTGGCAGCCTGCCGTGGTCCGGCCTCGACATCATTTTGCCGATCGGCATCTCGTTCTTTACCTTCACGCAGATCGCCTTCCTCGTCGATTGCTACCGGGGCGAGGTGCGCGAATACCGCTTCATCCATTACGTGCTGTTCGTCAGCTACTTTCCCCACCTGATCGCCGGCCCCGTGCTGCACCACCGCGACATGATGCCGCAGTTCGCCGACCCGGCCAACGCCCACCCGCGCGCGGCCAATTTCGCCATCGGCCTGTCGATTTTTACGATAGGCCTGGCAAAAAAGGTGCTGATCGCCGACAACCTGTCGCCGCTGGCCATGCCCGTCTTCGCGGCCGGCGCCACGCCGACCCTGATCGAGGCGTGGATCGGCGTGCTGGCCTACACTTTCCAGCTGTATTTCGACTTTTCCGGCTATTCGGACATGGCCATCGGCCTGTCGCGCCTGTTCGGCGTGAAATTGCCGCTGAACTTCAACTCGCCGTACAAGGCGGCCAATATCGCGGACTTCTGGCGCCGCTGGCACATGACCTTGTCGCGTTTCCTGCGCGACTATCTGTATATCCCGCTGGGCGGCAGCCGGCGCGGCGAAGCCATGCGCTACCGCAACCTGATGCTGACCATGCTGCTGGGCGGCCTGTGGCATGGCGCCGGCTGGACCTTCGTCATCTGGGGCGGCTTGCACGGCCTGTACCTGGTGCTGCAGCAGGCGTGGCAGCGGCTCTTCGGCGCGGCGCCGGGGTACTGCTGGCTGCGCTGGTGGCCCGGCGTCCTGACTTTTTTTGCCGTGATGCTGGCCTGGGTCTTCTTCCGCGCGCCCGACGTGGCCACGGCCTGGGACATCACGGGCGCGCTGCTGGGGGCGAACGGCGTGAGCCTGCCGCGCGGCCTGGCCAGCCATGGGGCCAGCCTGGCGCAGTGGGGCGTGCATCCCGCGTTCGACGGCATCCGCTGGATCGAACTGATGGGGCCGGGCTTGCCCGCGCTGCTGGCGGCCATGCTGCTGGCCTTCAAGGCGCCGAATACGCAAGAAATATTCTTTCTCTACGAGCCTGCCATTGAAAGAATATTTCAGCCCACAGGGCGCTGGGCCTTCAGCTGGCGCCCCACGGCCCGCTGGAGCGTGGGCTTTGCCGCGCTGTTCGTCGCCTGCATCTTCGGCATGAACCGGGTCACTGAATTTCTCTATTTCCAGTTCTGAGCATGGACGCCGCCGCCCGCCGCTACCTCGTCTGCTTCTGCGCCTGCGCCGGCCTGGCGCTGGGCGCCGTCTCGCTGCTGAATTACCAGGTCGACCCCTACCTGCTGCACCAGTGGGACAGTCCCTTGCTGCAGCGCCCGCGCCAGATCAATGAAAAGCTCGGTGCCTGGGCCAAGACCTATGCCGTGGCGCGCTACCGGCCGGCCATCGTCTACATCGGCAATTCGCGCACGGAAATGGGCTTGCCGACGGGCGTGCGCGCGCTGTTTGACGGCAAGCGCGTGTTCAACAGCGCCGTGTCCGGCGCCTCGATCGGCGACGCCATCCGCCTGGCCGAGCATGCGGCCAGGGTCAGCCGCATCGACACCATGGTGTGGGGCATGGACGCGCCCACCTTTTCCCTGGAGATGGGTGCGGCGCGCGTGGAAAACAGCCTGACGGGCACCGGACGGGGCTTTTTCGCCCGGCGCGCCCTGGTCAACCTGCAGCGCGGCCTGACGGTGGACATGACGCAGGACAGCGTGCGCATCCTCACCGGCAATGCCGGCGATACCTGCCGCTCCAGCCTGGCCGTGTACGGGCAGCGCGACGAGTCGTGCACCCGCAAGGGCATCGCGCACTGGCTGGGAACGAAGGACGCGATACCCGTGCGGCTGCAGGAATTCGGCGATGGCCTGGGGCCGACGCCGCCCTCGACGTTGGCGCTTGACGCCAGCATCGGCAAGCTGTGCCGGGAAGGCATGCGCCTGCGCCTGTACATCAACCCCACGCACGCGCTGACCTTGTACGCGCTGCACTGGCGCGGCAAGTGGGATGCCATGCAGGCCTGGCAGCGCGGCCTGGTGAGTATTGCCGAGCGCCACCGCCGCCAGGGCTGCGACGTGCGCCTGGTTGATTTTTCCGGATTCAACAGCATCACGACGGAAGCGACGCCGCTCGTCAGCGGCAAGCCCGACATGCATTATTACTGGGAAGTGTCGCATTACCGGGACAATGTCGGCCACCTGATCCTGGCGCGCCTGTTCGGCGGCGGCGCGCCGGCGCCGGCCGATTTCGGCGTGGAGCTGACGCCAGCCAACGTCGACGCCCACCAGGCGGCCATGCGCGCCGCGCGCGACCGCTACCGCGTGGAACACGCGCGCGAAACGGCCTATGCGCAGCGGGTGCTGGACGGGCCGCTGATCCGGCGTTGATGCAAGACTCCGCATACGCCATTTCTCCACTTCCTATGCCGACCATGGACACTACCGCCCGCCGCTACCTCGCCATCTTCTTTGCCTGCGCGCTGGCCGCGCTGGCCCTGATCTCCGCCGTAAATTACCACGTCGATCCGTATCTGCTGCACCAGTGGGACACGCCGCTGGTGCAGCGTTTGCGTCCCACCTACGAAAAGCTCGCCGTGTGGGGCAAGACGTATGCCGTGGCCCGCTACCGGCCCGCCATCGTCTACATCGGCAATTCGCGCACGGAAATGGGCTTGCCCACCAGGGTGCGCGCCTTGTTCGATGGCAAGAGCATCTTTAACAGCGCCGTCTCGGGCGCCTCGATCGGCGAAGCGATCCGCCTGGCCGAGCACGCGGCCAGGGTCAGCCATGTCGACACCATGGTGTGGGGCATCGACGCGCCCTCGTTTTCGCTGGAACTGGGCTCGGCCGGCGTGGAGCCGGGCTTGACGGCTGGCGGCCCCGCGTTTTTCGCGCGGCGCGCCTTGCTCAACATTAAGCGCGGCCTCACCGTCGACATGACCCAGGACACCTGGCGCATCCTCAGCGGCAGCTATGACGGCGTGTGCCTGTCCAGCCTGGCCCTGGACGGCCAGCGCGACCAGGGCTGCATCACGGCCCGCAACCATGGCTGGGTGGGTACGGCGCGCGCGTTCAAGCCGCGGTTGCAGGAATTCGGCGACGGCCTGGGGCCGACGGCGCCCGCGCTGCAAGCCTTCGATGCCAGCGTCGGCAAGCTGTGCCGGGGCGGCACGCGCTTGCGCCTGTACATCAATCCCACGCACGCGCTCACGCTCGACGCCCTGTACTGGCGCGGCAAGTGGGACGCCATGGAAACCTGGCAGCGCGACCTGGCGCAACTGGCGCAGCGCCACCGCAGCCAGGGCTGCGACGTGCGCGTGTACGATTTTTCCGGCTTCAACAGCATCACCAGCGAGCCTATCCCGCAGGTGACGGGCAGGCGCGAAATGCGTTATTACTGGGAAGCATCGCATTACCGCGACAACGTGGGCCATTTCATCCTGGCGCGCCTGTTCGGCGGCGCCGTGCCGGTGCCGGCCGATTTCGGCGTCGAGCTGACGGAAGGCAGCATCGCGGCCCACCAGGCGGCCATGCGCGCCGCGCGCGAACGCTACCACGCGCAGCACGCCGAGGAAACGGCCTACCTGCGCCACGTGCTGACCTTGCCCCGCGAGCCCAAATAGGCAGTCAAGGAGGCAGACGTACGCCGGGAAGCGGGGCGCTTGCGCTATGATAATGTTTTGCCATTCAGCAAGTTCCAGGACGCCCCATGAAAATCGCCTTCTTCGCCAGCCAGCCCTACGACCGCCGCTTCTTCGACGAAGCCTTGCCGTCCCAGCCCGATCCGGCTGGCATCGAACTGGTCTACCACAGCGCCTTGCTGAGCCAGGAAACCGTAGTGCTGGCGCAAGGCGCGGACGCCGTCTGCGTCTTCGTCAACGACGTGCTCGACGCGCCCGTGCTGGAAGCGCTGCACGGCTACGGCGTGCGCGCCATTTTGCTGCGCTGCGCCGGCTACAACAACCTCGACCTGGAAGCGGCCAAACGCCTGGGCCTGTTCGTTGCCCGCGTGCCCGCGTATTCGCCGGAAGCCGTGGCCGAATACACCTTGGCCCTGGTGCAGACCCTGAACCGCCACACGCACCGCGCCTACGCCCGCGTGCGCGAAGGCAATTTCTCGCTCGACGGCTTGCTGGGTTCCACCTTGCACGGCAAGACCGTGGGCATCGTCGGCACGGGCAAGATCGGCCTGGCCACGGCGCGCATTTTTAAAGGTTTCGGCTGCACGGTGCTGGGCCATGACCCGTATCCGGCGCCCGCGTTCGCCCAGCTGGGCACGATGGTGGAATTGCCGCGCCTGCTGGCCGAGGCCGACATCGTCTCGCTGCATTGCCCGCTGATGGAGAGCACGCGCCACATGATCAGTGAAGCCACGTTGCCGCTGATGAAGAAGGGCGCCATGCTGGTGAATACCTCGCGCGGCGGCCTGATCGACACGGGCGCCGTCATCGAGGCGCTCAAGTCGCGCCAGCTCGGTTCGCTCGCCATCGACGTGTACGAGCAGGAAAGCAATCTGTTCTTCCAGGACCGCTCGTCGGACATCATCGACGACGACGTCTTCCAGCGCTTGATGACCTTCCCGAACGTACTGGTGACGGGCCACCAGGGCTTCTTTACCATCGAGGCGCTGCGCGAGATCGCCGCCATCACCTATCACAACCTGCAATGCTTCCTGCAGGGCAAGGCGTGCGAGAACAGCGTACTAGCTGTTTGATGCCGTTTTTTTCGGTTTGGGCGGCGGCTTGGGTTTCGGCTGCGGCAAGGCATCGGCCGTGCGCCGCGCCAGCTGGGACAACCAGTCGCGCTCGTCCCACAGCCCGCCATCGATGAGGAAATACGGCTTGGCTTGCGGGTAGGGCGGCGCTTCCTGCAGCGTGCCCATGGTACTGATCCAGGCGCGGCCCGCGTCCGTCGGCTTGATGAAGAGCATGTCGTCGGCGACGATGGCGAACATCTTGCCGTCGCAATACAAGCCGTACTCGCCAAACATCTTTTTTGCGCTGATACTGCCCGCGCCCGCCATCTGGTCGAGCAAAAAATCCACCGTGCCTTGCTGTGATGCCATGTTGTCCTCCGTAGGAAGCAATAGTGTAGCGCACTGGCCAGGACAGGGCGGTGCGGCTACACTATCGCCATTATTTATTTTGCATTAGCTGCCATGACACCCCAGCATATTATTCACCGCGGCATCACCATCGCCACCCTGGCCGCCGATCAGGCGCTTGAAACCCATTGCGCGCCGGGCCAGACGGCCATCCGCGAGCAGGGCGGCGGCTGGTGGCTGTATTTTGTCGATGAAGACGGCAATATCGACGGCTACGACAGCCCGTTCGCCAGTCACGCCGAAGCGCTGTGGGCAGCGAAGGCTGCCGCCGAGTTCAGCGCGCAATGAAGGCCAGTCCCTGGGCCTTCCTCGGCTTGCCGCAAGCGCCCGTGCCGGAAGCGGAGAGCGCCGACTACGGCGCCTGCCGCGCCGAACTGCACGGCAAGCGGCTGGTCTTGCGCGTGGCCAAGACCACGCCGACGAAGACGGGCCAGTTCGTCACCGTCTGGAAGCGCCCCCATCCCGACGCCGACATCGCCCCGCTGGACGACGCGGACACCGTCGATGCCGTCATCATCGCCGTGACCGACGACGGCGGCGCGCGGCACGGCTTTTTCATCTTCCCGCGCAGCGTGCTGCTGGAACGGGGCGTGATGTCGCGCGCCGGAGCTGGAGGCAAGCGCGCGCTGCGCGTGTATCCGCCCTGGTGCGCGCCGGAATCCATCCAGGCACAGCGCACGCAGCGCTGGCAGGGGGAGTGGTTTGTGGCGGCGGGGGATCAGCGAAGGCTGGAACAGCTGCTGGGGCAGTGATTGTTTTCGTTCTCATGTTTGCGGCAGGGCAGTTGGAAGGCATGGCGCATGATGTTGCGCTCCATTTTGCTTAGTCCGCTATCGGTCCACAAGCGGACATTCGCGGTCGTGTGACAATGTGTGATTTTTTTTGCTTGGCAATCCGCTATTCTCTGGGGCCGCTGTCGTCCAGAAGCAGGACTTTCAGACGCTTATTTCTTCAGGGTTTTAAATGCGAATTAGATTTATCGGCGCCAGTGACGATCATGTAACAGGCTCATGCACACACTTTTCTTACGACCGCAAAGAAGTGCAATTCTTGGTTGACTGTGGTTTGCATCAGGGCGAAAACCATGCACTTCTCAAAAACCGGCAAAAATTTCCTTTCGATGCCGCCGACATCAAATTTGTGCTTCTGACGCATGCGCACATCGATCACTGCGGGCTCATTCCCAAACTTTATCGCGATGGTTTTCAAGGCGTCGTTTTTTGCACAACGGCCACGGCGCAGCTTGCACGGCTGTCACTGCTAGACAGTGTCCGTTTCTCTTCGGGCCTTTACTCTGAGGACGACGTCAAAGCGATTCAGTTCAGCTGCGTGGATCAGCGGCCTGATTTTGGCTTGTCACGCTATATTCCTGTCGATGACGATCTATTCGTGTCGTTCACACGCACTGCCCATATTCTCGGGGCGATGTCGCTCAAGATTTCATGGAATCGCGACGATGGCACGCGTGGAGATATTGTCATGAGCGGCGACCTGGGAAACAACACGAAGGACAATCCTTGCCAGCCGCTGCTCGCCGGTCGGCAGGAGCCGTTTGGTGTGCCTGAATATATGGTGGTGGAGAGCACCTATGGGGCACGGGTTCGCTCTCCGCATTTTTCAAATTATCTTGCACGCCTTGATGCGCTCACCGACGTGATCAGGGATGCTGCGTTCAATCGAGGCAAGATTTTGATTCCCGCATTCTCGTTACAGCGGACGCAGGAAATTCTGTTGGATCTAGTTTGCATTCTTGAATCACCAAACGACCGCTTGCCTGCCAATATTCCGATCTTACCGGTCTTCTCCATAGCCGATTGCATCGCTGCAGGTTCGTGGGATGAAGCCACCAATGGGCGCATCAAGCGGGCATTGGAAGCACAGTCCGAAGCGGTGCAAGAGCAGTGGCGTGATGCGATAGAGGCGCGTGAACCAGATGAGAGTAACGCACCGCGCTATGGATTTGTCGACAATGCAAAGGTGAATTTCGCTGAGTTCCGATCCATTATGATGGGATATACGAAACCACTGGCATTGAAAATCGATGTGGACTCTCCTCTGACGCTGAGGATGACCGGCGTTTTCGGTACCGAATTATGCCGCAGGCAAAAACGCGCTCCCGACGAAACGCTGTACCGCAACAGGCTTATGGCCGAACGCTTGCGACTGTCATCGGAAGCGGAAGTTGATGACAAGATCCGCACCATTTTCCCCATCAATAAAGAATTGACCGGCATCGAAATTGCGCTCGGGCCCCATCTGCTGCGCTACCAAGGACTGATTTCTTCGAAGAAAAACGATTACAAGAGTAAGAAGCCAGTACTCAGGCCAAAAGTTCCGCCACCAGCTCACATTACGATTTCGGGCGGCGGAATGTGCGAGGGAGGTCGCGTGGTCGATCACCTTGAACAGCTGTTACCTTCGAACCAGGCTGTGATTCTGATTACAGGTTATATGGCCAGCGGCACGCTGGGCGGAAAATTGGCACAATTAGGCAAATGCCGTATCGAAGGAGTGCTTCCTGACTTCACGGAAATCCAGGTCAACGACACGGTATTTCGCCTTGACGACATCCACGCGCAGATAATCGATGTGGGCGGCTATTACTCAGGCCATGCCGACCAGAGCGGATTACTGCAATACATTTTTACTGATCACAAACTTCCTCCGGAAGAAGGCGACAAAGCCACAACTGTGTTCTTGAACCACGGTACAAAACAATCGCGCGAGATGTTGAAAGAGGCGATCGAATTGCATGTTCCCGGGGCTCTGGAGCGCAAGGTTGCGAAAGTCGAGTTTGCGGATTCTAGCCGGTGGTACAGCCTGGATCTGCATGAATGGATCGATCCGCCCGCACCAGAACCGGCACTTGCTGACAACGGTTGGCAGGTCCTGGTGGCCGAGCAGAAGCGCACGAATGCGCTCTTGGAACGGTTAATTGACCTCATGTCACCGCGGCAGTGAGCCCATGTATCACAAGCCTGCTGATTCAAATACCAAAGATGACCAAAGGCGGCAACTGTTCAGGAGCGGCCATTGCGATAGCCCGAGATTACCACACCCAGGAAAGGACTCAGATGGCTGCTGACGTAGCTTTCGTCGAAGGCCCCCTCAAGTTCCAGCTTTGGTTTGCAGAAGTAGATCCGATGGATCTCGGCGTCCAGGTCCGGCTTGAAGTTGAGTATTCAAGCGGAAGCCAGAGTTTCAACTGGACTGCGGAGCACCTTTGGTTTGCGTATGACGCCCTCGTTCAATTCGAAAGTGACCTCCGTGACGGCAGCGACGCGGGACTGCATGACATGAGCGAGTACCCAATACTTCACTTCGAACGGCATTCATCTGAGGAGTATCTAACGATCAATCCTCGTTCGAAAAGGCAGTCACAAGATGGCGACAACATCGCAATTCGACTGAAGATCAATGCCGGGTCAATGCTTGCGCTGCATTTAGCGCTCAACAAGTTCGGCAAATGGTGGTGACGCGATTACGTCCGCTCTGGGGCGCAAGCTGCCAATAGCAGCAACCGCCCAGAAGCGCTCGCGCCCGCCAATGCGGCCCGCAACCCATCCGGGAAAATGACCGCCCATGACTGATATCTGACGGCCTGTCGCAATGCTGCATGGTGGCCGGGCAAGGTGACGTATCGTCAACCTTTCCTTACTGATATCCGTCATTCACCATTGAAAGAGGCGTTCATGCGAGTTCATCCCCTGGCAGTAATCGTTACCCTGTTGTTCGCAAGTAGTGCCCGGGCGGACGCATTGGACGACATTATCAAAGCCGAAATGCAGATGCGGAAGATCCCCGGACTGTCGCTTGCCGTCATCGACAACGGCAAGATTGTCAGGGTGCAAGGGTACGGTGTCACGGAAAAGGGCGGCAAAACGCCGGTCGGTCCGCACACACTGTTCCAGGCCGGTTCGGTCAGCAAGCCGGTAGCCGCGCTGGGGGCGCTGCACCTGGTAGAGCAGGGCAAGCTTGCCCTTGACGAGGACGTCAATACCCGGCTGCTCACGTGGAAGCTGCCGGACAGCGCCCTGACGGCCGAACAAAAGGTGACCTTGCGCAGGCTGCTCAGCCACAACGCGGGGCTGACCGTGCACGGCTTCCCCGGTTACGCCAGCAATGCGCCGCTGCCCACCGTGGTCCAGGTGCTGAACGGCGAGCAACCGGCGAATACCGCGCCCATCCGCGTTGACATCGTTCCAGGCAGCAAGGTGCGTTACTCCGGTGGCGGCTATACCGTCATGCAACAAATGGTGGCCGACGTGAGCGGCCAGGCGTATCCCGATTACATGCGCGACGCGGTCCTCATGCCCTTGGGCATGCAGGAGAGCTCCTATCTGCAGCCGCCGCCAGCCGAGCGCGCGCGCCTGAATGCCAGCGGCCACCTTGCCGACCGCAGCCTGGTGGCGGGACGCTGGCATGTGTATCCGGAAATGGCGGCGGCCGGTTTATGGACCAACGCATCGGACCTGGCGCGCTTCGCCATCGGCGTGCAGCAATCCCTGGCCGGCACGTCCAACCCGGTCATCTCGGCAGCCTTGACGCAACAGATGCTGACCCCGCAAATAGAGAACGCGGGCCTGGGCGTCTTCCTGCACGGCAGCGGCAGCGCGCAACGCTTCTCGCACGGCGGGCGCGACGAAGGCTTCGATACCTTGCTGACGGCATTTTCCCGCACGGGCCAGGGCGCCGTGATCATGATTAACGCGAATGACAATTCCCGCATGATGGACCGCCTGACCGCCGCCATCGGCCGCGCCTATCGCTGGCCGGATGCCGACTACGACGTGTTGCGCAAGCACCCCGCCATCCACATCGATGCCAGGGCGCTCAGCCGCTACACGGGCCGCTACGAGTTGGCGAACAACACGATGGGCACCTTCGATATGCGGGGTGGCCAGCTGCGCAGCATTTACGATGGCTTGCCCGACGAAACTTTCGTGCCTGTCGGCGCGCACCGTTTCCATTCGACGTCGCGCAATTGCGAACTGGCTTTCGTCGTCGATGCACAAGGAGAGGTGACGGACGTCGTCGTGACGACCAAGGGCAAAGCCAATAAGGCGCCGCGCATCGGCCCGCTGATGCACACTTTGAAAGCGCGCACCGACCCCCAGCCTGCGCGTACCCGGAGTGTGCAGGCCTTGCTGGCCGACATAGCGCGTGGCGGCAGCGCCCTGGCCAATTCGGATTTTGCGACACCTGGCATCAAGAGCAACTTTGGCACGCAAGCCATTGGCGAACTCGTCAATGTTAAGTCACTCACTTTTTTGCACGAGCAAGCTGTCGCTGGTCGCGCGATCGAACGTCATGGCAGCAAGGTGGACAGTGTCCTTGCCTACCATGTCAGCGGCATCAAGCCAGGGCGCAAATTGCTGGTTTACCTGACCGCGGACGGTTTGCTTGCCGACTTCGATCTGGTGGACGACTGAACGCCCGGCGTGCCCAGCCTTCCTTCTTTTGCCAGCCTGGATCCGCACTCACTAACAGGCCTGCACTTGTCATATTGTTAATTCTGCAGGACTTCTTGTGATGAAAATACGCGTTTACATGGCAATAATAAATCAAATCAGAATCTCCATACTGAAAGAAAAACGATGCTGCCACTGAAAATATCCGCGCTATATTTTTTTGTTGACGATCTCCGCATGCGTGCATGCCCAGGTTGGAGAGCATTCACATGCGGAAAAGGCAGATGATTATTCCGCCAAAATCGACAGCGTGGCAAGATCAACAAGTCCAAGAAGTTTCAATGGCGTCATCCTCCTCACGAAATATGGCCAGACCAGATACTCAAAAGCCTTTGGCTATTCGGATTTTGAAAATAGAACACGGTTAAATCCGGGCGATAATTTTCGGATCATGGATAGACTTGCAAAGGCTCGTGAGTAGATACCTGCCCGATTTGCCACAGGTCTGGGCCTGGGATTTACATCCATTGAAATGTATTTTCCTGAGAAAAAGGTCGATGTCATTGTTTTGGAAAATCAGTTTGGCGAAGATAGTGGCGTTAATTGCCATTTCGAAATAAAAGTATCGGCTTCATATTGCATGTTTTTCCTTGTTTTGCCTTGTAAGTTGGGCGCGATTAAAAATACAATATAAGAAAATTACCAAGGGGAAATATGGGTATCAAATATCGCGTCGATGAAGACCTCGCATTCCTGCCGTATTGCAAGGAAGAGGATTTGCGTGTTTTGGCGGGCTATCTCACGCACGACAAAGATGGATCGGCTCGCATCGCCAGCGAACTTCTTGAGGACGACAACTTCAAGAAGTTTGCTGGAAAGAAGGACCAGCACCGGCAATGCTGGAAGTTGATTGCCGGCGAGCTTCAGCATTTCGGCGGCGACACGATCGTCAACCTGTTTCGCGGCGATGGCGTGCTTTACAAGGAGATTTTGTCGGACGTGTGCGATAACCAGAAAGTCAAGACGGAAAAAAACAGTTCCGCCTATCTGATGGAAAACAAGCTGCTGGAGAAATTCATCGGCGATGCCTGGGAAAAGCTCGGTGCGGAACAACGTGCTTCGCTGCTGAAGGAATTTGATATCGGCAATAACTTACGCGATGCGGAAGGATTGGCCTTGCTGAAAGCGGCCTTGTCGAGCGGCATCGGTTCCTTGCAGATATCGGCACTGATCGCCACATCCGCTGCAAGCATGTTCGCGGGACGGGCACTTGGCGTCATTGCGACAGGTGGACTGGGCAGAAGCCTGGCCATGTTTGCCGGACCGGTCGGATTGGCCGTGTCGGCCGCGCTCACCGTGCCCGCAATCAGCGGCGCCGCATATCGCGTAACGATCCCTGCCGTCATTCAGATCGCTTATATGCGGCGGGAATGCGAAGCACGTGAATTTTTCTAAGGAAATGTAAATGTTGCAAGAAACGATATGGATCATCGACCAGGCCAAATTGAAGCCGGTGTTGATACAAGCGATGGCGGAAGGCAAGGCAGCCATACATGACGGCGTGGCATACTGGGCCGAGGGTAGCGGCGGGTCTGGCATCATCCAGCATCTTCCATTCAAGGAAAGTGCGGCCAAGAGCGTGGAAGAAGCGCTGAAAGTGGCGCAGGCGACGACGGTGATCGCCGCGGCCGTTTCGACCGGCATTATTCTTGCCGCGATCGTGGTGCAGACAAAATATCTGGCAAAGAAACTGGATAAAATCCAGGCCACTGTCGATGTCATTGCGCAAGATGTGCGCTCGCAGCACATTGTATTTTACATGGATAAGATCAGTGAATATGTAGGACTGGTGGAGGCAGCGCGAACCTTGTTGCAGGATCGTAGCCTGGCATCGGAAATACGCGAGCTTGCCATTCCGCTGTTGACCAGCATGGCGGCGAAACGCAATGAAGTGTTGTCCTTTATCGATAATATTCTTGCCTTGACGAAGTCGTCCAAAGACGTGTCCGCAACGCATTTTGAGCTGATCACCAATTTCGCCCAATTAATGCTCGACATGATGCCTGCGGGAATTCATATCGAATACTTGCTTTGCGCGCGTATCGGCAAACTGCGGCTTGCAGAGCATATCCTGCTCGACGGTGCAGGGCGATTCAACGATGGTCTGCAGATTTTCCGTCATTTCATGAATGAGTTACACCGCGAAGTGATACGCGGCGTCGCCGGAGCGCGCAGCGAGGTCTATCGTTCGATCGAGGCCAATGCGAAACAGCTTTTCCAATCCGAGCACGGAAAAATGCTGCTGTCGCTGCCGGCGGGCCGGGTGGCAATGTAACGCGGGTTGTCTGCCTACGCCACCGCGCTCACCACATACCGGTACTTGCCCGACGCCTCCGCCGCGATCTCGTCGACTTCCTCGATGGCGATGTCGACCTGCGCGCCCAGCCTGGCCTGGAAGCCCCTGACGATGGCGCTGCGCGTGGCGTCGTCCAGGCGCGGCTGGCAGACCAGCAGCACGCGCGTGCGCAGCAGGGTTTCCTGGATGATTTTAAAGCTGCGCACCTGCGGCAGTTCGCGCACGATGTAGACGAGGGCCAGGCCGTGCATGACGGTGCCGTCGGCGGCCGTGAGGAAATCCGTGCTGCGCCCTTCGATCTTTTGCAGCAGCGGCAGGCCGCGGCCGCAGGCGCAGGGCTGCGTGCCCAGCGCGCCCACGTCGCCGGTGGCGTAGCGGATGAAGGGGTAGTCTTGCGTGGCCAGGTGGGTGACGACGATGTCGCCCGTGACTCCCGGCGGCAGCGGCTGGCCCTGGCCATCGACAATTTCCACGATGATGTCTTCGGCCGTGATGTGCATGCCGCCGTCCGGGCATTCGTGGGCGATGAAGCCCGCGTCGCGTCCGCCGTAGCCGTTGGCGACGGGGCAGCCGAAGGCGGCGGCGATCTGCGCGCGCTGCTCGTCGTACAGGCGTTCGGCCGTGACGAAGGCCACTTTCACGCCCAGGCCGTCGAGCGGCTGGTCGCGCGCCGCGGCGTGGCTGGCGATGCGGCACAGGGCCGACGGGTAGCCGAACAGCATGCGCGGACGCCAGCGGCGCAACTGCCGCACGTAGCCGTCCAGGCGGTCGGGCGACATGGCAAACGCGGGCAGCAGGGTGGTGCGCAGCAGCGCGTCGCGCAGGCGGCGCACGCGGTCTTGCGCATGCAGCTCGATGGGCGAACCCCACAGCACGGCTTCGCGGTCGCCGATGTCGACGCCCCACCAGCGCGTGGCGCGCCACTTGGCGGCGATGTCGTGGCTGACCCTGCGCCGTCCCAGGAAAAACTGCAGCGGCTGGCCGCTGGAGCCCCCCGTGGCGAACGGGCGCAAGCCCACGGCGCGGGCCGATTTGAAGCTGTCGCGCGCGCCCGCAATGTCAGCCTTGCGCAGCAGCGGCAGGCGCGATAGATCGGCCAGCTGCTTGACCTGGTCGGGATCGAAGCCGCTGCGGGCGAACAGGGCGCGGTAGTAGGGCACGTGCCGGCCCGCGTGGCGCAGCAGGTGGCGCAGGCGCGCCAGTTGCCACTCCCGCAGCTGCTCCGCGTTCCACCACTGCGAGCGTTCCAGGCGGCGCAGCAGGCGCGCGCTGTGGTGGCCCTTGAGCCATTCGTGCAGGGGAAACAGCCAGCGGGCGACGAGCCGCGTGTAGGCGCTGGGGCGCGGCGCCGCGAGGATGCGGCGGTAATGCGCGGCCAGCCTGGGCGCGATGCCGGGCCAGCCAAAGGCGGCCCCATGTGCCAGGCCCGCGTCCGCCAGCGCCCGCGCGCGGCGCGGGTCGCGCAGCAGTGCCACGATGGCCTGCGCCATGGCGGCCGGATCGCCGGGCGGCACCAGCAGCGCCGTCACGCCGTCCTGCAGCAGGGCGGGAATGCCGCCCACGTTGGTGCTGACGACGGGCACGCCGCAGGCCAGCGCCTCGAGCACGGAATTGGGCATGTTGTCGGCCAGGCTGGGGTTGAGCACGATGTCGCTGGCCTGGTACAGCGCCGGCATGGCGGCGTTCTCGACGGGGCCGGCGAAGCGCACGGCAGCGTCCACACCCAGGGATCTGGCCAGGCGCGCCAGCGCCGCGCGTTGCGGCCCGCCGCCGGCCAGCACCAGGCGCGCCGTGGGATAGCTGCGTCGCACGATGGCCAGGGCGCGCACGGCGCTGGCATTGTCGTACAGGCTTTCCAGGTGGCGCGCCACGAGGATGCACGGGCCGGCAGCGCCATGCGCACGCGGCGCGGCGGGCGCAAAGCGCTGCAAGTCCACCACGTTGGGCACGATGTGGGCCGTATGGCCGTACTGCTCGAAGATGCCGGCCAGGTAGGCCGAGGGCACGACGATGGCGCTGGCGCGGCGCAGGCTGAATGCCAGCAGGCGCGGCGAGCGGGCGAAAAAGGCGGCCGCTTCGCCGCCCCGGTAGTTGAGCAGGGCCGGCTTGCCTTTCAGGCTGGCGATCCACAGGGCCGGCGCGGCCTGCAGATGCCAGGACCAGCCGGAATTGGCCATGATATGGAACAGGTCGACCGTATTGGCGGCGCGCCACAGGCGCCACAGGTGCACGGGCAGGCGCAGCGCCGCGCGCAGGTAGCGGATGCGCGCCAGCCAGGGCGGCAGCGCGGGACCGTTGACGGCCAGCAGCTGCACTTGCGCGCCGTCGTCGCGCAACAGCTTCGCCAGCTGCGCTGTCTGATTCGCCATGCCGCCGGCCGGCGGCGGCAGCGGGCCGACCAGCGCGATGCGCAAGCCCGTGAAGATCATGGCATCGCTCCCGCCGCCGCGCGCGCCGCGGTTACGCGCGCATACACGGGCGCATAGCGGCCCACGCTGGCGCCCCAGCTGCGCTCCGTCTCGACGAAGGCGCGCGCCTGGCGCCGCAGCAGCGGCCAGCTGTCGGGCGCCAGCAGCAGGTGCAATACGGCCTGCGCCAGCGCCGCGGCGTCGCCGGCGCGAAACAGCATGCCCGTCTTGCCATGCTCGACCAGTTCGCGGTGGCCGCCCACGTCGGACGCCACCACCAGGCGGCCCTGTGCCATCGCCTCCAACGGTTTCAAGGGCGTTACCAGTTCCGTCAGGCGCATCGGCAGGCGCGGATACACGCAGATGTCGACCAGCTGATAATACGCGGCCACCTGCGCGTGCGGCACTCTGCCCGCGAAGACCACGGCGCCCTCGATGCCCAGTTGCGCCGCCAGCGCGCGCAGCGCCGCTTCCTGCGGGCCGCCGCCGGCCAGCAGCAGGCGCAATGCCGGCTGCGCCGCCAGCAGGCGCGGCATGGCGCGCAGCAGCAGGGCCAGTCCCTCGTAGGCATAGAAGGAACCGATGAAGCCGATGACCAGGTGGCCATGCAAGCCCAGTTTGTGCGCCAGCCAGAGGTCGTCGGGCGCGGTGGTGCTGAAAGCCCCGGCATCGACGGCGTTCGGGATCACCGTGATCTTATGCGCGGGCACGCCGCGCGCGCACAGTTCGCGCCGCAAACCCTCGCAGATGGTGGTGACGGCGTCGGCGCGGCGCAGCGCATAGGTTTCCAGCGCCCGCGTGAGGCGGTAGCGCAGGCCGCCGGGCCGGCTGCTGCCATGGTCGGCGGCCGCGTCTTCCCAGAAGGCGCGCACCTCATACACGACGGGTATGCCCAGCGCGCGTCCCGCATTGATGGCGGCGATGGCGTTCAGGGCGGGCGAGTGCGCATGCAGGATGTCGGGCTCGAGCCGTTGCGCCAGCTGGCGCAGGCGCACGGCCAGGCCGAGGATGACGGCCACCTGCCGCAGCACGGGCAGGCGCGCCCACCAGCGGGCATCGGGCGCCGTGCGGTAGAAATGCCAGCCGTCGACCAGCTGCTGCGCGCCGTCGGCCGGCCCCTGCTTGGCACTCGTGAGCTGCATGGTGTGCCAGCCCAGCGCGCGCTGCTGCCGCAGGATGGCCAGAGTGCGAAACGTGTAGCCGCTGTGCAGCGGCAGCGAGTGGTCGAGGATGTGCAGGATGCGCATGGATTCACTCCATGGCCATGGCCGGCGCGGCTACCGCCGCCTTGCGGCCATCGACGGGCAGCACCTGGCGCAAAAAGGCTTCGAACATCAGCAGCGCCCACAGGGGCGCGCTGTAGTCGCGCCGCCCGCTCGCATGCTGTTCCAGCAGCAGGCGCACGTAATCCATGTCGAACAGGCCGCACTGCGCCAGGGTGGGCCCCAGCAGCCGCTGCTGCAGGCGCTGGCGCAGCGGGCCGCGCAGCCAGTCGGCCAGCGGCACGGAAAAGCCCATCTTCTGGCGGTACAGCAGGCTGTCGGGCAGCAGCGGGCGCAGGGCTTTTTTCAGCAGGTACTTGCCTTCGCCGCGCCGCAGCTTGAATTGCGGCGGCAGGCCCGACATCCACGCCACCAGTTCATGGTCGAGCAGGGGCGAGCGCACTTCCAGCGCATGCGCCATGCTGGCCCGGTCGACTTTCGTGAGGATGTCGCCAGGCAGGTAGGTTTTCAGGTCCAGATACTGCACCTGCGACAGCGGATCCTGCGCGGGACTGGCCAGCGCGTGGCGGCGCAGCACCTCGACGGCGCGGTAGCCGTGCAGGCTGCGGCGAAATTCCGGGCTGAACAGGCGCGCGCGCATGGCGTCGCCCAGCAGGCTGACGCCGTGAAAATACGCGTCCGTCGTGTCGCGCGCCAGGCCTTCGAAGGTGGTCTTGGCGCGCAGGAAGCGCGGTGCCCAGTCGGCCTTCGGGTACAGCCGCCCCAGGGTGCCGAACAGCGACTGGCGCAGGCCGGCCGGCAGCAGCGGGTCCATCGCCTTGCGCACCTTTTCCTCGCGCGTGTGCAGGCGGTAGCGCCGGTAGCCGGCCAGGCTTTCATCGCCGCCGTCGCCGGACAGGGCCACGGTGACCCGCTGGCGCGCCAGCTGGCAAACGCGGTAGGTGGGCATGGCGGAACTGTCGGCGAACGGTTCGTCGTACAGGTTGGCCAGCAGGTCGATCAGCTCGAAGTCGTCCTGTTCGACCTGGCGCGCGTGGTGCGCCGTGCCGTAGCGGCGCGCCACCAGGTCGGCGTAGCGCGCCTCGTTGTACGCCGGGTCGCCGAACGAGATGGAGCAGGTGTTGACGGGCGTGGCGCTGGCCCCCGCCATCAGCGCCACGACGGCGCTCGAATCGACGCCGCCCGACAGGAAGGCCCCCAGCGGCACTTCGGCCACCATGCGGATGCGCACCGCTTCGCGCAGGCGCGCCAGCAGTTCGTCGGCCGCCTGCGCCTCGCTGGCGGGCGGGTTCGGCGTGAAGGGAATGTCCCAGTACGCTTGCGGCGCGGGCAGCGGCTGGCCGGCGCGGATCGACAGGGTATGCCCTGGCGGCAGCTTGCGCGCATGCTGGAAGATGCTGCGCGGCTCGGGCACGTAGCCGTAGGCGAAATACTCTTCCACGGCCAGCGGGTCGAGCGCGCGCGGCATGGCCGGATGCGCGAGCAGGGCCTTGAGTTCGGAGCCGAACAGCAGGGTGCCGTCCTGCGCCTCGCCGTAATACAGGGGTTTGACGCCCAGGCGGTCGCGCGCCAGGAACAGCAGGTGGCGCCGGCGGTCCCACAGGGCGAAGGCGAACATGCCGCGCAGGCGCCGCACGCATTGTTCGCCCCACTGTTCCCAGGCGTGGACGATGACTTCCGTATCGCTGCTGGTGCGGAAGGCGTGGCCGAACTGGCGCAGTTCCGCCATCAGGCTGCGATAGTTATAGATTTCGCCATTGAAGACGATGGCGATGCTGCGGTCGGCGTTGAACAGCGGCTGCTGGCCGCTGGCCAGGTCGATCACGGACAAGCGCCGGTGCGCCAGTCCCAGTCCCGGTTCGCGGTGCAATCCTCCTTCGTCCGGCCCCCGGTGGCGCAGGCTGTGGTTCATGCGCGCCAGCAGCAGCACGTCGATGTCGCGCTGGCCCTGCAAATCAAAGATGCCGCTGATGCCGCACATGGGAGGCCTTTCAGGGATAGGTGGACAGGGGAGAGGGCTGGCGCGCGCCCGTCAGGCGGTCGTACACGGCCAGGTAGGCGCCGGCCATGGCGGGCAGGCTGTGCTCGGCCAGCACCTGGCGCCGCCCGCGCGCGCCGTGGCGCGGACCGAGTTCCGGCATGCTGTAGTAGTCGAGCATGGCGTCGGCCAGCATCTCGGGCGAACCGGGCGGCACCAGCGTGCCGCTCCAGCCCGACTGCACCAGTTCCGCATTGCCGCCCACCTGCGTGGCGACGACGGGCAACCCCGTCGCCATGGCTTCGAGGATGGTGTTCGAACTGCCTTCGGCCAGCGAGGGCAGCACGAACAAATCCATGGCGCGCAGCAGCTGCGCCACGTCGTCGCGCGCGCCGGGCAGCCAGGCCAGATGGGCCACGCCGGCCTGCCGCAGCAGGTCCAGGCAAGCCTGGCGGCACGGCCCGTCGCCGACGATGATCAGGCGCAGGCGCGCGCGGGCGCCCGGCTGCGCCAGCAACAGTAAAAAGGCTTGCACCAGCGAGGCATGGTCCTTGACGGCGGCCATGCGGCCCACGCTGCCGATGACGAAGGCGCCGTTGCACAGGAAGCCGGGCGGCCCGACGGCGGCCGGCGGCCCCAGGCGCGGATGGAATTGCACGCTGTCGACGCCATTGCCGATGTGCGACACCTGGGCGGGCGCCGCGCCGATGACGTCCACCAGCCATTGCCCCAGGTCGGCGCTGACGGCGATGAAGTGCTGCACCAGCGGCAGCATGCATTTGCGCAGCAGCCGGTATTTGCGGCGGGTGCCGTGCAAGTCGCTCATGTCGCGTCCGTGTTCGCCATGCACGCGCAGGCGCACGCCGGCCAGCCAGGCCAGCAATTGCGCTTCGAGGCAGCCCAGGTTGCGCGTGTGTACGAGTGCCGGATGCAGCTGTTTCAGCACGCGGTACAGGCGCAGGTAGTGGCGCCAGTCCTTGCCTTCGCGCTTGTCCAGGCTGATCACCTCGACGCCTGGGGTGGTCAGGCGCTGGCGAAACGCGGTGGCGTTCTTCAGGCAGACGATGGCGTGCCGGTAGCGTTCGGGCGGCAGATGATTGATCAGGTTCACCAGGCCGTTTTCCAGGCCGCCCACGTCGAGCTGGTGGATCACGTGCACGATCAGGGGGGCGGCGCCGGGCCCTTCGGCCGCTTGCCGGGGGCGGACGGTAGCGAGGTCAAGGGCCATGCGGCAGCTCCTGCAGGCGTTGTTCGATGACGGGCAGCGCCGCTTGCAGGAAGGCTTGCAGGTGCGCGCGCGGCGGCGGCGCCAGCTCGTCGTAGGCGGCAAAGACGAGGATGTCGGCGCCATCCTGGCGCCTGCCCAGCAGCTTGGCTTGCGCCAGCAGCAGCTTCACCAGCACGGGCCGGGCCGTGACGATGCCGCCCTGGCGGTAGACGCGCCACACGAGCAGGCGTTCGCCGCCGTGTCCCAGCACGCTTTCGCGCACGCCCAGGACGCCGCTGGCCACGGTGACGGGCCGCATGCGCTGCGCCAGCGCCATCCAGCGGGGGCCGTAGGGCAGGGCCTGGTGCGTCAGCAGTTCGGCATCGCGCGCCTGGCGCGCATACCAGTGCAGCTGCAAGCCGACCGGCGCGCCGTCGCCATCCCGGCGCGCATACGTGGCGGCAAAGCGCGCCGGCGCGCCCGCATACGGCGCTTGCCAGACGGGCGGCGCGGCATGCAGCCGGCGCCAGGCGGGCGGATCGGGCAAGGCCAGCACGGCGGGGGAGCCGGGCGCCGCCGTGCCATCGTGGCGCTGGCTGGCCAGGGCCAGCGCCGGCCACAGCGCCGCCAGCAGCAGGCAGGCGATGCTGGCGCGGATGACGGCGCGCGTGCTGGCCGCAGCGGCGCTGGCGCCAGGCCGGGCGGGCAGTGTCAACGGCCGCGCAGCGCGCGCCAGCGGCAATTCGCGCCAGCGCGCGGCCAGCCAAAACAGCAGCAGCGCCACCAGGCCGAAGAACAGCCAGCCATAGATCAGGTGGTCGACGCCCACGGCCAGGCGCATATTGCTCAGGTGGCCCAGCATCACGATCAGGTAGGCGCGCACGCCATTGGCGAGGATGGGCACGAGCAGGGCGGCGGCCATGACGGCCAGGCGCCGCCGCGTGCTGTGGAAATTGACGTGGGCGAACAGGGCGCCCAGGGCCAGCGCGGCAATCAGGTAGCGCAAGCCGCTGCACGCTTCCACCACCGACCAGTTGCCGGTGGGCAGAGAAAAATTGCTGCCGTCGCGGAACACGGGCACGCCCGTCCATTGCAGCGCCGTCACCGTGAAGGCAGCCGTGAAGTCGATCAGGGGATCGAGGAAGACTTCGCCGAACGGCACGGCGAGGAACAGATACGCGAGGGGAAAGGCCAGCAGGCGCACGGCCGGCCAGCCGAGGATGGCCAGCACGCAGGCGGGCAGCATGGCCGTGGCCGCATATTGCTCCACCACGGGCACGTTGGCGGCGTCGGCCAGCAGCCAGGCCAGCCCCAGCGCGCCCAGCAGCAGCAAGCCGCCCCGCGACGGCTGGGGCGCCAGCGCGGCCAGGGGCGCCCGCTGGCGCCAGGCCAGCCAGCAGCTGATGGGCACGATCAGGAAGCCGTGCGCGAAGGTCTGCGAGCGCGACCACAGTTCCAGCATCGACCAGAAGGTGGCGTGGTACAGCAGCACGACGGCGGCCAGGGCCAGCAGCAGGATCGCCAGCGCTTGCTGCTGGTTGTGCGCATGCGGCAGGACGGCCGCGTCCGGCAAGCGGGCCAGCTCGTCGAGTTGCAGACTCATGTAGATGGCTCCCGCACGGGCAGCAAAGGCGCGGCGGCGCCGCTGGCAGGCGCATCGGTACCGGCCTCGGCCGATACACCCAGCATGGCGCCCAGGCCCCGCAGGTTACGTTCCCAGTCGTAATCCTGCAACACCAGCTGGCGCGCCGCCGCGCCGATGGCCGCGCCGCTGCCTTCGGTCCCGCCGCCCTGGGCATTGCGCAGCACGCGCGCGGCATGGTGGATGAATTCGGCGTCGTCGCGCGCCAGCAGCAATTCCAGGCCCGGCTGGGCGGCGATGCCTTCCAGCGCCTGCGGCGTGGCCAGCACGATCTTGCCCATCGCCATCGCTTCGAGCACCTTGTTCTGCACGCCGCGGGCGATGCGCAGCGGCGCCACGGCCAGCGCCGCGCCGGCCAGGTAGGGGCGGATGTCGGGCACCTTGCCCGTCACCACCACGCCGGCCACCCTGGCCAGCGCCGTCACGGCGGGCACGGGCGCGCTGCCGACGATGTAGAACTGCAGCTGGGGAAACTGGCGCCGCAGCGCGGGCCAGACATGGCGCACGAACCATTGCACGGCGTCGATGTTCGGCCAGTAATCCATGGCGCCCGTAAACACCAGCGCCTGCACGCCGGGCGCATAGATTGCGGGCTGGGCCGCCATGGGCGCGAAATACGCCGTGTCGACGCCATTGTTGAAATACCCGGTCTTGCGCCGCGCCATCGGCGCGCACTGGCGGAACAGGGCCGCTTCGGCGGGCGAGACGAAGCTGGCGGCCGTGAACTGCTGGGCGATATGGCGCTCGTACTGCAGCAGCAGCTGCGCTTCGCGCCGGTACAGCAGCGACACGGGCCAGGGCTTGCTGTCGCCGTACTGGCGCCATTTGTCGGAATCGACGTCGACGAAATCGATCACGCGGTGCAGGGCGCGGCCCGCGCTGCCGTCGATGTATTGCGCCATCGGCCCGGAAAAGGCCAGCGCGTGGCGCACCTTGCCGCCCGATAGCACGCCTTCGACCCATTGCAGCAGCCGCGCATCGCGGTAGTACTGCACGCTCATGGCTTGCCGCGACAGCAGCGCCTGCAGGGCGCGCCAGCGGGCCGTGCCGCGCCGCAATTCAATGAAGCGCGTGCTGGCGCACAGGGCGGCCACGCTTTTTGTATGCTGGCAGTCGTCGTCATCGTCGATGAAACAGCCCAGGTGGACGCGGAAATGCCGGCTCAGGTACTGCAGCATGTGCCACGAGCGTATCTTGTCGCCCTTGTTGGGCGGATATGGCAAGCGGTGTGAAAGGAAGAGCAGTTCGCGCATGGCGTGTCCCGGTGCTTAGCCCAGTTGCCGCACGATGTGCGGCCCCAGCAGGTTGGCCAGCGGCAGCGGCAGGCGGCGCCAGGCGCGGATGAACAGCGCGTACCTGGGATTGAGTGGATTGACCTCCGGCAAGGCCCTGGCGCGCACCAGCTGGCAGGCATACGGCAGCGGCTGCGGCGTAAAACCCCAGTTCTTCTTGAAGTCGTATGCCCCGGTGCCCAGCTTGCTGCGGCCGAAATCGAACAGGCGGTAGCCGCGCGCGCTGGCGCGGCGCATCGCTTCCCAGTACATGAAGTCGTTGGCGCCCGTGCTGCGCGCCAGCACGCTGCCGCCGCCGTAATACGGCAGCACTTCATCGCGGAAATAGAACAGCAGCACGCTGGCCTGCGCCTGCTGGCCGTGATACACGGTGAGGATCTCGCAGGCGTCGCCGAAAACCGCGCGCAGCAGGGCAAAATGGCGGCGCGCGAAGACGGGCGTGCCCAGCCGGTGCACGCTGGCCGCGTAGATCGGGTAGAAATGGCGCAGGTCATAGTCGATGGCGCTGTGCAGGCCGCCGGCCATGGCCTTGCGCACGACGGCGCGCTGCTTGCGGGGTATGGCCAGCAGATTCTGCTCGGCATCGGGACTTAACGGCCGGCGGAAGGTGGCGTACAGGGGTTTCTGCAGCCAGGAAGTCGCCATGTTTTCCGGCGCTTCGCGCCAGCGGTATTCCAGGTGGCCCACGCCGAGGCGCCGCGCCAGCGCCAGCGCGGCACTGTCGAGCGCCTGGCGCACGGCAGCACTGCCGCCGGCGGTGCCGCCGTACACGCAGAACGGCAGCGAAACGAGGGAAGCGCCGAACAGGCGGCTGCGCAGATGGGCCAGCGGCAGCACGCCGGCGATGCGCCCGTCCTGTTCCGCGTACAGGAAATAGCTGTCATGGTGAAAACCCTGTTCCATGATGGTGTGCCAGCCGGCCCGGTGAAAGAAGGTGGCCTCGGGGCAGGCGTCGACAAAGGCATCCCAGCGCGCGTGCTCGTGCGGCTGCAGCGCGCGCACGGCGATGGTGTCGCTGGACTGCGCCGTGTCGGGAAGAAGACTGGCCTCGTGCATCATGTGCTTTCCAGAAAAATGCGGTCCATGCGGTCCCAGACGAAGTCGCGCGTCAGGCGCGCCAGCCGCGCTTCCATGCGCCCCAGGTTCAGGTAGTGGCGAAAGCGCGTCTTTGCGCTCAGGCCCGGCGGGCGCGGCTGGCCGGGATCGAGTTCCCAGGGATGAAAATAGAATATGCCAGCTTGCCCGTCGCGCGAATTGATGCGTCGCAAAAGCCAGCGCGACAGTGCATACGGCAGCAATCTGAAGTAACCGCCGCCGCCGGCCGGCAGGTTGCGCCCGCGCAGGCGCACGGTGCTGACGGGCAATTCCAGCACGCCCTGCGGTCCGCGCGGGCGCCAGGCGAAGCGGGGCGCATCGGGCATGCCGTAATGGTCGTGGCGGATTGGATAGATGCTGGAACTGTAGCGGTAGCCCGCTTCCTGCAGCACGTCGAAGGCCCATAGATTGGCCGCGCCGATGGAAAAGCTGGGCGCCCGGTAGCCGCGCACGGCCAGCCCCGTCAACTGTTCCAGGATGGTCTTGCTGCGGCGCACGTCGTCGGCGAACTGCGCGGCCGACTGCTCGCTGGCGCGCAGGTGCGCATAGCCGTGGCTGGCCACCTCGTGCCCGGCGGCGGCCACGCGGCGCAGCATGGCCGGATAGCGCTCGGCGATCCAGCCCAGGGTGAAAAAGGTGGCGTGGATGCGGCGGCTTTCCAGCAGCAGCAGGATGCGCTCGATGTTCGCCTCGACCCGGCATTCCAGGCGGGGCCAGTCGGCGCGCGCGATGTGCGGCGCGAAGGCGGAGACCTGGAAATAGTCTTCCACGTCGATGGTCAGCGCGTTGCGCAATATCAAAGAGCAAGGCGGCGGCATCATGGCGGCCCCCGGCGCGCCGCCAGCCAGGGCGCGATGACGGCGGCGATGCGCGTGGCCGCGTGGCCATCCCACAGGGGCGGAATGCGGCCCCGCTTGCCGCCCGTGTCCAGGATGGCGCGCGCCAGCGCCAGGATGGCGGCGGGGTCCGTGCCGGCCAGGGTGTTCGTGCCGTCGGTGACGGTGACGGGGCGCTCCGTATTGGCGCGCAGGGTCAGGCAGGGCACGCCCAGGGCCGTGCTTTCTTCCTGGATGCCGCCCGAATCCGTCAGCACCAGGCGCGCTCCCTGCATCAGGCCCAGCATTTCCAGATAGCCCAGCGGCGGCAAACGGACGATGGCGTGCCGCGCCAGCAGCGGTTCCAGGCCCGCCAGGCGCAGGCCGGCAGCCGTGCGCGGGTGGATGGGAAACAGCAGCGGCAGCCGGCATGACAGTTGCCCCAGCGCCTGCAGCAGCGCTTCCAGTTGCGCCGGATCATCCACGTTCGACGGCCGGTGCAAGGTCAAGAGTCCGTAGGCGGGCGGACAGGCGTGGCCATGCGCGCGCACGGTGATGTCGGGCCGGACTGCGCGCGGCAGCTGCTGCCGCAGGCTGTCGATCATGACGTTGCCCGTGAAGTGGATGCGTTCGGGGGCGATGCCTTCGCGCAGCAGGTTGGCGCGCGCGCCTTCCTCGCTGGTGAGCAGCAGATCGGACAATTGATCCGTCAGCACGCGGTTGATTTCCTCGGGCATGCGCCGGTCGCCGCTGCGCAGGCCCGCCTCGACGTGGATCACGGGCGTGCCGCGCTTGGCCGCCACCAGCGCGCAGGCGAGGGTGGAATTGACGTCGCCCACCACCAGCACGGCATCGGGCGCCAGCGGCGGATGGGCGTCGAGCACGGCGTCGAAGCGGCGCATGATCTCGGCCGTCTGCTGCGCGTGGTTGCCGGAGCCGACGTCGAGGGCAAGGTCGGGCGGGCGCATGTCCAGGTCGGCAAACAATTGTCCGTTCATGGCCGTGTCGTAATGCTGGCCCGTATGCAGCAGGGTCACGCGCACGGCGGGCGCCTGGCGGGCCAGGGCGGCCAGGATGGGCGCCATCTTCATCAGGTTGGGACGCGCGGCCACCACGCACAGCAGGTGCGCCGGCGCGGCGGACGCAAGATCGGGGTCGGACATTGCGGGCTCCTTAGAATTGCATGTTGAGCGTGGCGCTGACGCCGTTTTCGCGGTAATCGCCGCCGTGGTTGCTGGCGTGCCGCGTATGCCGCACGTCGATGCTGACCGTCATGTCCGGCTGCAGGATGCGGCTGTAGCCGGCCGTCACGGTGATGTTGTTGTCGCGCCGGGGCACGCTCAGCGAGCGCACGCTGGCGTAGCCGGCATTGACGTTCACGCTGGTGCGCGCACTGGCTTGCCAGCTCCAGCCCACGTTGCTGCCGATCTGGCGCGTGCGGTCTTCGCTGCCGAACTCCATGTCGGGCAGCAAGCCGCTGTCGATGCCGCTGGCCGTTTGCGCCGTGCGGTCGACGGCCGTGATGCCGGCGACCATCGTGCTTTTCGCCGTGGCGCGCGCCATCGTCAGCTTCAGCTGCTTTTCCAGGAAATAGCGGTGGCTGAAGTAATTGATGGCGCCCCGTTCCGGCCCCAGGCTGTTGGCGTAGCGCAGGAAGGCATTGATGCGCAAGCGCCGGTCGCGCGCATTCGGAAAGAGGCCGCGCCACAATTGATCGAGCAGCTGGGCCGCGTCGCGGTCGCCCAGGCGCGCAAACTGCGTGGGCAGGGTGGTGATGTTTTCGCTGTAGCTCAGTTGCCAGTTGGTATGGCGCTGCAGGAAATTGGCGTCCAGGCTGTAGGTGGTGCCAAAGAAGCGCTTGCCCGTGCTGAAGGCCACGCTGGTGCGCGGCGACGGGGTCCACACGCCGCCCAGCGACCAGAAGCGGCCCGCCGGCGCCTTGCCGCTGGTCGACGCATAGCCTTCCTTTTCCATGCCGCCGCTGGCCGTGGCCGCCCACTTCCTGCTGAACGCATAGCGCAGGCCCACGCTGCTGCGCTGCATGCGCACGGAAGCGAGCTTGCTGTCCTGCGTGCGGCGCACGTCGTGGCTGGCATTCCAGGACCAGCCGCCGGCGCGCGGCTCGCCGCTGAGCAGCAATTCCATTTCATCGCTGTGCACGGACAGCAGACCGCCGCCGCTGGCGACCGTGTTGCGCGTGTAGCGCAGCTCGGCCGTGGCCAGGCCGCGGAAACGGTGGCGCAGGTAGGGGCTGATACTGGTGGTGCGCACGGTGCTGGTATTGTCCGTGTCGGGCAGCTCGGCTATCAGTTGCGGGCCGAACGGCGAGATGTTGCGCCGGCTCACGCTGGCATGGGTATCGATGAAGAACCAGTCCTTGACCAGCTCGGCGTCGGCCGCGGCGTGCAGCTGGTGGTCGTCCGTATTGCCGCGCTGCCCGGAGATGAATTTGTGCCAGCTGTAATCGAGGTCGACGCGCAGGCGCGGCCCCGTGCCGATGAGGGCGATGGCGGGCGCGATTTCCGTGATGAAGTCCGATTGCGCCTGGCCGGGCGGCGCGCGCGTGGCATTGTCCGTATAGCTTTCGCGCAGGCGCAGCGAGGGCTTGACCAGCCAGTCGACCGCGCCGGCCGGCAGGGGCAGCAGCAGGGACAGCAAGGGCAGCAGCGGCAGCGGAATCCGGCGGCTAATCGTAATGGCCATAGCCGTAGTAGTCATTGCCGGGGAACGATTTGGTCTTGTTGTAGATCAGATGAATGTGTTCGCATCCTTCGATCTGGCGCAGCGCTTCCTTGACGGCGTGCTGGGTCGTCGTTTCCGCCTCGACCACCATCACCACTTGCCCCATCTGGCCCACCAGCGCGTGCGCCTCGCTGGTGATCAAGAGGGGCGGCGAGTCGAAGACGACGACGCGGTCGGCGTAGCGGCTGGCGATCTCGGCCAGCAGGCGGCTCATGGCGCGGCTGGCCAGCAATTCCGTCGCGTGCTTGTTGCTGCGCCCGGCGGGCAGGATGCTCAGGTTGGCCACGTTGGTTTTCAGGATCACGTCGGCCATGGCCAGCTGCGGGTCGAGCAGCACGTCCATCAGCCCCGGCTCCGGTGGCAGGCCCAGCACTTTCAGCACGGACGGGCGCGCCACGTCGGCATCGACCAGCAGCACCGTGATATCCATTTCCATGGCGATGCTCATGGCCAGGTTGACGGCGCAATACGTCTTGCCTTCGCCGGGCATGGCGCTGGTGACGACGATCAGGTTGCCGTTGCGGATGGCCTCGGCGCCGCTGGCGCGCGCCTGGCGCAGCAGCGGGCGCTTGATGATGCGGAAATCCTCGGCCACGGCGCTGCGCCCGCCATCGTGCGTGAGCATGCCTTGCTCGGCCAGCCGGTCCAGGTTCAGGGGCCGGTACTGCGGCGACCTGGCCGCCTCCGCGCCATCCACGCCATACGGCACGCTGGCCTCGGCCACGCCGAGTATCGTCGGTTCCTGCTTGCCGCTGTCCTTGCTGCTCATCGTCGCTCCCCTGGTGGCTCTAGAATTTCAGCAGCGCGGCCGTCATGACCCCGCCGTACAGCAGGAACAGGCTGCCCAGGCAGGCGCTGAACACATAGCGGGCGCGGCGCCGGCGCACCTGCTGCAGCGGCGTCCAGTTCATCGATACCGTGCCCAGCACGTTCAAGCCCGTGGCATCGCGCAATTCGGAAGGGCTGAGGAAGGTGGGGCGCACCTGGCTGATCAGCAGGGCCGTGGCCACGCCGGCCACCAGGGCCGCGCCCAGCGCCGCGGAAAACAGCAGCGGGCGGTTCGGGCCGACGGGCGCATATTGCACCGTGGGCGGATCGATGATCTTGAAGGCCATCATTTCGGTGGTGGAGCTGAGTTCGCCCGACAGCTTGGCCGCTTCGCGCCGGCCGATCAGCTTTTCATAGTTTTCCTTGTTGATGATGTAGTCGCGGTTGAGCTGCGCCAGCTGCGATTCCACCTCGGGCACGGCATTGCTTTGCGCCAGCAGGCGCTCGTTGCGCGCGGCGTATTCCTGCACCCGGGCGCGGATGGCGGCCACCTTGGCGTCGGCGTCCGTCAGCGCCACCTTCAGCTGCTGCAGCATGGGGCTGTAGTTCTTGCCCGGGTCGCCGGACGCCGTTTTCAGCTTGCTTTCCTCGATCTTGCGTTCTTCCAGCTGGGCGATGAGGCGCTTCGAGGCGATGATATCGGGATGCAATTCCGTAAATTGCATGCGCAGGCTGTCGAGGTTCTTGTTGAGCGTGGCGATGCGCTCGTCGAGTTCGGGATTCGTGATCGATGCCGCGTTCGGCTCCAGGTCGAGCACGGGTTCGTCGCCCTCGATCTGGCTCTGGATGGCCTTGCGCGCCTGTTCCGCCTCGACCAGTTCCAGCTTGGCATTGTTCAGGCTATCGGACGACATCAGCAGCTGGCTGCCATAGTCGATGCCCTGGCGCGGCAGCAGCAGGTTGTTGCGGATCTTGAATTCCTTCACCAGGTTTTCCGCCGCGCTCAGCTTGTCCTCGTAATTCTTGATCTGCTCGTCGATGAATTGCACCGCCTTCTGCGAATCGCCCTTCTTGCCTTGGAAACTGCCTTCGACGAAGATGGTCAGCAGGCTTTGCACCACGTCGCGCACCAGCTTCGGGTCGCGCCCGCTGTAGCTGATGGTGTAGATGTCATACGCATTGGTGCCCGTGATCTTGATGCGGCTCATCAAGTCATCGAGCTGGGCTTCGTGCTCGCGCGCCGTCTTCGAATCGAGGTCGAGGTCGACCATGCGCATGACGCGCTCCACGTTCGGGCGGCTGAGCAGGGTGCGGCTCATGATGGCCACCTGCTGTTCCGTGTTCGGCACGCTGGTCATGCCGGCCAGCAGGGGCTTGAGGATGGTTTGCGTATCGACAAACACGCGCGCCGACGTCTGGAAGTCGTCGGGCAGGGTGATCACCTTGATGAAGCCGGCGATGGCCACCAGCCACGCCACCAGAACCGCATGCCAGCGGTATTTCCAGATGCCTTTCAGACCGGAAAGCAGTTGCTGTATCAATTGCTCCATGTCGCTTCCTTCGGGTAACGGTGCTGCACGGCAGATGGGCGGGCGACGGCGTCTTGCAAGAAATGCTTGCCTGTTGAGTAAGCAAAGTATAGGGCGGCTGAGGGGCAAGATTTCCCCAAATGATTGCTTCTTGATACGCCTCAAGGTTCACTTGCCCGGTTTTAATAATCATAGGAAGTTCGCGGCCCAGGCTGGTTCTGCGGGGCCGCCCATGGACGCGCCATCGACTCGAAGAGGCTCCGCATGAATCTGTTTCGCCGTGCATTTGTCATCAACGCGCTGGTCCTGGCGGGCAGCGCCAGCCTGCTGGGCGCCTGCCGCACGCCCCATCCGCCAGCGCCCACCGATGACAGCGCGCCCATGCACGATTACCTGATCGGGCCGGGCGACTCCGTCAACATCATCGTCTGGCGCAATCCGGAAGTGTCGCTGACGGTGGCCGTGCGGCCGGACGGCAAGATCACCACGCCGCTGGTGGAAGACCTGGCGGCCAGCGGCAAGACGTCGACCCAGCTGGCGCGCGACATCGAGCAAGCCCTGGGCAAGTTCATCCAGCAACCGGTGGTGACCGTCATCGTCACCAATTTCTCGGGGCCGTACAGCGAGCAGATCCGGGTCATCGGCGAGGCGGCCAAGCCGCAGGCGCTGCCGTACCGGCTGGGCATGTCGCTGATGGACGTGCTGATCGCCGTGGGCGGCATCACCGACTTTGCCGCCGGCAACAAAGCCAGCATCATCCGCATGCGCGAAGGCAACCAGCAGCAGCTGGGCGTGCGCCTGGACGACCTGCTGAAGAATGGCGATATTTCCGCCAACGTCATGATGCGGCCGGGCGACGTCTTGCTGATACCGGAGAGTTTCTTTTAGGCGCGCCTTCAATGGTGTCAAAACAGCATTTATATTTGCAATTTTGCACTGTTTGGCAAATTTTATCGTGTAATTTTGCCATTCAAATGTAAATTTCTTCTGTTTTTTTGCATTTGCTGGGAACTTCTCCAGTTTTTGTCTTGTCACAAGGCATTGGCTTCAGTCCGTTTCGACGGCTGCCGATGAACGTGAGGACAAGATGAGCTTTGACGACGAACCCATTATTTCCTTCGACACGCCAGGTACTTTCAGCGACCTGGTGGTGGGCGAGGGGCAGATCGATCCGGCCATGGAGCACGAGCTCGACCTGCAGCGCTTTCATATCCGCATGGCCAATTCGCGTGGCCGGCGCGAAGCGGCCAGTTTGTTGATCCGCAAGATGTACGGCTGGCGCGGCTATGCCGTCGATCCCGGGATCGCGCATGCGCTCAACAAAATTACCCTGTTCGCGGAAACGGCCGGCTCCACCGTCGGCACCATGACCCTGTGCCTGGACAATGACGAGACGGGCTTGCCCGCCGACGAAAACTTCCGCGACAAGCTCGACGTGCTGCGCGAGCAGGGCCGCCGCCTGTGCGAACCGTCGCGCCTGGCCATCGACAAGGGCGTCAGCAAGCGCGTGTTTGCGGCGCTGATCCATATTTCTTATATCTATGCCCACAATATTCACGGCTTTACGGATTACGTGATCGAAGTCAATCCGCGCCATGTGGTGTTTTACAAGCGCATGCTCGGTTTCAAGGACTTCGGCGGCGAGCGAGAGTGCACGCGCGTGGGGGCGCCGGCCGTGCTGCTGCGCCTGGACCTCGACTACATGGGGGCCCAGATACGCAAGTACGGCGGCATGATGGAACAGCATGGGGGTGAACGGTCGTTTTACCCCTTTTTTTTTCCGACATGGGATGAGCCTGGCATTACCGACCGGCTCAGGCAGGGGCGCAACTGATTTATTTGCTTTTCAGCAGGATCGCCTGCATGTGGCTGCCCGGAATCGCGTACGTGATGCCGCTGGGCGCGGTGATGGCCGCCTCTTTCAGGCCCTTCACATACACCATGTTGACGATGCCGTAGACGAGACCGGTCTCGGGATCGAACAGGGGGCTGCCGCTGCTGCCCGGGTACGCCGTCGCGTCCAGCTGGAACACCGTGTACGGTGCTTTCTGCAGTTGCGCCAGGCGCCGGGTGTCCAGGCGCTGCGCGTTGGCGCTGGGCCTGACTACCGGCGTCAGCGATGACACGGTGGCGCGGTGCGTCACGTGGTGCAAACCCAGCAAGCTGCCCAGTGGAAACCCCGTAAACGCCATGGCCTGGCCTTCGCGCACCGTGGCCGCGTCGCCCAGCGCCAGGGCCGGCAGCGGTGCGCCGGCCAGGCGCAGCAAGGCCAGGTCGTGCTCCGTGTCCACCGCCTCGATTCTGGCGGGGCGAAATTGCGCCCGCTCGCCCTGGCCCGTGAGTATGCCGAGCGATTCGTCCGGATTGGCGTCGAGCAGTTTCTGCACCACATGGGCGCAGGTCAGCACGCTCAAGCCGTCGCCCGCCACGAAGCCCGTGCCGAGAAAATTCACCGGCGGCGTGCGCGTCGTCTGCAGGCTGCCCACGCCGACGATGGACGGCTTGAGGCGCGCGATGGTTTGCGCCAGCGGCGCTTCCGCGCGGCACGGCGCGCCGGCCAGCAGCAGGGCAAGGCAGAACAGCTGGGCGCGGAAAAATGTCGACGGCAGGGCTTTCATGGCGGCGTGCTTTCAAGGGGAGGAGGTGGCGGGGAGGGGGCCGGGCCGAGCAGCGCGCACAGCAGCATCAGATAGCACAACAGGGCGATGCGCGGCACGTCGAGCAGGCTGTCGAACAGGCCGACGACGAGAAAACCCAGCAGGGCGGCGGCGCAGGCCAGCGCGCCCGGGTCGCCCCGCGCCGCCTGGCGCAGCAGGCGCAGGCCGGCCAGGGAAAGCAGGGCCAGCAGGGACAATGCGCCGCACCAGCCCGTTTCTACCAGCAGGTGCAGCGCCATGCTCTTGATATGCCACGGCAAGTGATGATGGTCGCTGCTGAAAAACCAGTAATTATTGGCCTGCCTGAAGCGTCCGTTGGCGATCAATTCCTCGCCGCCCGGCGCGCGCAAGCTCAGATTGTCGACCTCGAGCACGGACGAGTCAGCCGTGCCGCTGGCCGCCAGTTCCAGCTGCACGGGCGGACGCAGCAGCCAGGCGCCGGCGCCCAGCCAGGCGCTGTCGAACGGCACTTCATGGTGCTGCCAGGCGCCGGCCGGCGTGCCAGGCGGCGGCGCGTGCAGGCGCAGGGGGATATTCACGCAAGCTTGTGCATATAGCAATTGTCGCTGGCACAGGCGCACCAGCAGCACGGGCATGGGGCCGGCGCGGCGCGCATCGAGCGCCAGGGTATAGCGCGTGGCCGGCTGCACGGGCAGCCGTTGCAGCAGCCGCAGCAGTTCGCCATAGCCGGCGCTGTAGCCGGGACTGGCCAGGCGCACATAGGTGTTGGGGGAATTGCCTGGCTGGCCGTCTTCTTGCGCATACGCAATGCTGGCCGGCACTTCGCGCCCCGGATTGTGCCAGTAATAGGTGGCGGGAAAGCTGCCCATGCCCATGCCGAACAGGCGGTCGCCCCAGTCGGACGGCTGCATGGCCAGCACTTGCCGCCAATGGCGCAAGCGGCCCTGCATGTCGAAGGCCGTGGTGGCGAAACGCTCGGTGGCGTAATAGCTGGCCGAGACGGGGATGGCCAGCAGCAACAGGATGCCGGCCGCGCCCGCGATGCTGAGGCTGGCCCGGTCCAGCCGCCACAGCGGCGTGCGCAAGCGGCCGTTGTACAGCATCAGCATGGCCAGCAGCACGACCAGGCCGGCCGGCGCCAGGGCGGCAGCACCCGCCCAGTGCCAGCCTATCCAGGCCAGATTGCAGGCCAGCATGGTCCACGCCATCATCGCCAGACCCAGCCTGGCCGCGCCTTTGCCGGCGTGACCGGCCGGCTGCAGGGGGCCGGGCAGCAGCACGGCCGCCAGCAGCATGGCGGCCAGCAGGAACAAAAAATACGGGCCTTTCAGCCAGCCGGCCGTTTGCTGGCCGGACGGTTCCGGCCACCAGGCGGCCAGCACGCCCTGCAGGCACAGCGCGCACAGCAGGCTGGCCGGCGCCAGGCGCCACGGCAGGGGCCGCGCCGCCAGCACGAAGCTGGCCGCGAGCAGGACGGCGGCGGCGAGCAAGCCCCGGTAGCCGGCCACGCCGAACATGTACACGAGCAGGACGGTGCCCAGGGCGGCCAGCAGCAGTTTCAGCAAC
This sequence comes from Janthinobacterium sp. GW460-12-1-14-LB5, assembly GCF_059423585.1. Lineage (NCBI taxonomy): Bacteria > Pseudomonadati > Pseudomonadota > Betaproteobacteria > Burkholderiales > Oxalobacteraceae > Janthinobacterium > Janthinobacterium sp. GW460-12-1-14-LB5. The sequence continues at coordinate 107,249 of NZ_JBWKYD010000016.1, read as the reverse complement.
AGGCTGCGCCCGCGCCGCCGGTCGGGCGGACGCGCCGCGCCGGGCGCCGTCCGCAGGGTTTGCGACAAGGCCAGCAGCATGGCCGCCGCCAGGGCCGCGTACAGGCCGCGCGAAAAAGTGGTGAACGCCGCATGCAGGGCCAGGGCCAGCAGCAGCATGGCCAGCGCCGCCTGCCAGCGGCTGCGGGCGCAGGCCAGCCACAGCGCGGCAAACGGCAGGCTCAGGGCCAGGTAGCCGTCGAGCGCGGCGCCGCCCGTGTGCATGGCGGAAAACGGCGCCGTGATGCGGTAGTCGCTGGACAGGTTCAGCAGGCCGGGAAACACGGCCCTTTCCCACAGCGCGAACAGCGAGACCATGGCCAGCCCGGCCAGCATGCCCGGCAGCGCATAGCGGCGCAGGGCGGACGCATCGCCGTCGCGTAGCAGCAGCGGCAGCAGCAGCATGCTCCAGGCCCAGGCCTTGCCGAGCCGCAAACTGTTGTAGGGACTCAGATAATTGTCCCAGGCATTCGCGTCGAGGGGGGCCAGCGGCAGGACGCCCCGCAGCAGCGCCGCCAGCCAGGCCAGGCTGCACAGCAGCAAACATATGCGGGCGCCCGGCGAGAGCCGCGCCGCCGCGCTCTGGGGCGATCCGCCCAGGCGCCAGTAGCCGCACGCCACCGTCAGCAACAGCAGCACGTCGATTTCTTCGAGGAAGAACCAGCCCGTCCACGGCGCCAGGTCCAGCACCGGCAGCAGCGCGGGCACGCAGAACAGCCAGCTGGCGGGACGCCAGCACAGCAGCAGGAAATAGGCGGGCAGCAGGACGGCAAACAGCAGGCCGGGCCAGCCGTGGCCCAGCGGGTAATGGCGCAGGGCCAGCGCGCAGGCCGCGCCCGCCAGCAGGGCCAGCGGCCGCGCTGCCAGGCCGGGCAGGGCAGCTTGCATGGCCTTAGAGCCGGGTCAGCAAGGCCTGCGCCGCGGCCCGCTGCGGAAAGTCCTTGTTGGCGGCCAGCAGTTGTTCCAGTTGCTTGCGCGCGCCGCCCTTGTCGCCCGCTTGCGCCAGGGCCGCGCCCAGGTGGTACTGCACTTCGGGCGATTTCGGCGCCAGCCCCGCCGCCTTGCGCAGCAGCACCGTGGCACGCTTGACGTCGCCTTGCTGCAGGACGATCCAGCCCAGGGTGTCGAGCACGGCGGGATTATCGGGCGCCAGCTTGAACGCCTGCTCGGCCGTCGCTTGCGCGCGCGGATCTTTTTCCTGCTGATAGGCCCAGGCCAGGTCGTTCAGTGCCATCACATTGTTGCCGTCCTTGCCCGCGATGTACTGCAGGTGATCGATGGCGCCGCGGTATTGTCTGGCGGCCAGCATCGCGCCGGCCAGGTAGGTGCGCGTGCCCAGGTCTTCCGGGTGTTCCTTCAGCCACGCCGCCATGCGCGCCTCGGCTTCGCGCGCCTGTCCCGACGCCAGCAGGGCGCGGTACAGCTGCAGCTGCATGGGACCGATCTTGCTGATCTCGAAAGCACGCTCGTACAGCTTGACGGCTTGCTGCGGCAGTTTCTGTTCCATCAGCACGTCGCCCTCGAGCTTGTAGCCGGCCGCCAGCTTCGGGTGCTGTTCCTGCACCTGGCGCGCCACGGCCAGGGCCTCGCGCTGGCGATTCAGGCTCAGCAGCATGACCACTTCGATCACGCGCGCTTCCAGCAGGTTCGGGTCCAGCGCCTGCGCCCGCTTGACGGCCAGCAACGCCTGATGATGGTCGCCCAGCGTCATGTGCAGGCTGGCGATGCGCATCTGCAAGGGCGCCGAGCCGCTCTGGATGCTGGCCAGCTTGTTGTAGCTGTCGAGCGCCGCCTGCGCCTGGCCGGCGCCGTATTCCACCTGGGCGCGCAGGGCCAGGGCATCGGCGTCGCCCGGATGGCCCGTCTGCAGGGTGCGCGCCAGTTGCAGCGCCTTGTCGGGCGCGCCCGTTTTCAGGTAGAAGTTACTTAATAGCAGGGCTGGCGCGACGGCGTCGGGATTGTCGCGCTGGGCCCGTTCGAGCCAGCGCCGCGCCTCGTCCGTCTGGCCCTGCGAGGCGGCTAGCTTGGCCAGGGCGGCGCACAGGTCCGCATTTTTCGGCGCCTTTGCCAGCGCCCGCTCGAAACGCTGGCGCGCCTGCTCCGGTTTTTTCTCGGCCAGGTCGATCTGCGCCAGATTCTCCAGGGCGGGAACGTACACGGGGTTCATCGTCAGCGCCTGCTCGAAGCTGGCGCGCGCGGCCCGCACGTCGCGCAAGGCCAGGTAGACGCCGCCTTTCAGGTTCAACAGCAGGGGATTCGTGCCTTTCTGCTGTTGCTCCATCATCTGGACGCTGGCCAGGGCCTTGTCGTTCTGCTTGTTGCGCAGCAAGGTCATCACCAGCATGGTGCCTGCCTGCGGCGTGCTCTTGTCGAGCATGCTGGCGCGTTCCAGTTCATTGATGGCGCGGCTGTTCTCGCCCTGGCCCAGGCGGCTGATGCCCAGCGCCGTATGCAGCCTGGCCGTGTCCGGCGCCAGGGTGCTGGCCTTTTCGAAATACGCCGTCGCCTTGTCGTATTCGCGCGCGCGCAAGTGGGCTTCGCCGGCCATCGACAGCAATTCCACGTCTTCGGGGTAGGCGGCCAGCATGGGCAGCAGCAAGGCCAGGGCCGCATCGCTCTTGTTGCGCCTCAATTCGATCGAGGCCATCATCTTGATCGCATACAAATGCCTGGGATACACGGCCAGGAAGCGCTGCAGATAGCTTTCCGCCAGTTGCGGCGAGCCGAGCGCCAGCTGCACGGCGCCGGCCAGCAGGATGGTCGGCATGTGGTCGGGCGCCACCTTGAGCACCAGTTGCAAGGCTTGCAAGGCCGCCTTGTTCTTGCCCTGGCGAAAATCGAGCAGCGCCTGGGCTTGCAACAGGCCCAGGCTGTTGGGCGCCGTCTTGCGGGCCGAGGCCAGCTGGGCCGCCGCTTCCGCGTAGCGGTTTTCCGCGATATCGAGGTTGGCCAGGTCGATATGCGCCTGGGTATTGTCCGGCTTGATCTTGAGGATCTGCATGTAGGCGAGCCGCGCCGCGGGACTCTTGCCTTGCAGGCGCAGCAGGTCGCCCTGCAGGCGCAAGGCGTCGAGGTTGGCGGGCGCGCTTTTCAGGGCTTGCGCCAGCAGCAGCTCGGCCGCCGCCACCTGCTGCTCCAGCGCCGCCAGGCGGGCCAGGCCCAGCAGGGCCTCGACCTGGCCCGGATGGGCTTCCAGCAGGCGCGCAAACAGGGCGCGCGCCTCGTCCTGGCGCCCCAGGGCCAGCAAGGCGTCGCCGCGCAGGCCCAGCACGGTTGCGGGCTGGGCCGCATCGTCGGGGATCTCGGCCAGTACCTTGTCGAACTGGCCCAGCATCAGCCAGGCCTTGGCCAGCAGCGGCATCACTTGCTGCGCCGACAGGCCCAGCGACTTTGCCCTGCGCAATTCTTTTTCGGCCGACAGCGATTCGCCCGTGTCGATATAGATGCTGCCCAGCAGCAAGCGCGCCGCCGCATTGTCCGGTTCCTTTTGCAGCAGGTTCTTCAACTGGATGATGGCGGCCCGCGCCTCGCCCTTCTGGCGGTACTGCTGCGCGTCGGCCAGCAGGGAGGCGCTGCTTTGCGTGCCGTTGCAAGCCGTCAGCAAGGGCAGCAGCAGGGTGCAGCACAGCGCGGCGGCCGGCAAGCCAGGAAAAGGGCGGGACAGGGAACGGGCCATGGAAGTCTCCGGTAGCGGCGTGCATGAGGGATGGGCATGGCCTAGCTTAAAAAGATGGCTGCCGCTCTCCTTGATTGCGCTCAACAAGCCGCCGATTCGCCCCGCGCCCGGCCGCCGTAGCCCTGCGTTCCTTGTTCCTGCTCAAGAATGGCCGGTCCGGCAACCGTAGAATTTCCTGGACGGCGTTGCTCAGGCCGCAACCATTGGGAGCACAGGCATATGGACAGCAAGGTGGATGGCAAGGCGGACGTGGTGGCGGTGGTGGGACTCGGCTATGTGGGCTTGCAGCTGGCCGTGGCGTTCGGCATGCGCCAGCGCACGATAGGCTTTGACTTGTCGGCACGCAAGGTAGACAGCTACCGGCGCCATGTCGATCCCACGGGCGAGGTAAGCACGGAACAGCTGCGCGCGGCGCAATGGCTGAGCGTCGGCTGCGATCCGGCCGAACTGCAACTGGCCGATTTCATCGTCGTGGCCGTGCCCACGCCCGTCGACAGCGCGCACAATCCCGATTTCTCCGCCCTGGCCGGCGCCAGCGCCGCCGTCGGCCGCCACATGCGGCGCGGCGCCATCGTCATCTACGAGTCGACCGTGTACCCGGGCGCCACCGAAGAAATCTGCATCCCTATCCTGGAACAGCATTCGGGCCTGCGCTGGAAGGAGGATTTTCACGTGGGTTTTTCGCCCGAGCGCATCAACCCCGGCGACAGGGACCACACCCTGCACAGCATCCGCAAGGTGGTCTCGGGCGACGACGCGGCCACCCTGGAAAAGGTGGCGGCCCTGTACGAAGGCGTGGTCGAGGCCGGCGTGCACCGGGCGTCGAGCATCAAGGTGGCGGAAGCGGCCAAGGTCATCGAAAACACGCAGCGCGACCTGAACATCGCGCTGATGAACGAGCTGGCCATCATCTTCGACCGCATCGGCATCGACACCCTGGAAGTGCTGCAGGCGGCGGGCACGAAATGGAATTTCTTGCCGTTCCGCCCCGGCCTCGTGGGCGGCCACTGCATCGGCGTCGACCCGTATTATTTGACGCACAAGGCGGAAATGCTGGGCTACCACCCGCACGTGATCCTGGCCGGGCGCCGCATCAATGACGGCATGGCCAAGTTCGTGGCAGAAAAGACCATCAAGGAAATGGTGCGCGCCGGCTTCAAGCTGAAAGGCGCGCACGTCAACGTGCTGGGCCTGACCTTCAAGGAAAACTGCCCGGACTTGCGCAACTCGAAAGTGGTCGACATGATCCACGAACTGCAATCGTACGGCGTGCAGGTGCACGTGCACGACCCCGTCGCCGATGGCCGCGAAGCGCTGGAAGAGTACGGTTTAACCTTGGAAAGCTGGGAACAGCTGCCGCAGGCCGAGGCCATCATCAGCGCCGTCTCGCACCAGGCCTTGCTGGCCCGCCCGCTGGCCGACTTCCAGGCCAAGGTGCTGGAAAATGGCTGTTTCATCGACATCAAGTCGCATTTCGACCCCCGTCCGCTCGAGGATGGCGGCTTGCACGTGTGGCGGCTGTGATGGCGGCCGATACCTCGCATCCGGCCGCCGGCGCGAGCGCCTGCGCCCAGGCCTGCGCGCAGCTGGCGCAAACGCCGCGCCGCTGGCTGGTGACGGGCGTGGCCGGCTTCATCGGCTCGCACCTGCTGGAAACCTTGCTTTACCTGGGCCAGGAAGTGCGCGGCCTCGATAATTTCATGACGGGCCACCGCCACAATCTGGAGCAGGTGCGCGCCAGCGTGGGGGAATCGGCGTGGCGGCGCTTCACCTTCATCGAAGGCGACATCCGCGACCCGCGGGCCTGCGCGCATGCCTGCGGCGGGACTGCGGCAGGCGTTGTCAATGTTGCCAATGTTGCCTATACCAGTGCCAATGGCGCTGCCGCTGGCAGCGGCAGCCTCGGCGCGGGCGCGGCTGCCGCTCCGGGCGGATCCGGCGCCGTCGATTATGTGCTGCACCAGGCGGCGCTCGGTTCCGTCTCGCGCTCGCTGGAAGACCCGCTGCTGTGCCACGCCGTCAATGTCAGCGGCTTCCTGAACATGCTGGCCGCCGCGCGCGACGCGGGCGTGCGGCGCTTCGTGTATGCCGCGTCCAGCGCCACGTATGGCGACCATCCGGCCTTGCCGAAAGTGGAACAGCACATCGGCGCGCCCCTGTCGCCATATGCCTTGAGCAAATATGTCAACGAGCTGTATGCGCAGGTGTACGCGCGCTGCTACGCCACGCAGACGGTGGGCTTGCGCTATTTCAATGTCTTCGGTCCGCGCCAGGACCCGCTGGGCGCCTACGCGGCCGTCATTCCCCGCTGGATCGCCGCCATGCTGGACGGCCAGGCCGTGCACATCCATGGCGACGGCGCCACCAGCCGCGACTTCTGCTTCGTGCACAACGCCGTGCAAGCGAATATCCTCGCCGCCACGCGCGCCGACCCGGCAGCCGTCAACCAGGTCTACAACGTGGCCGTCAACGCCCGCACCAGCCTGACCCAATTGCACGCCACGATGCAGCAGATGCTGCTGGCCGCCCGACCGCAGCACGTGCCGCAGGCGCCCCTGTATGGCGAGTTTCGCGCCGGCGACGTGCGCCATTCGCAGGCGGACATCGCCAAGGCGTCCCGCTTGCTGGGCTATGTGCCCACGCACGACCTGGCGCAAGGCTTGCGGCAGACCATTGCCTGGTATGTGGCGCAGGCTGGCCGTGCATGAGAACCTGGCCCGCCAGGCCGGAGGCACAAGCTGGCCAGGTACACTCCCATATTCGTCCGATCGGCGGCCTTTTAGCGTTGCACGGGCGGCGCTGTCGGCGTTGTTGATGACGCTGTCGGCGCGGGCGGCTCCGGCACGCCGTCGGTCTTGCTGTGCAAAACCCGGGGCGTGCCCCTGAAATCGGCCGTATGCAGGGTGACGGGACGGCGCCAGATGCGGGCGATGTACGCCAGCACCTGTTCGGCCCGCTCCAGGTCGAGGCCGCGCCCATCGCGCTGGTGATCGTGGCGCAGCACCAGGCTGCCGTCGTCGTTGAGCAGGGTGACGGCGATGCATGGCGCGCCATAGTTGTATTTGGGCGCCAGGATGGCTTCGCGGATGGCCCGCAAGTCGCGGCTGGCCAGCCGGGTTTCGCCATCGCGGCGGCTTTCATGCACGAACAGGCCCAGGCGGTCGGCCAGTTCCCCGTCCAGATAATTGCGTATGAAACTGAAGTCGTCGTCGTCGCGGCAAATCTGGCGCGCCCGCGCCAATCCTTCGCGCTCGATGATGTGTTCCCACATGCAAAAGCCCAAATGATAGGGATTGACGGCCAGCGCCTGCTGATGTTCGCCCGCGTAAGGGCGCACTACGTCGGAATGCGACTTGAGGGCGGACAGGTACAGCGCCGGCGGCAGGAAGTCGGCTTCGCGCAGCAGCCGTGCGTGCCAGTACGAGGCCCAGCCTTCGTTCATGATCTGGCAGGCGTACACGGGATAAAAATAGAACGACTCTTCGCGCACGGCCAGGAAAATGTCGCGCTCCCAGTCGGCCAGTTCCGGCCCGTGGTGTGCGATGAACCACAGCAAGTCGTACTCGGCTTGCGGCGGCACGAGGGGGCGCTGTGTCACGCGCGCGCGCGCCGCCTCGTGCACCGCCAGCGCGGCCGCTTCGCCCGGCAGGCGCCGGTAGCGTCGGGCAAAGGGGCCGTCTGCGCCGATGCCGTCCTGCTTGTCCGCCACGCCGGCTGGTGCGGAAAGCGCGGATGGTACGGCGTATGGCGGGCGGTGCAGCTCGGCGTGGATGTCCACATGCTGCTCCAGCGCCAGTGCCGCGTCGAGCACGGCTTCCACCTGCTCTTGGCCGTGGCGTTGCAGCGCCATTTCCAGACGCCGCGCCCGCGCCGCGCTTTGTTCCAGGATGCGCTGGCCCGCCATGGCGCCGAAGCGCAGGAACAGGCTGTTCCGGCTGGCAAAGTCGGCGTGGCCGAGCACGTGCGCCGTGACGAGGGTGTTTTCGGCCAGGGAATTGTGTTCGGCCATGTAGGCATGGCAAGGGTCGCCGGGGAACATGACTTCGAACATATGCGAGTTGCCCATCTTTTGATGGACGAGCTGGTGGATGTAGCGCACGCCGAACGACCAGTGGCGCATGCGCACGGGCAAGCCATAGATGGCGATCTCGTTCATGAAATTGTCTGGCACCAGCTCGAACTCGACAGGGGCAAAGGCCAGGCCCAGCTCGCGCGCCAGCGTTTCGATGCGCGCCGCGTAGGCGGCCAGCCCGGCCGTGTCTGCCGCGTCGCCATGGCGGTGAACGTCATGCTGCGTCATGCCGCGTCCTCCGTCTCGGCCGCCTCGTGCAGGAAAAAGGTGCGGATGGCTCCCCACACATCGTCGGCCTTGCTGAGGATGCTGCTGTGCAAGGGCAAGCCCCGGTGTTCCTGCTCGGCGCACAAGCCGTGCATTTCCGTTTCCAGGCTGCGCGGCACGCCGGGCACGGTTTCCACATAGCCCATATAGTTGAGCATGGCGGCCAGTTCGCCCAAGGCCAGGCTGGCCGCCGCCCGGTCTTCGCTGAAATTTTCGCCATCGGAAGCATAGAACAGGTAGGCGTTGTAGCGGCCCGGCGCATAGTGTTCTTTCAGCAAGTCGCGGCTCAGAAGAAACGCCGTGGACGCCATGGTGCCGCCCATGCCATTGACCCGGAAGAACTCGGCTTCGGAAAACTCCCAGGCCCGCGTCGTATGGGCGATAAAGCGCGTTTCCACGCGTGCATACCTGCGGCGCAAGCCTTGCAGGGCAAAGAAAAAGAACGATTTGGCCAGCTTGCGCTCGGCCTGCGCCATGCTGGCCGATACGTCGAGCACGAAAAACACGACGGCATTCGCGCTGGGCCGGGGCTGCTGCAGCACCTGGCGGTAGCGCAAGTCCTCATTGGTGAAGGGCACGGGCTGCGCTTGCAGGGCGCGCCGCTTGATCGCTTCCTTGACGGTGCGCCGCCGGTCCAGGCGCGAACGGGCGCCATGACGGTCCAGGCCGCTGCGCACCAGCCGCACCTCGTCGATCGCGCCCAGGTGGCGCGGCTTGAGGTGCGGCAGTTCGAAGGTGTCCCACAGCCAGTCGAGGATGTCGTCGATGGGGAATTCCAGCAGCAGGCGCACGGCGCCCTCGCCATCGCCGCCTTCGCCTTGCGTTCCGCTGCCGTCCGTGGCGGCGGGATGCGCCGGGCGCAGGATGTCGCCGGGCTGGCCGTCGCCCTGGCCTGCGCCCACGCTGTTGCGCGCGGGCGCCAGGCGGAAACGCGCATGTTCGAGCAGGCGCATGGGCACTTGCACCGTGCGCTGCTGCGGCCCGCCGATCAGGTCGGGCGTGGCGATCAGCTCGGGCAAGTGCGCCTGCACGGCTTCGCGCACTTTCTGGTTGTGGCGCAGCCAGTCGCGCGCGCCGCGCGAGAACAGCGCGTACCAGGGCCGGGCGAGGCCAGGCACGGCCTCCGCCTGCGATGGCGCGCCGGCGGGGCGTGCCGGAGCGCCATCCCGGTTGCCGCTGCCTGGCGTGGTCGTGGCGGACATGGCTATTCCTGCGCCAGCAAGGTGGTCACGTAGTTGAGCGCTTCGCGCGCGCTGTGGGCGTCATAGCCGTATTCGTCGACCAGGCGCTGCTCGACGGCAGAGATCCTGGCCCGCACATCGTCATCGGGGCGCTTGGCCGAACCGACCAGCCGCAGCACGTCGCGCCGCTGCTCGAACAGATATTGCTGGATGGCATCGTGCAATTGCGCATGGCTGCCCAGGCCAAACGCTTCGCCCCGCTTGAAGGCGCTCATGGCCTTGCGCACCACTTCTTGGCGGAAAGACTGCTTGCCCGAGTCGCTGATGTGGATTTTTTCTTCCACGGCGCGCAGGAAGCGCTCGTCGGGACGGCGCTCTTCGCTGGTGATGGGGTCGCGGATCTGGCGGTTGTCGAGCATGGCTTCGACTTCATCGAGATATTTGTTCAGCAAGTCTTGCGCTTCCTGCTCGAATGACACAAACAAGGCCTTGTGCACATCGGCCTTGACCCAGCGGTTATAGAAATCCTTGCGCGTGAGCACCAGGTAATCGACCCACTTGCGCTTGCGCCGCGGCTCGATGCGCGCATCGTTTTCGATGCCGTCCTTCAGGGCCAGCAGCACGTCCATGGTGGACAGGCTGTTGCGCTGGGCGGAAATGATGGCGTGCGACAGGGCATTGATGACGAAACGGGGCGACACGCCCGACAGGCCCTCGTCGGGCGCCTTGTCGCGCTCGCGCATGCGGCGGATGTCGGCAGGCTGCAAGTCGTCCACGTCTTCGTTGGCGTAGATGCGCAGTTTCTTGACCAGTTCGGCTTCCTTGTCGTCGCCTTCGGGCAGGCGGCTGAGGATGGCAAACACGGCCGCCGCGTGCAGCACGTGCGGATCGAGGTGCACGCCGCGGAAGGCGGGCGCGGCCGCCAGGATCAGTTTGCGGTAGATGCGGGCTTCTTCGCGGTAATTGAGCGTGTACGGCACTTGCACGATGACCATGCGGTCGAGCAGCGCCTCGTTTTCGCTTTCTTGCAGGAATTTGCGAAATTCGGCCAGGTTCGTGTGTGCGAGGATGGTTTCGTCGAGGTAAATCAGGGGAAAGCGCGACACCTTGACATTCTTTTCCTGCGTCAAGGTCAGCAGCAGGTAGAGGAATTCCCGCTTGACCTTGAGGATTTCGATCATTTCCAGCATGCCGCGGCTGGCCGCATACACGGCGCCCGACCACGACCAGGCGCGCGGATCGCCTTCGTCGCCGTACTGCGCCACTTTCGACAGGTCGACGGAACCGACGAGGTCGGCCAGGTCGGCCGTCGTGGGATCATGCGGCGCATACGTGCCGATGCCGCAGCGGCCCGCCTCGGACAGGTGGATGCGCTCGACGGGCATGCGCAGGAAGTCGCCCCCGTACTGCTCTTCCAGGCGGGCGCGGCAGTGGGGGCACAACTCGCCATGCAGCTCGGCATCGTAGCTGGCGCGAAAGTCGGCGCGCATGCTGTGCGGCACCAGGTGCAGCGGCGATTCGTGCACGGGACAGCCGGCGATGCCGTACAGCGCGCCTTCGCTGCTGTGGCTGTATTCTTCCAGCCCCCGCTTGAGCAGGATCACCATGGTCGACTTGCCGCCCGACGGGGGGCCCAGCAACAGCAGCATGCGCCGGCCCACCTCGGAGCCGGCGGCGGCCGCCTTGAAATAGGCGGCCACGCGGTCGATGGCTTCGTCGATGCCGAACAGTTCGTCGTCGAACAGGCGGCAGCGGAAGCGCCCGCTGTCATCGGTCTGGCCATTCCAGCGCATCATGTCCCACAGGTACTGGTGCGCGCTGCGCGTCAGCAGGGCCGCGCGGCCGGGCAGGATTTGCTCGATGAAGTCGGCAAAACTGCCGCGCCAGGGGCTGATGCGGTGTTTTTCTGCCCAGGCCGCCATGCCGTGCATGAAACCCGCATGCTGGCCAGCGCCAGCGGCCTGTTCGGCGCCGTCGCCCGCGGGCGCGTCGTCGTGGCTTGTCATCCCTGGACTCGTCATCGTTTCCCCATCCATACCGTTGCTGCCGTGACGCAGGCCCAGTTCCAGCCTGCCAGCCAAGTATACGGCGCGGCCACTGTCCACACGCCTGATCTGGCTCAACCTTGACGAGGGAACTATTTTTATCCTCGCTGCCCTCATTAAGAAAGGGCAGCCATGCGCCAGTGCAGTTCAATCCAGATCAATACCGGCTGGCGCGGCCCGTCCACACTGGTGGTTTGCGACGACCCACGAGGAGAACACGATGACAGGCATTGAGAACGGTTTCAGCGCCCCGCCGGGCAGCAGCGGCAGGGGCCAAAGCGCGGACGATGAAGAGGCCGTCGGCCAGTTTGCCGTCCCCGGCGAAGACGACAATATGATCGAGAGCGCGTCCGTCGCGGAGGTGCCCGACGCCCTGAGCGGCGTCAGCATGGAATTGCTGGAAATCAAGCGCAGCATCGAGGACGGCATGCGCCAGGGTATCACCCAGGCGGGCGGCGTGCGCGCGGCCGATGCCTTCAGCGACGGCGGCAATATCCAGGGCGTGTCCATCGGCCTGGGCGAGGGCGCCAGCGACAGCTCGTCCGGCGAACCGGGCTTGCCTGCGCTGACCCTGTACGTGGCCGAACCCACCTCCGTCGACCGCGCCAAGGCGGCCATCGTGGGCGCCATGGGCGTGCGCGCCGCAGCCAGCGACAAAGTGCCCGTCAACATCGTCGTCACGGGCGTGATCGATGCGCAGCCGCACCGTTTCCGCTTGCGCCCGGCACCGGGCGGCGTGTCGGTCGGGCATTTCCGCATCACGGCCGGCACCATTGGCTGCCTGGCCGTGGGGCGCAGCGCGCCGCGCGACGGCCGCTTGATGATACTGAGCAATAATCACGTACTGGCCAATTCCAACGGCGGCGTGTTCAACGATTGCATCGTGCAGCCTGGCCCCATCGACGGCGGCCGCTGCCCGCAAGACCAGGTGGCCGTGCTCGAACGCTTCGTGCCCATCAATTTCAGCGGCGGCGTCAATTATGTCGATTGCGCCACCGGCTGGGCCTGGCCAGACCGCGTGCGGCCCGAACTGGTCTACCTGAGCGGCGGCGTGCCCGCGTACTTCCGCATCAGCAATGCGCTGGTGGCGCCCGCGCTGGGCATGCTGGTCGGCAAGTCCGGCCGCACGACGCAATTGACGCAGGGCCGCATCACGGGCCTGGGCGCCACCATCAACGTCAATTACGGCAGCGGCAGGATCGCGCTGTTCCAGGACCAGATCGCCATCACGGGCCTGAGCGGGGCCTTCAGCGCGGGCGGCGATTCCGGCTCCTCCATCTGGACCTGGAACCAGCAGCGCAATCCCGTCGGCCTGCTGTTTGCTGGCGGCAACAACATCACGTTTGCCAACCAGATGCGGCGCGTGGTGGTGGCGCTCGACATCAATTTATACACTTGAGTACGCCAACAGGCAGCGGTGCGGCCCCGCCGCGGCGCCTTGCCCAAGGCGGCTTTTTGTACGATGATGATCTTGTCAGGGGGCAGCAGTCGCGCATGGTTGCGTCCGGCGAAGGGCGCCGCAGCACCGGGTGGCCGGGTGTATCATGGAGTGGATCAGGAGGGTGTGTCATGTCAAACAGTAAATTCGCACAATCGCCATATGCCGTCTTCGAGGACGCCGCCATGCCGTATTTGCCGGATGAGGCTCTTGTCCATGCCCCGCCGCCTGGCCGCCTGGAAGCGGCAAGGCGGCGCAACGAGCGGGCGCTGATGGCCATCGACGGCGTGGAAGGCGTCAGTCTGGGGCAGACGGCCGTGGGCGGGGAAGCCCTCGTCGTGTATCTGCGCGACTCGTCCGTCAAGCGGCGCGTGCCGTTGCAGGTCGACGGTTATCCCGTGGAAACGAGCATCACGGGCCAGATCGATATCCAGCGCTGGTAGGCAGGCGGGCCGGGCGGCTGGCCTGCCTGCAGCCAAATATTGTGGTGGAAAGCCTGTTGCCAGGCCTTCCATGCCGTCTTGCAGCCTGCCTTCGATCAGCCTGCCTTATTTGCTCAGGCGGCCTATCGCTTCGGCCACGCCCGCGCCATACGCGGGGTCGCACAGGGTGCAGTTGCCGATGTGGCGTTGCTTGACCTGCTCCGAGGCGCCCGAGATGGCGCGCGCCGTGTTGTCGAACAAGGCTTGCTGCTGTGCCGGCGTCATCAGGCGGAACAGGGCGCGCGGCTGCGAATAGTAATCCTCGTCGACCCTGTGGTTCCAGTGGTCGGCCGCGCCCTCGATACTCAGCGGCGGCTCGCGGAAATCGGGCTGCTCGGCCCATTCCTGCTCGCTGTTCGGTTCATAGCCCAGGGTTCCCCCCTGGTTGCCGTCGACTCGCATCTGGCCGTCGCGGTGGTAGCTGTGGAACGGGCATTTCGGCGCGTTGACGGGGATATGGCTGTGGTTGACGCCGAGGCGGTAGCGCTGCGCGTCGCCATACGAGAACAAGCGGCCTTGCAGCATCTTGTCCGGCGAAAAGCTGATGCCGGGCACGACGTTGGCCGGGTTGAAGGCCGCCTGCTCCACTTCCGCGAAATGGTTGTCGGCATTGCGGTTCAGTTCCAGCACGCCCACCTCGATCAGCGGGTAGTCGCCGTGCGGCCATACTTTCGACAGGTCGAAGGGATTGATGTGGTAGGTTCCCGCCTCTTTTTCCGGCATGATCTGCACGTACAGGGTCCAGCGGGGGAAATCCTTGTTTTCGATGCTGTCGTACAGGTCGCGGTGCGAGCTTTCGCGGTCTTTGCCCACCAGTTCCTCGGCCTCGGCGTCCGTCAGGTTTTGTATACCTTGCTGGGTTTTGAAGGTGAACTTGACCCAGAAACGCTCGTTTTGCGCATTCAGGAAGCTGAAGGTATGGCTGCCGAAGCCGTGCATGTGGCGGAAACTGCGCGGCAAGCCCCGGTCGCTCATCACCACCGTCACCTGGTGCAGCGCTTCCGGCAGCGAGGTCCAGAAGTCCCAGTTGCTGTTGGCGCTGCGCAAGCCCGTGCGCGGGTCGCGCTTGATGGCGTGGTTCAGATCGGGGAATTTCAGCGGGTCGCGCATGAAAAACACGGGCGTATTGTTGCCGACCAGGTCCCAGTTGCCTTCTTCCGTATAAAACTTCAGGGCAAAGCCGCGGATGTCGCGTTCCGCATCGGCCGCGCCCCGTTCGCCGGCCACCGTGGAAAAGCGCGCGAACATCGGCGTTTGCTTGCCCACTGCGCCAAAGATTTTCGCCCGCGTGTAGCGCGTGATGTCGTGCGTGACGGTAAACGTGCCGTGCGCGCCCGATCCCTTGGCATGCATGCGGCGCTCGGGGATGACTTCGCGGTCGAAGTGGGCCAGCTTTTCCAGGAACCATACATCTTGCAGCAGGGCAGGGCCGCGGGGGCCGGCCGTCTGGATGTTCTGGTTGTCGACGACAGGCGCGCCAAAGGCGGTGGTCAGCTTTTTCATTGGACTCTTTCTTTATAGGGAGGTCAACGGACGAGCCAGGGCCTACCCAAACACTGGCTGGGCTGAGCGCATCTAACGTGCTCACCGAGGCTGGTCCAGAGTAACAAATTTCTAAAAAGCAAATTCAGTGTAATGCATTTTCGGGGCACGCTGCTGCCCCGCCGTCTCCGGAGAGGCAGCTGGTTCATCATAGCCCGTCGGCAATGTCTAGCCCAACACGATTGACCTGGCGCAAAGGATGGCGTGATTTTTCCGCGTGTCAGCGGTAGTTGGCCCAATTGGCCCGCAGCCAGGTCAGCACGGCGCCATGGCCGCGTATGTCGGCCGGCAAGTGGCGCTGGATCAGGCGTTCGCATTTCAGGGCCGTGGCCAGGCTGCCGCCCGACCAGCTGTTGCAGCTGTACAGCACTTCATACCATTCATGGCGGTTCAGCAAGACGCTGTCGGGGATGGCGCGCCGGGCCGGGTCATCGCCGTCCGCCGGGCCGTCCGGGTAGCTGAACTGCAAGTCGCTCTTTTTCATGGGGCCCAACCGGTGATCTGCCATGCTTGCCTCGCGATGAGATTGCGCACGAACACCTGTGCGTGCCAGGCAAGCTTATGCCACCGGCAAGCATTCCATTCAGCAATATGAGCCGGTCTTGATCTGGCTTAAAACTTGTTCCAGTTATTGTGCCGGTGCTCCGTCGCTTCCTTCATTAGGTGGCCGGCGCGCAGGGCGTCGCCGGCTTGCACCGTCATGGCCAGTTCCTGGAGGGCGGGAGGGTATTCGTGGTGGGCCGCTTCTTCCAGCAATGCATGGCCCTTGGCCAGGTTGCGCGGCACGCCGCGGCCTTCGCGGTAGGCGTTGTACAGCAGGAACATGGCGTGCGGGTTGCCCAGTTCGCTCGACTTGGCCAGCCAGCGGGCCGCTATGACGGGATCTTGCGGCACGCCTTCGCCATTCGCCGCCAGCAAGCCCAGCATCAGGGCCGCCTTCGCATGGCCTTGCTGCGCCGCCAGCCGGTACCACGGCCAGGCCTGGGCCGGCGTGGCCGCGCGCAGCATCTGGCCCAGCTCGAACGCCGCTTCCGTGTCGCCGGCGCGGGCCGCCTGTTCGAACAGGCTCAAGGCCTCGGCGCGGCGCTCGGGCCGGGGCTGGTAAATCAGCGCCAGTTCGCGCTCGGCGACGGGCATGTCCTTGCCGGCCCAGCTGCGTACACGGCGCTCGGCCTGGCGGTCGCCCGCCTGGCGCGCATGCATGGCGACGACTTCGATTTCCGCCGCCGTGGGCGGCGGCGACGCCTGGCAGGCGGCCAGGGCGGCAGCCAGCACGAGGGCGGGGAGGGAAAGCGCTTGTTTCATCTGCATTAACTTTCATGACGTGGGCCGGGAAGCCAGCAGTCCCGGCCCGTGGACCTTATTTGCTCAGGTCGATGCCGTACTTGGCAAAGCCGCTGGCGTCGAGCCCGCCTTCGGACGCCACGTTGGCGATGCCGCTGCTCTGCGCCAATGCCAGGTGGCCCGGCGCCGAACGCAGGATCACGGGGCCGGCCGTGGCCGTCTTGACGAAGCTCCAGCTGCGCGCGCTGCCATTCGCCGCCAGGGTCACCTTGCCGCCCTTGGTGCTCAGCGACGCCAGGTAGTTGCTGACCACGGCCTGGTTCGCATCGGGCGACTTGATGATGGTCTTGCTGCCGTCGATGCCCGGCACGGCGCCGCCGCCGCCGGCGCGGTAGTCGTTGGTGGCGACGATGAAATCATCGCCGTCGGCGACCGGTGCGCCCTTGTACGTGAGGTTGACGATGCGGCTGCCGACCTTTTTCGTCACGTCGATCTGGTACGTCAGCGCATTGTTTTCCGCGTAGAACACGTCATAGTTATAGATCGTGCCATACGACGGCACCAGGTCTTGCTCGGCAGTACTGGCCGGGTCGATCTGGTTGAATTGCCTGGCCGACGTTTCCAGCCACGCTTTCAAGTCCGCGCCCTTGATCTTGACGGCTTGCAGGTTGTTATTGCTATATAAATACAAATCGCCCGGATTGCGCACTTGCAAGCCGACCGGCGCGGCAGGCGAGGCGCCGGATGCCACGTCCGTGAAGTCCGACGGCCCGTTGCGGCCCGCCTTGAACGGCGCGCTGCACGAGATCACGGGAATGTTCTTGTAGCTGGACAAGGTCGCATCCGTGCTGGTGGCGATGAAATTCTTCACGTAGTCGAGCTGCGCCTGGTTTACCAGCTGGATGGCGCTGACGTCGCCCACCAGCGCAAAATACGCGGACATCTCGAAATCCGTGCTGATGCCCAGCGGCTGCTTGGCATAGGCGATGGTGGCCGCGTGTTCGGTGGCGACCAGCGGGGCGATGGCCGGGTCGGCTTTCACGAGCGTCTTGCCATCCGTGTACTTGAAACCGCGCGATTCCACCGTCGTCTTGGCCGGCTGCACCACCCATTTCCCGCCCTGGTATGCCATCGTCAGCTTGATGATGCCCAAGCGGCGGCCCCAGCTTTGCGCCATGACGGTCGGCACGCCGTTGACAAAACCGTTGACGGCGTCGATCTTGGCGCTGGCCGGGAAGGCGGCAAACGAGGCGTCCAGCGCGGCTGCGCCTTCTTCCTTGCCTTTCGGGAAGATCAAGTGCGAGTGGCCGATCATCAGCGCGTCGATGCCCGTGCTGGTCAGATGATAGCTGCCGTTTTCCATCTTCGGGCTGTAGGTGCTCGTGTCCAGGCCGCCATGCGACAGAGCCACGACGAGGTCGGCGCCCTTGCTGCGCAATTCCGGCACGTATTGTTTCGCCGCTTCCTGCACGCCCGTCACGCTGACTTTGCCGGCGAGCACTTTTTGATCCCATTCGAGGATTTGCGGCGGCACAAAGCTCAGCACGCCCACATTGATCTTGACCGTCAGCTTGCTGCCGTCGGGCGCCGTGGCGGCGAAATCGCGCGGCAGCACGGTATAGGGCTGAAAGATGGGCTTGCCGGTGGCTACGCCGACGACATTGCTCAGCACGGAAGGGAAGGCGGGCGCGCCGCAGGTGCCCGTCGGCTTGGCCACGCCGGGAATGCCGAAATCCGTGTTGGTGATCTGGCTCAGGTAACCGAGGCCATAGTTGAATTCATGGTTGCCCATGCCGCCCGCATCGTATTTCAGCGCATTCATGGCCTTGTGCACGGCCAAGGTGCTGCTGCAAGGCACGGGCGCGGCCACGGCCTGCAGGTCGGCAAGTAACGTGCCCTGGATGACGTCGCCATCGTCGAGCAGCACATTGTTCGGGTTTTCCGCGCGCGCCGCCTGGATCAGGGTGGACGTGCGCTCCAGGCCCAGACTCGTGTCTTCGGCCAGCGCGTAATAGTTGTAGCTCAAGACGTTCGAGTGGATATCGGTGGTTTCCAGCAATGCCACGGTGACCGTCGTGCCTTCGGGAATGGCCGGCGCCGCCGGCGTATTCGAACTGCCGTTGCAACCGACGAGACCCGCACTTGCCAGCGCCGCCAGCATGACCCAATTTGTTTTCATTACCGCCCTCGGAAAGATTCAAAGGACGCGACTGTAACGCCGCCATATGACGCGGCGATGACAGCCGTGCAGGGCGCATGGAGGCAGGCGCGCGCGCGATGGCGCGACCGCCTGTCAATGCGCCGGCAGTTTTTTCAGCACTTCATTACTGAAGTAAGGCTCGTCTTCCACCCAGAAAATATAGTCGAGGCCCAGGTAGTTGCGGGCAAAATCGAGCAAGTCTTCGACTGAATTTTTTTTCCCGGTACGGGGATTGATCTGGCGCAGGTTGCCGTCCTGTACGGCCATGCCCTTGACCAGGTTCGCCGGATAGTCCTTGATAAAGCCGTAACTCTGGCCCATATGGCTTTTCCGATACGGCATCAGGTCAGGACCGCCCACGCCCATATGCAGCGCTTGCGCTTGCGCAAACAGGCCGCGCATATAGCCCTTGTCGGTCCACGGCAGCCATTCACCGGGCAGGAAATTCAAATACACCATGGCGGTAGTGTGGGGAAAAGCCGCGGCCAGTACCCGCATGTTGTCCTTGATGGCATCGACATAGTGTTGCGGCTTGAAATCATCGGGGAACGTCGTATTTCCTTTGCCGTCCTCAATGCCGATGTCGATCGAGCTTTCGCTGAAATTGATGCCCTCGATTTTCCCGTCAAATTCCTTGCCCAGCGCCTGGATCAAGCGTCGATAACGCTCGCGTACCGGCGCTTCCCACATTTTTGGCGACCAGCCATATTCATCATCCGTCACCGCTTTATGCGGGTCGCGTTCTGGTGCGGAAAGCATGCTCTGCTTGATGATGCCGCCCCGGTAGCGCGGATCGCTGAGCAAATAGGCCGGCACATTATGGCGCGGCGTGAAGGATTTTTCCTGCAGTTGTATCCACAGTTTTTTCCCGATTGAATCGAGATAGGCGATGTCGTGGCGGATCGCCGAAAAATCGTATCGGTCCTGTTCCGGCTCCAGGCTGCGCCAGGTGTACACGATTTGAGCACCGCTGAAGCGCGGATCGCTTAATGCCTTATCCGCGCGGATGTTTTCCCCGTGCGGTTCACGGTGATTGAAGTAAATATAGTGCTTGATCGGGTGCTTTATTTCCGCGGCAATCGTACTGCCCATCATCAAAATAACTAATGCAAAAAACGTTGTATGGCTGCGTAAGATCATCGATTCCTTGGGCACTGTGAGAATTTAGCCGTTCAGTCGCCAGGCGCTTGCTTCGATAGCAGAGCCGGTGCGATTCCACTATAGCACCTTGAGGAGCGTGGCCTGTATTGCGCGGCGTGTTCAGGATGGCAGGTGACGATTAGCATGCTCAATGCAAGTAAGTTGCATTATAATTCGCAAATGCAATTTAATTGCATTTATATCCGCCATCACGCACCCACCAATTCGAAGGATTCCCCATGCCCCAGCGCAAACTCCCCGTCACCGTCCTGTCCGGCTTTCTCGGCGCCGGCAAGACCACCTTGCTCAACCATATACTACGCAACCGCGAAGGCAAGCGCGTGGCCGTCATCGTCAACGACATGAGCGAAGTCAACATCGACGCCTCGCTTGTCAAGGACAGTGCCGAGGCAGCTGGCGCGGCCCTGTCGCGCACGGAAGAAAAACTCGTGGAAATGTCGAACGGCTGCATTTGCTGCACCCTGCGCGACGATTTGCTGCAGGAAGTACGGCGCCTGGCCTTGGAGGACCGCTTCGATTATCTGCTGATCGAATCGACGGGCGTGGGCGAGCCGATGCCCGTGGCCGCCACCTTCGACTTCGAGGACGAGCACGGCGACAGCCTGAACGACGTGGCGCGCATCGACTGCATGGTCACCGTCGTCGACTGCGCCAACCTGCTGGCGGACTTTCATAGCGAAGACAGCCTGGAGCAGCGGGGAGAAACGGCGGGCGAGGGCGACGACCGCCAACTGGCCAACTTGCTCACGGAACAGATCGAATTTGCCAATGTCATCGTCCTCAACAAGGTCGACATGGTCGATGCGGCCGAGCGCCTGCGCGTGCTGGCCGTGTTAAAAGCCCTGAACCCGGGCGCGCGCATCATCGAAACCAACCAGTCCATCGTGCCGCTCGACGCCATCCTGGGCACGAACTTGTTCGACCTGGAGCAGGCGGCCGCCATGCCGGGCTGGGCCCAGGAGCTGGCGGGCAGTCATGCGCCGGAAACGGAAACGTATGGCATCGCCAGCTTCGTCTACCGGGCGAAGGAACCGTTCCACGCGCAGCGCCTGCACGACTATATTTCGCAACCGATACCGGGCGTGGTGCGCAGCAAGGGATACTTTTGGCTGGCCAGCCGCCCCGAATGGGTGGCCAGCCTGTCCGGCGCGGGCAAGCTGATGAATATCGAACCCGTGGGCCTGTGGTGGGCGGCCGTGCCGCAGGAACGCTGGCCCACGGATGCGGCCTCGCTGGCGGAAGTCAAGGCGGGCTGGAGCGAAACGTATGGCGACCGCTACCAGGAGCTCGTCTTCATCGGCCAGGACATGGACCAGGCCGCCATCGAGGCGGACTTGAAGAAATGTCAACTTAACTATACGGAAACGCGCCAGGGCATGGCCGCCTGGCGCCAGCTGCCCGACCCGTTTCCACTATGGCAACGGATGGAAGAAATTGAAGATCAAGCTTGAACAGGAACGCGCCATGACAGAATTGATCCCCGTCACCATCATCACGGGTTTTCTCGGCAGCGGGAAAACGACCTTGCTCAAGCGCATATTGGAGGGCGATCACGGCGTGCGCATCGCCGTGATCGAAAATGAATTCGCCGCCGAAAGCATCGACCACGGCTTGCTGGTGCAGGACAGCGGCGAGCAGATCGTGGAAATGAACAATGGCTGCATCTGCTGCAGCGTGCGGGGCGACCTGATCCGCATCCTGGGCGAATTGCACGCCAGGCGCGCGGCGGGAAGCATCGCATTCGACCACGTCATCATCGAAACGACGGGCCTGGCCGCGCCCGGTCCCGTGGCGCAAACCTTTTTTGCGGAACCGTCCGTCGGCGAGTGCTACATGCTGGACGCCATTTTGACGGTGGTCGATGCGCGCCACGCGCAGCAGCAATTGACGGCACACCAGGAAGCGCAGGAGCAGGTGGGCTTTGCCGACCGCATCCTGCTGTCGAAGACGGACCTGGTCAGCAAGGATGAGCTGGCCGCGCTGCGCCAGCGCCTGGCCGCCATCAACGGCCGCGCCAGCATACAGAAAGTGCGCTTCGGCAATGTACCGCTGGGCGACATCCTGAACATCCGCGGCTTCAACCTGAACGCCATCGTCGAGCTGGAGCCGGATTTCCTCGGAGAATTGGGCCACCGCCATGGCGACGGCGTGCAATCGTTCGTCTACCACCAGGCCCAGCCCCTCGATCTGCTGCAGGTGGAAAACTTTCTTGATGCCGTGGTGCAACTGTTCGGCAGCCAGCTGATGCGCTACAAGGGCATTTTATATGTTGCCGACCTGCCATGCCGCGCCGTGTTCCAGGGCGTGCACATGCTGATGGGCTCGGAACTGGGCGCGCCGTGGCGCGACGGGGAAACGCGCGCCAGCAAGATCATTTTTATCGGCCGCGACTTGCCGCAGGATATGCTGACACGGGGCCTGGACCGCTGCGCGGCAACGGTAGCGGCGTGAGCGTGGAAGCGGGCTTGGCCATTCTCGCCATCCGCGTGCGTGCATGGAGAAAGGGCGTGGGTATAATGGGAAAAAACTCCCGAGTCCTCCCATGCCCGCACCCGATATCGTCATCCGCCTGTTGACGCCAGCCGACACCGCCGCCTTTCGCGCGCTGCGCCTGCGCGCCATCCTTGACTCGCCCAGCTCGTTTTCCTCGTCGCGCGAGGATGAACTGGCGCGCACGCCGGAGGAACATGCGCAGCGCATCGCCGGCGGCCCCCTGCACAGGGCTTTCGGCGCCTTCGATGGCGAACGCCTGGTCGGCTTTGCCGGCTTGCGGCGCGAACCCTTGCGCCAGCTGTGGCACAAGGCCATGCTGTGGGGCGTGTTCGTCGATGCGCCTCAGCGCGGCCGTGGCGTGGCGCGGCGGCTCGTCAACGCCTGCATCGAACAGGCCGAGACGGACCCTGCCGTCATGCAGGTGCACCTGAGCGTGAATGCGGAAAACAATGCCGCCTTGCGGCTGTATGAATCGCTGGGATTTATCGCGTATGGGACGGAACCGCGCTCGATGCGCGTGGGCGAGCTGTTTTACGACGAGCATCACCTGGCGTTGCTGCTCAAGTGATACCTTCAGGTGATGTCTTTTTGAAAATTACTTGCAGCGCGGGCACAGGCCCTTGATCAGGTAATCGACTTCGCCGCCGCTGAAGCCTTCCGGCAAGAGCACGGGCGGCGGCAGCTTGACTTCATTGAAGCAGGTGACGTTGGCGCACTTGGTGCACTGGAAATGCGCATGTTCGTGCGCCTGGTGGCCGGCGCCGGCGCTGAAGCGCCACACCTGGTCGGCGCCCGCGATGCGGTGCACGAGTTCATTTTCCGTCAGCCATTCCAGCACCCGGTACAGGGTGACGGAATCGATATCGCTGTCCTGCGACAGCGCTTGCTGGATTTCATGGTGGGTCAGCGAACGGCTTTGCGCCATTAAAAAGTCGAGCACCTTCACGCGCGTCTTGGTGACGCGGGCGTTGGTGTTGCGGATCAGCGATTCGGCGTGCGGTGTAGAAGATGATGTCAACATGATAAGCCTGCTTGCGGGGGATCGGCTGGCGGCGTCATCGCCGTGCCCGTTGCCACCCTCTGGGCCATATCTTAGCATGTGTGCCCCTGTGCATGAAGCCGCGTTATGCTTCGAACGTCCAATCCGGCATGCCGGCGCCGCTGGCATGCCCGGGGCAGAGGGCAGTGCCGGCGGAGCGGGCCATGGCTCAGGGCATCGAACATTCGGCCTTGGCCATGCCGGCGATCCACGCGCTCAACATGGCGTTCGCTTCCGCGTGATTGGCGGCGCGTCCGATCACCGGCATCACCGATTCCGAATCCGTATGGCTGGTGCGGTACAGCAAGATGGAGGTTTCAGGCGAGCCCGGCACGATATCGTACTGATAAGGCAGTCCCGGGCCGCCATAGGCCAGCGGCTTCTTGCAGATGCCGCGCTTGATCGAGTCGATCAGCGGATTGGCTGTCTGGTTGAATCCAAGCAATAGTCCGCTTTGCTGGGCCTGGCCAGTGGTGGAATGACAGTGCGCGCAGTTTGCCTCCAGGTAGCCTTTGGCGCGGGCGTCCAGCGTTTGCGAGGCATCGCTCCAATCGGCCGCCTTGGGCGCGGCTGCGGCGCTGATATAGCCGCTCAGCATGCCAAGGTCGTTGAGATTGTCGAGCTGGTTCTTTGCCCCCGTGCCATACACATAAGTCTTGTTCAGATGATGTGCCTTGGTGCCTATCGGCAGCAGCTCGCCGCCGCCAGCCGAGGTGGTGGCGTGGCATTGCTGGCATTGCTGAGCGCTCGGTACTTGATAGCTGATTTTCTGGTGCGATCCATTGTCGCTGACCAGCTCCACGCGTTTGACGTCGCCGCCGATTTTCAGCGATGCGTCTTTCTGGTCGTCATCCCACACATAGGGCAGGCCCAGCCAGCGGCCATCGGCCTGCTTGACCAGCAGGCGGGTTTCGACCAGATGGTTCTTGCTCAAGTCGATGGAATTGCCCTGCACGGTTTGATGGCTGACTGCCTGCGCGCCGATGTAGCCGGCATCGCTGCCTGTCGCCTTCGGGTAATAGAAAGTCTTGACGATGACCGCGCCATTCGGAAAAACAAAGGGGTCGGCGCCATTGCCGTTATAGCTGATCTTGCCGCCCTTGGGGAGATAGATGGCGCGCAACTTGCTGGAGTAATCGGAAAACAGGGGGCTGTTCAAATCATACGCCACGGTAGCGGCATTGAGCCGCATCAACTTGCCATCGCTCTGCACCAAATTCCAGCTCGATAATTTGTCCGGTGCGGTGGTGCGTTCAAACAGCTTCACCTCGGCGGCAAAGCTGTCGCCCTCGGCGGTCTTGCCGCCGCAGGCGCTGAGCAAGCTCATGGCGAGCATGAGGGGGAAAAGTGCGGCAAAAAAGGTCAATCTGGTCTTCATATCATGGACTCCTGGCGAGCAAGGATTGGATGGCGGGCACGCTGCGCCCTGTGGCGCGGGCACGCGCGGCCGCCCCGGTTTGCTTACTTAATGATCGGAAAGGCTGGAATGGCTGGCAGCGTCAATTCACAGTGCATGCGCGGCGCGAATGGAAAGCCTGGCTGTAACAGCTCGGCGGGGAGGCCCGCAATCGCTTCCGGCGGTGTTTCTCCCGCCGCGACCGACGCGCCCAGCTTCAGCCCGATCAGGTTGATATCCAGCGTCTCATAGGAAATCACGCCGTCGATGACGGGCGTATCGAGCGAGGTATTGTTCTTGATGCAAATGCGGCTGTCATCGCTGGCCACGCCACCGATGCCCAGGCCGCCCATGCCGGGCAAGGGGATCAGGCCGCTGCTTTTTGCCGGATCGAGTATGCCGTCCCAGACGCCGTACGGCAGCAGCGCCGGCAAGCCGCTCGACGCCAGCTGCGCGAACAGGCCATCGACCAGGGGTTTGAGCTCCGTCTTGAAGGCGCCGTCCGGCGCATGGCCCGATAGCGAGATGGTATTGCCGTAGGCATACAGGCCATGGATGAAGGGATTGTAGTCCGGGTCGTTGATGGCGAAACCGGTTGCCTGATAGCTGAGCGCCAGTATGCTGGTGGTCTTATGGTTCCTGATGACGTTGTTCTTGATCTCGGTATTGTCCGCCGCCAGCACCATGATGCCGGTGCCGACCGGCACCGAGGTGACAAAGCCCGTGGCATTGTCGGCGACGGGCGTATTGTTGTCGTGGATATTGTTGTTTTGTATCAAAACCCCGGAACCTTTTTTGAAGCGATAGGTGCCGGGCAGGGAAAACACCAGCACGCCGCCCGTGTTGTCATGCAAATCATTGTTCTCCACGATGGCATTGAGCGAGTTTTCTATCTCCACGCCGGCCACGTTCAAATACACTTCATTGTTGCTGACGCGGATATTTTGCGATTGGCCGACATAGATGCCCGCGTCTTCCGAGCCAATCACCTTGCTGTTTTTGACGATGATATTGTCGGAATTGACGGGATACAGGCCATACGCCATTTTGGACGTTTTGGTCGGATCGGTGGTCCACTCGGCGCGCAAGCCATCCATGGTCACATTGCTCGACGCTGAGACAAACACGGCATTGCCGGCCGCATCTTCCACCGCGAAATTTTTCAGCGTGATGGTCTTGACATTGCTGACCTGCAAGCCGTTGCGGCTGCTGGCGTCCTTGAAGGACAAAATGGTATCGCTCGCCGGATTGCTGCCGCTGCCCTTGCCGATAATCGTCACACCGCTGGTGTTCATGATCAGGGGCCGGTCAAAGTGAAATTTGCCGGCCGGCAGCATGACGGTGGAGCCTTCCCTGAGACGAAACAGCAGATTGCTCATGTCGCTGTCATTCATTTGCGCCGCCGTGACGACGACGTCCAGTGCCGGCGGCGCCACGGCCTCGGCAACGGGTTCGCTGGAACTGCCGCCGCAACTGCCCAGCAGGAGCATGGTGCTTGCGCATGCGATGGTTAGACAGCGCTTGAGGCGCGGTAGTTTGTTCATGCTGTGTCTCCCTTGTTGTATGGTGATTTTTATCTTTTTATCCATATTTATGCGATGATTATAGTTCTGCCCTTGTATTTCATTAGTGACAGAAATGGCCTAAATATGTGCATTTCATGCCAAATTTCGGGAGATAAAATGTTGCATTGCATTATTTAATGAGCCACCGGAGCGCGACCATTTCGGTGGGGCTGGCGACCGATTTGCTGCAAGGACTCGATCCCGGTTCGGACCTGGTCAGGACCGTGCTGGCGCGCGCCAAGATCGCTCCCGAATTATTGCTGGAGCAAGGGGGGCGCATTACGATAGAGCAATTTTCCACCTTGCTGCGCCAGACTGCGCTCTTGCTCGACGATGAAACCCCGCGCTTCTTTTCCCGCCCCTTGCGCAATGGCACGCTGAAGTTTCTCTGCCTGGCGATGCTCGACGCACCGAATCTGGATATTGCACTGCATCGTTTCGTCCGTTATTTCCGCTTGCTGCTCGATGACATGGGCTTCGATGTCACGCACGACGATCGGCTGACCCGCATTGCCCTGATTGAATATGTGCCGCCACAAGGGGAGCGGGTGCTCGTCCATGAGCTGATGCTGAAACTGGTGCATGGCCTCGCTTCCTGGATGATAGGGCGCGAGATACCGCTGGCGCGGGCCGATTTTGCGTTTCCCCGGCCGGCGCGGGTGGCGGAATACGTATATTTATTTCCTGGCCCCATATATTTCGAGCAAGCCCAGACCGCGCTGTACATCGGCTCCGGGTATCTGGGCGCGCCATTGCGCCAGGACAAGAGTGCGCTCAACCAGTTCTTGCGCAATGCGCCCGCCGATTGGCTATACGTGCCATTCAATGACAAGATCCTCACGCACCGGCTGCGCGACTACCTGGCTTCCCGCCTGGCCGATGTGATGACGATAGGTGCTTGTGCGAAGGCGCTGCATTTTTCCGTGCGCACACTGTCGCGCCGGCTGGCGGAAGAAGGCAGCTCGTTCCAGACGGTAAAGGATGAGTTACGGCGCGACATGGCGATTTTGCAGCTGATCAAGAGCGATTTGACGATCGCGGCCATAGGGCAGAGCCTGGGCTTCGATGATCCCACCACGTTCAGCCGGGCATTCAAACTATGGACCGGCAGCGCCCCGGGGGTGTACCGCCGTCTCGGGGGCAGCGAAAAGTGCCATTGAACGGCCCGGCTCAGGGCTTGAACGTCCAGTAGCGGCCCGCCACCGTATCGACGGGGTCGAGAAAGCGCTGGTCGGCGCGCGCATTGTTGCGTATCAAATAAAACATGTCGGACAGGGCAGAGCGTTTTTCTGCAAAGTACGCGTGCTTCATGAAGCTCGTGTCGACCCCGGTGGCGTCGATGGTTTCCACGCCGGCCACGATCAGCATGCCGGCGCCGCTGTCGCCCGCGCGCGGGTAGCCGTGCACGGCTTTCGAGGCGGCCAGGGCCAGGTCTTGCGACGAGGCATATAAAGTGACGGGATGGCGCGCGCGGGCCAGTTGCGGCGCGAGATCGTGCCTGAAGATGGCGGCGTCGATGTCGGGCGCGGAGAGGATGATTTCCGTGATCTTTTGCGCCAGCTGCGGCTGCGCGGCCAGCAGGTCGGCCACGGCCCGCGCCAGGCCCCGGTTGCCCATGCTGTGGCCCACCAGATACACTTGCGCCGCTTCCGTGCTGGCGAGAAAGTCGGCCAGGAAGGCCGTGAGGTGAGGCGTGCTCCACTCGATATTGTTTTCATCGATGGTGTAGGCGGCCAGGTCGCCCCGCGACGGCCAGCTGTAGAACACGGGCGCGCCGTCGAAGCCCAGGTCGTAGGCCATCTGCCCCGTGCGCCGCGCCGCATCCTCGAAACTCACGTTGTAGCCGTGCACGAAGACAAAGGCGCTCTTGCCGGCCGAGGCGCGTATCTGCGTTTTTAATGCGGCAAAGAAGTTGTCGCGGTCTTGCACCTCGGCAGACAGCAGCACCACGTGCTTGGCCGGGTCGTCGCGAAACTCCAGGCGCCACAGCGACGGCGATTCCAGCTGGCCCATGCGGTGGTCGCGGGGGATGCTGATGTCGCAGCTGCCATAGCTGAGCGGGCCATCGCTGCCGCCATTGCCCCCCGTGATACTGCGTTCGCCGCTGAAGCGCTGCGCCGGCGGCTTGCCCACGTCGCGCTGGCGGTCGGTGGCGAAATACACTTTCACCACGGCATAGTTCGACACGACGGTGCTTTTATCGGCCGGGGCGGGCGCGGTTGCCACCTCTGGCAACGGGGAGGGCGGGCGCCGCAGCGCATCGAGCAAGCCTTGCGCGGCAAACAGGGTTTCCATGTCGTCGGGCACTTTCGCCGTGGACAGGGCGGCCGACAGGGCCAGTTGCAGCTGGGTATTGCCGGGTTCGGCCTCCAGCGCGCCGATGGCGGCCAGGATGGCGGCCGCGCCGTCGAACTTGGCGATGGCCAGCTTCAGGCGTTGATAGTGGCTGGCGACGGCTGCCGGGGCGTGGCCGGGCGCGCCATGTTCGATGGCCGCGACGACGGCGGAAGTGATCAAGTCCATGCGCCACCTGCCTCTCTGATCAATATGAATTAAATATCAACTCATATTGCTATAAAAGCACGCGGAAAGCGACTTGTCCAGCACTGCGCGCAACTGGTGCGCGGCGGATCAATGTTGCTTGTCGTCGCTGAACTGCTGCGCCAAGGATTGCAGGGGCGCCATCGTCAGGCCGCCGCGGCTCACGTGCCCGGGGATGGCCACGCGCACGGGCTTGCTTTGCATGCTGGTGGACGACAGCACGTTCGCCGTGGTCTCCGGCGCCGCATTCCACACGGGATCGGCGATGCCTTCGAAGACCTGCTTCAATTGCTCGCCCCAGGTGTCGCGGATCATGCGGAAATACTGGTTCTTTTCATCGATGGCGACGAAGCGCGTGACGGCCAGGCTGTCCGCAGTGTAGACGAGCAAGTCCAGCGGCAAGCCGACGGAAATGTTCGAGCGCAGGGTCGAATCCATGGAGATCAGCGCGCACTTGGCCGCCTCGTCGAGCCGGGTCGTCGGGTTGACGACGCGGTCGATGATGGGCTTGCCATATTTCGCTTCGCCGATCTGGAAATACGTGTTTTCATCGTGCGATTCGATGAAGTTGCCGGCCGAATACACCTGGAACAGCCGGCAGCGCTCGGCGCCTATCTGGCCGCCCACGATGATGCTGACGTTGAAGTCGATGCCGCAGTCGGCCAGGGCCTTCGCTTCGCGCTGGTGCACGGCGCGCACGGCGTCGCCCACGATGCGGGCCGCGTCGTACATGCTGGCCACGTTCCAGATGCTGCGCCCGTCCGCATCGACGTGGTCGGAAACGAGCTGGCGGATCGCTTGCGAAATCGACAAGTTTCCGGCCGTCATCAGCACCAGCATGCGGTCGCCCGGGTTTTCAAACACGCTCATCTTGCGGAAGGTGCCCACCTGGTCCACGCCGGCGTTGGTGCGGGAATCGGACAGGAAGACCAGGCCTTCATTCAGGCGCATGCCTATGCAGTATGTCATTGTCGTAAATCAAATCAAAAGGGGGAACATTCTACACCAGCCGGGGCTGGGCTATCCGCCGCAAGCCCCGGCCAGCCTCATTCCTGCCCATTTACACGGGCGCGATCTGCACGTCCACGTGCAAGGTTTCCGTGCCGCCGCCCTGGCGCACGCCGCGCACGGGCGCGGCCGAATCGTAGTCGCGCCCGATGGCCAGACGGCAATACGCGTCCGTCATCAGCCGCGCATGCGTGACGTCGATGCTGACCCAGCCCGCGAAATCCGTGTCTTCCGTCCACGCGTCGACCCAGGCGTGGCTGGCCGCGTGGCCCGTCGTGCCCGGATCGATGTAGCCGGACACATAGCGGGCCGGGATGCCCCAGGCGTGGCAGCAGGCGAGGAACAGATGCGCGTGGTCCTGGCACACGCCGCGCCCCAGCGCCAGGGCGTCGCCGGCCGTGGTGGTGACCATGGTGG
The DNA here is from genome assembly GCF_059423585.1 of Janthinobacterium sp. GW460-12-1-14-LB5. NCBI lineage: Bacteria > Pseudomonadati > Pseudomonadota > Betaproteobacteria > Burkholderiales > Oxalobacteraceae > Janthinobacterium > Janthinobacterium sp. GW460-12-1-14-LB5. The sequence continues at coordinate 77,404 of NZ_JBWKYD010000016.1, read as the reverse complement.
CGCCGCTTTCATACGCCACCTTGCCGACGATGTGTTCGGCCAGCCGCAGCAGATGGCCCGTGCCGGCCGTCACGCGGCGGTCCGGCAGGCTGGCGGCCGCCAGCTCCACGATGGCGGGATTGGCCTGCGTCAGCGGCGTCGGCATGGTAAACAACAGCGGCGACAGGGTGTCGACCAGGTTCAGCCGTCCCTTGTGCGGGTAGATGGTTTCCACCACGCCCTGGGCGACCAGGCTCAGCGACTGGTGGCTGCCGTTGATCGTCAGCATGTGCGACAGATTGCCGTAGGCATCCGTGTAGGCGTGGCACTGGCCCGGCGTGGTGATTTGCCAGGACAGTGCCCGCTGCTGCGGCTCGACGCGCGGCGTCAGGTGCAGCTGCTGTATCGTGTAGGCCAGCGGCGCACTGTAGGCGTAGCGGGTTTCGTGGCGGATGGTGAGCTGCATCAGGCCGCCAGGGGAACGAGGAAGTCGCGGCTGACCCGGTTGCCCAGGTCATAAATGTTTTCCAGAAACTCCGTCAAGGTATGGTGCAATCCCGCCTTCATGATGTCGTCGATATGGCCGAATTTCAGCTCGGCATGCAATTTGCCGGCGAACCGCTCCGTATCGGCCGACACATCGTTGCGGATATGCTTCAGATTTTCCACCACGTCATCCATGCAGGCCAGGAGCGACCTGGGCATGTCGCCGCGCAGCATCAGCAGTTCCGCCACCCGTGCCGGCGTGATCACGTCGCGGTAGACCTTGCGGTAGATCTCGAAGCCGGAGACGGAGCGCAGCAGGGCCGCCCAGTAGTAAAAATCGCGCTGGGCGACGTCTTTCGAGGTGTCGCGCGCGCCGTGGAACTTCACGTCGAGGATGCGCGCCGTATTGTCGGCCCGCTCCAGGAAGGTGCCCAGGCGGATGAAGTGGATCGCCTCGTCCTTGAGCATGGTGCCTAAAGTGACGCCGCGCGACAGGTGCGAGCGGTACTTGACCCATTCGAAGAAGGCGCTGGGGTCCGTTTCCAGCAGATTGCTTTTCAAGCGCTTCTGCATGTCGAGCCAGGTGGCGTTCTGGATTTCCCACACTTCCGTCGTCAAGGTCCCCCGCACGGCGCGAGCGTTTTCGCGCGCGCCCGTCAGGCAGGCGAGGATCGACGACGGGTTGTTCGGGTCGCGTACCATGAAATCGAGCACGTCGCGCGTGTGGAAGCGGCCATATTTGTGGTCGTACGCGCTTTGCAGCTCGGAAATGCCCAGGGTGGCGCGCCAGCCTTGCTCCGCGTCCTGCTCGGACTGGGGCAGCATGGACGTCTGCATGTTGACGTCGAGCATGCGCGCCGTATTTTCCGCCCGCTCCGTGTAGCGGGCCATCCAGAACAAATGATCGGCAGTGCGGCTCAGCATGTTTTTTCTCCTGCAAAAGCTGCTTTTTCTTCTGATAATGTGGCTTCCAGTACCCAGGTATCCTTGGTGCCGCCCCCTTGCGAGGAATTGACCACCAGCGAGCCTTCACCGAGCGCCACGCGGGTCAGGCCACCGGGCACCATGGAAATCGTCTTGCCTGACAGCACGAACGGACGCAGGTCGATGTGGCGGGGCGCGATGCCGGCCTCGACATACGTGGGGCAGGCGGACAGGGCCAGGGTCGGCTGGGCGATATAGCCGCCCGGATTGGCCAGCAGGCGCTGGCGGAAGTCCTCGATCTGCGCGGCGCTCGACGCCGGCCCCACCAGCATGCCGTAGCCGCCCGCGCCATGCACTTCCTTGACAACGAGCTTCGCCAGGTTCGCCAGCACATAGGATAAATCGGCGCTCTTGCGGCACTGGTAGGTGGGCACGTTGTTCAAAATCGGCTCCTGCGACAGGTAAAACTTGATCATGTCGGGCACGAACGGATAGATCGACTTGTCGTCAGCCACGCCCGTGCCGATGGCGTTCGCCAGGGTGACTCTTCCCGAGCGATACACGGACAGCAGGCCCGGCACGCCCAGCGACGAATCGGAGCGGAAAGCCAGCGGGTCGAGGAAATCGTCGTCGACCCTGCGGTAGATGACGTCCACGCGCTTGGGTCCGCGCGTGGTGCGCATGTAAACAGAGTTGTCGTTGACAAACAAATCCTTGCCCTCGACCAGTTCCACCCCCATTTGCTGGGCCAGGAAGGCGTGCTCGAAGTAGGCGGAGTTGTACATGCCCGGCGTCATGACGACGACCGTGGGGTCATCGATGCCCATCGGTGCGACGGAGCGCAGGTTGTCGAGCAGCATGTCCGGGTAATGGTCGACTGGGGCGATGCGGTTGCGGGCGAACAGTTCCGGGAACAGCCGCATCATCATCTTGCGGTCTTCCAGCATGTAGGACACGCCCGAGGGCACCCTTAAATTGTCTTCCAGTACATAGAATTCGCCCTGGCCCGCGCGCACGATGTCGACGCCGGCGATGTGGGCGTAAATGTCGGAAGCGACGGCGATGCCCTGCATTTCCGGGCGGTACTGGGCATTCTTGTAGATTTGCTCGGCGGGAATGATGCCCGCCTTGATGATGTTTTGCTCATGATAAATATCATGGATGAACATGTTCAAGGCTTGCACGCGCTGCACCAGGCCCGTCTGCATCTGCGCCCATTCGGCGGCGGGGATGATGCGGGGAATGGTGTCGAACGGAATCAGGCGTTCCGTGCCGGCATCGTCGCCGTAGACGGCGAACGTGATGCCGACGCGGCGGAACGTCAGGTCGGCTTCGGCCCGCTTGCGGGCGATGGTTTCCGGGGATTGCTGCGCCAGCCAGTTGTCGAATTCACGATAGTGTTCGCGTACCTTGCTGTCCGTCCCCACGTCATCTGCAGTCATTTCATTGAAAAAATTTGCCATGTTGTGATGTCCCTTGAGCCGTGTCTGTGTATAGCTCAGCAGGAAACGTGCCAACAGTGCGGACGGGAACAGGTGTAAAGATGACCACTTTTGTGGCGTCGCGCCAGCCTTTGCACCGTTTTGGTGCGTCAGCTGTCACTGTTGGGGACGCCAGCGGGCGGGACGAAGGGACGGCAATCGACGGGCACGTCGAAGATGAAGCTGGTGCCCGTTTCCGGCGCGCTGTCGACGGCGATGCTGCCGCCGTGGCTTTCGGCCACGTTCTGCACGAAGGGCAGGCCGATGCCCCAGCCGGGCGCGGGACTGTCGTTCTCGCGGCGCAGGTAGTCGAAGATGCGCTCCGCCTGGGCCGGCGCGATGGCGTGGCCGCCGTTGTGGACGGTGATGATCAGGCGTTCGTGGCACGCTTCCACATGCACCTTGACGGGCGCGTCGTCGCCGTACTTGATGGCATTGCCGAGCAGGTTTTCCAGTGCGCGCCGCAGCGAGTTCTCGCACCACCAGCCGGTGACGGATTGCCCGCTGACCTGGCATTTGCCGGGCCGCTGCAGGTTGACCTGGCCGGCCACGGCGTGTACCAGGGGCAGCACGTCGAACTGGCTCAGGGCCAGCGGCAGCCGCTGGCCCTGGTGGTAGCTGAGGGTGTCGAGCAATTCCTCGATCATGCTGTCGAGCCGTTTGCTGTGCTCGGCAATCTTGCGTGCCAGCAATACCACGCGTTCCGGCTCCGCTGGCCGCAGCAGCAGCTGGGCGCTGGTGCTGATCACGGCCAGCGGGTTGCGCATGTCGTGCGACAGGCCGGCCGCGATGCGGCGCCGGAAGCCTTCGTGCATGCTGGTAAATTCGCGTATCGATTCGCGGATGCCCGAGTCGATCGACTCGTTGAGCACCTGCCAATCCTTGCGGCGCAAGGTGATATGGGCATCGTGGGCGGCGGCGGCGAAGCAGTCGCGGAAGATCTGGTATTCCTGGATCACCTGTTCCGGCCCGTAATTGGTCATGCGCGCCCGTTCGTTGCCATGCACGGCGGGCACGTTGCTGTTGCTGGCTGCATTGTCGCGCGGATGGCCCGGCGTGAGGGCTTCGGCCAGGTTGTCGAAGAAGGCGGGCAGGGTATTGATGAGTATGGGCGTGAGCAAGCGGTCGGCGCCGCGCACCTTGGCGCGCACGCGCTGTTCCCAGGCGTTGAGGACGGCGTCGCGCATGGCAAAGATGCGCTGCGCGCGCTGCAGTGGCTGGCGCGCGCGAGCCTGGCGACCCGCATGATGATCCGTGGCAATATTCACCTGGACTCCCGGACAGGAATGACTATGCTCATCATAGTATGCGCCTGATTCGCCGCCAGGAAAACGCCTTATTGACCAGTATCGGCCTGCCGCAAGGCCGCATACAGGCGGGAAAGCGAGGCTGACCACTCGGCCAGGGAAAAGTTCTGTGGGTCGTCATGACCATTCGCAAAGCCCGTAATATGCTCATGCATACCTGCACTAACCTGGGGTAATAACAGCCGCAGAACGATAGAGTAGTTTTCAAATTCTGCATACGCATTAAAGATATCAAATGCATATTCTATTTCCTTGATATCCGCCCTCATGTGTTTCAGTTTTCGTGCCTGGCATTGGAAAACAGGAATATCAAATTATTCAGTTTCATATTCTTATTATCTGGCTGCAATCATAGTCATTCATTCAACGCGATTTTCTTGGGAGGAATTCTATTTTTTGCAATCCCGGATGAAATTAAAATACCAAATTCATTATGTAATGCCCAACGTACAATCGAAGCCTGTCCAGTTCTGACTTGCAAGCCAGAAAATAATCCATCTTTGGCAATGACGTCAATGGCGGAATCAATGACTTGCGTTGATAGTGTGTACAGGCATCCAGTCCGCATGGCGTCCAGGATTAGCTCCCCTTGGGTCGCGGCATTCATTGTGCTAATGCCATTTTCGTATGGCACATTCAGGTCAATCATTGCCTTTTTTGTCAAATCCACAGTTGCCTGAAGTTTTTTGGTGGAATCTGTGACAGAAGCAATATAAGCATTCAGCGCCGCTAGTTCCTTCGCATCGGGCTTCATATTGTTGGGGGACGCATCTTTTTTCTTCGGTAATTTCGATATCTCGTTTTTTGCTTCTTTAATCTTTTCATTTGATTTATCTATTAAATCGACTGAATCATTTATTGAGTCACTCAGTTTGCTGAATTTTTTTGTCAAAGTGCCATAAACGTTATGATTGTCGCCATTTTCCTCGTTGTCATTTTCCGAATCTGGGAAATTTATGTTGCTTATGGCATGCTCAGGATTGATTATGCGTGCACTTCCTTCGAGTGAGGAATATAAACTCCATCTGAATGCACTATCTGCTATAGTTTTTCCAGAAATAGATGTCATGGTATATTGAGGCTTCAATGCTGCCGCCAAAGAAATTGCCGTTTCAATAATTGCTGATGCAGAATTTAATCCTGTTATAGTAATGGTTCCCAATTCAGGCTTTGATACCGTGAGAGCGGAATTTAGTTCTGCATTTGCCGCATTAATTTTTTTCTCAAAAAAATTTACGTTAATCAATGTTGATCTGTAAATATCTATAAGTTGTCGGGGCTTGCTTTCTTCCTGGACAATGATAGGGAGTGATGTGCTTTTGGTTATTTCTCGCTGGCAACCCAATGCAGGGTTTGAAATGGCAGCCTTGATTTTTTTGGAAACGATATCGGAAATCAGTAACACACTGTCGTAAGTCATTTCAATCGCCGCCGCATCTACTGCTGGAGCTTTTGGGGCATTTACTCTGTATTTTGATGGATCTAGTGGAGTTGGAAGCAAGCTCTTTTCCTTCTCGATTCTCGCCTTGTCTGCCTCTATTCGAGCCTTATCTACATCGGCTGTGGCTTTTGCGAGTTCTATCTGTGTTTTTGAGAGTAAATTCAAAGAATTTCCCTCAATTAATTTTGTTGCATTATTCGCTTCAGCAATAGCTTTGTTCGCATCTGATATTCGTTTTATCTGTTCAAGATAATCCGCTTGATTTTTTGCAATATCAATTTCCTCCTTGGTTGCCGCATTGCAAGTAAAGTATAGAAAAATTCCAAACAGCACACTGAAAAATCGAAGAGTATTTTTCATATTTGCACCATGTATCCAGGGAATAAAAAAATGAAAGATAAATATTTGGCATCCCACGAAAACTACCTGTGGTGAGCCGGCTTGCCGTAAAGCCTGTTTTCTATTTCACATATGGGGCGTGAAAAAAATTTCTGTGAATGTCATAAATTTTTCAGGGCAGGTGTGATAGTGCAAAAGTTTTTTTTACGTCTGTATATTATCCTCCAGCCTAACAAATGTAATGCCCTTAATTTTTCAGTTGACTGTTTTTAATGACGAGTGTCAAACATGCGATTTGATGCGACCACTGAGCTATTGAAAAGTTCTGTGGGTCGTCATGACCGTTCGCAAAGCCCGTATCGAGCACGGCGTGGAAAGCGGGGATCAGCCACGTGCCCTTGCGCACGCTGGCGGCGATGTAGAGCAGGGCCAGCCGCTCGTATTGGGCGGGCGTAAAGCCGGGATCGGGCGCCAGGCCGTCGTTGCCCTTGCCGCCGCCGGGCACGGAATGGCGCGGCTGCACCAGTTCCACGTGCAGGAACAGGCCCGTCAGCGACGGCTTGTCCTTTTCCAGCTTGCTGGCATAGCCGGCCGTGCCGAAGTCGCGCACGGCCAGGGAACCGCCGAGGCGGTTCACGTAGACATGGCCTTTCGGGCCGCCGCCCAAGGCCGGATTGCGCAGCGTAAAGTTGTTGAAATCCCAGCTGGCGTCGTTGATGTGCTCGGGAATGGTTTCCAACAAGAAATTCGGGTAGCTGGTGTCGTGGATGACGAAATAGCGGGCCATCGGTGCCGCCAGCCGGCCCACGGCGCGCGACAGCGGTGCATCGACGGCGCCGCCCGCGTCCGCTTCGCTGATCGATTGCTGCGCCAGCCAGGCGCGCAGCCGGGACGGGGCGACGTCCGTGCGCTGGCCGATGTGCTCGGCAAGAAAGTCCGGCAGCGGCGCGCTGTCGCCCAGCCGCGCATACAGTTTGACGGGACGCAACAAGCACGTGGCTTGCGCCCGCGCATCGCCCTTGAAGCCGCTTTTCCAGGCGGCGTAGGGACAGGCGGCTTGCTTTTGGGCAGCGGCTGGCAGGGACAGGCAAAGCAAAAGCAGCAGGGCAGGGAGTCGTTTCATGCCGCATTGTCGCCGAAGCGTGGCTTGCGGCACAGGCGCGCACACATAAAAAAAAGCTGCCCGAAGGCAGCTTTTCGTCGCGCGACAGGCGCGCGGTCTTTAAAACGCCACGCTGGCCGACACCACCACGGTGCGCGGCGCGGCCAGCACCAGCGAGCCGATATTGAAGGACGACACGGACGACGACCAGTAATTGCGGTCCGTCACGTTGTCCACGCGGGCGCGCAAGGTCACGTCACGGCCCGCCACTTGCGTCAGGTAGCGCGCGCCGATGTCGAGGCGGGTCCACGATGGCAGTTGCCTGCTGTTGGCCAGGTCCGCGTATTGCGTCGAGGTGTAGATGGTGCGGGCGTTCAGGGTCAGGCCCGGCGCGCCGGGCACGTCCCATTCGCCGCCAACGCTCATCTGCGTTTCCGGTGCGCCGATGGGTTTCTTGCCATTGTTGGTGGCCACGCCGGTATTGCTGAGCTTTGCATCGAGCCAGGTCAAGCCGCCCAGCAGGCGCACGCCCTGCATCGGCGTGCCGAAAATCGACAATTCCAGGCCACGGTTGCGCTGTTCGCCATCAAGTTCGGCCCGCTTGCCGACCACGGCCAGCAAAGGCTTGCTTGTCGTGAACAGGGCGGCGCTCATGCCCAGCTTGCCGCCGTCATACTTGACGCCGATTTCCTTCTGCTTCGATTTGTACGGCGCAAACACCTCGCCCATGTTGTCGACATTGAGCTGCTGGCCGTTTTCCACGTACGTTCCCGTGGCCGCCGGCCCCTTGACCAGCGCCTCAATGTAGTTGGCGTACAGCGACACGTCCTTGCTGGCCTTGAAGACGATGCCAGCCACGGGCGTCGTGGCGCTCTCGTCATAGGCCTTGCCTTGCGGCGCCGAGGTGTTGTAGTCGTAACCGGCATCCTTGATCTGCTGGCGGCGCAAACCCGCGGTCAGCAGCAGCTTGTCGTCGAGGAAGGCCATGGTGTCGGCCAGGGCGTAGCTGTTGAGGATGGTTTTCTGGGTGATGCGCGGGTCGCTCATGATGCCGCCCGCGTATGGCGTCGGCGGCGCGGTCACGTCGACCGGTGCGTAAATGTTGGTGGCAAACTTGTCGCCGATCGCATACGCGTTCTTCGCTTCATTCCAGTGCCCGGACCAGCTGGCCACCAGGGTGTGCTTGACGGTGCCCGTAACGAGCTTGCCGCGAATGCCCAGTTCGCCCGTGCGGATTTCCTGCTTGCGCGCATTGTCGAAGCGTGACACCTCGGCGTCGCCATTGATCGAAGTCAACGTCGGCTCGGCCAGGCTGTTGGCTTCCCTGGTCGAGCGGGAGCCAAATGCGGCCCAGGCCACGACATCCTTGGCCAGATCCACTTCGGCGCGCGCCGTGCCGAACACATCGTGTTCCTTCGAATAGCTCCACGGCTGGGCAAAGTTCTTCGACGCATCGGGTGCGGATGGCAGCACGGCCACGCTGCCAATGCCGACGGACGGGCGCGGCGATGTCAGGTCGAAATTCTGGTAGCCGGCATCGGCCGACAGGCGATAATTGCGGCCGCGATAGTCGAGGCCGACGGAAAACATGCCCACGTCGTGGTCTTCGCGCTGGATGCCGGTCTCGCCCTGGCGCTTGGCGGCATTCACGCGCACGCCGAATTCCTGCTGCTCGCCAAAGCGGCGCGCCACGTCGATGGCCGCATAGGCGTGGCCGCCCGATTCCACGCCCACGGTCAGTTCCGTCAGCGGCGCGTTGCCGGCGCGCTTGGGCATCAGGTTGATGGCGCCGCCGATGCCGCTGCCGCCCGGCGCCGCGCCGTTCAGGAAGGCGCTGGCGCCACGGAACACTTCCACTCTTTCCAGTAGTTCCGGCGAGACATATTGGCGGGGCAGCACGCCGTACAGGCCGTTGTACGCGACGTCATCGGAATCGAGGGCGAAGCCGCGGATCACATACACTTCCTGGAAATTGCCGTAGCCGCGCGACATGCGCACGGCCGGATCGCTTTGCAGCAAGTCGCCCACGCTGCGCGCTTGCTGGTCGGCAATGAATTGCTGCGTATAACTGGTGCTGCCGAATGGCGAGTCCATCATGTCCACGGCACCGAGGATGCCCATGCGCCCGCCGCGCGCCACCTGGCCGCCCGCGTAGGCTTTCGACAAGCCTTCCGCCGAGGCGTCGGCCGAGGCGCTCACGACCACGGTCGGCATGGTTTGCGCGTCTTGCGCATGGGCGGCGGCGCTGGCCAGCAGGAAGGCGGCCAGGGCGAACGGGGTAGGGACGCGGCGGAAGGTGCGCATGGAGTTATCCGGATATTAATGAGAATGATTATCATTATATTCCAGTGAGGCGCCGCGCGTGGGAAAGTGTGAGAAAGCGGCAAAAAAAAGTCGCCATCCGTGCCACACCGGGCGCCTAAAAGTGCCGGAATCTGGCGGGAAAAGGCGCGCCAGACGATACCTTGTGGATTTATTAATGCCTACGGTCAAGTTTCGCTAAAATAGGCCATCGCGCCCGGCGCCCACAGGAAACCGCATGCCATTGCACCGCCATCTACCGTCCGCCTCCCTGCGCCTGCGCATACGGGGCGGCTTGAGCCTGAAAGGCGCGGCCGTCGCGCTGATCCTGGCCATGCACGTGCTGGGCCTGTATTTCCTGCTGCTGCCGGCACGGCAATTGAAGCAATACACGGAAGTGGCCTTCATGACCCTGCTGCCGCCCCGTCCAACGCCGCAGGCGCCGCCGATGGCCTTGCCGCTGCCCATGCCGGCTCCCGTGCCGCGCGCGCGCAGCAGTGCGCCGCCGGCCGCGCCTCCCGCCATCCCCGCGCCACCGGCCGTGGCTGCGGAAAGCATCACCGTGCCCGCCGAAGACTTGCCCGCCGCGCCGGCCGGCGCCGACTTGCGCACGCGCGCCCGGCTGGCCGCTGGCGCCGCCGACAAGGCCTTGCGCGGCGAACTGAAACAAGACAAACCCTGGCTGGCCGCTGCCGACCTGAAAAGTGAAAGCGCCTTCCAGAAGCTGGTCGCCTCCGCCTGGCGCGGCGGCCCCATCATCCGCGTGGAAGAATACCTGACGGCCGACGGCCGGCCCGCCACGCGCGTCGTCAGCGCCGGCGGCGCCACCTGCTATGGAATGGCCGACAATCCTGGCTCCGGCGCCGACCCGTTCAAGACGGGTGGCAAGGTCAAGCGCGTGCCTTGCCCGGGCTAAAGTTTCCAAGCGGTACACGGTTTTCACGGCAATTACGGGCGCTCAGCCCCGGCTGGTTCCCAACTATGCTAAGTTGCGTCTGCAAATCTTGTCGACACGACCCAGGACGCCCATGCCACCCGAACTCCTCATCCTCGCCCCCAGCCCTTCGGCTGCCGTCAACGCGCAGCTGGAACAGCACTACACGTGCCACCACGCCTGGCAAGTGCCGGCGGACGAGCGCCATGCCTGGCTGGCCGAACGGGCGCCCGGCATCCGCGCCGTCGTCACCACGGGCGCGCTGGGCTTGAACGCCGGCGACATGGCCTTGCTGCCGAACCTGGAAATCGTCGCCGTCAATGGCGTGGGCCTCGACGGCGTGGCGCTCGATCAAGCGCGCGAGCGCGGCATCGCCGTCACCACCACGCCGAACGTCTTGACCGATGACGTGGCCGACCTGGCGCTGGCCTTGCTGCTGGCCAGCGCGCGGCACGTCGTGGCGCTCGACCGTTTCGTGCGCGACGGCGGCTGGGAGCGCCGCGAAGCCATCGCCCCAGCGTCCAGCCTGCGCGGCAAGACGGCCGGCATCTTCGGCTTCGGCCAGATCGGGCAAGCCATCGCGCTGCGCCTGGCCGCCTTCGGCGTCCAGGTCCGCTACTTCCAGCCGCGCGCCATTCCCGGCGCGAGCGCGCCACGCGCCGCATCGCTGCTGGCCCTGGCGCAGGAAAGCGATTACCTGATCGTTTGCGCGCCGGGCACGCCGGCCACGCGCAAGAGCATCGACCGCACGGTGCTCGACGCGCTCGGTCCGCAAGGCACCCTGATCAACATCGCCCGTGGCGCCCTGATCGACGAAGACGCCCTGATCGCCGCCTTGCAGCAGGGCCGCCTGGGCGCGGCCGGCCTCGACGTGTTTGCCGACGAGCCGCGCGTGCCGGCAGCCTTGCGCGCCTTGCCGAACGTAGTGCTCACGCCCCACGTGGGCAGCCTGACCGTGGAAACGCGGCACGCGATGGGGCAACTGGTGGTCGATAACCTGGCCGCCCACTTTGCCGGCTTGCCGCTGCGCACGCCCGTGCCCTGACGCTGCCGCCGCGTCAGGGCCGCACCACCCAGCGCACGTCGTCGAGCGACAGCAGCAGTTGCTCGGGCGCGCCGTCCGTAAAGAAATTCAGACGGAAATCCATGGCCGCGCCGCCACCCGTGGTCGGCTGCTGCGTGTCATACCATTGCTGCACCTGGGCCACCAGCGCCATGGGCGCGGCGGGCGGCTGGGCCGCATCGATGGGCGCCAGCACGGCCGGCAGCAGGCTGACCGGCAGCGAGGTGCGGGGAAAGCCCGCCACGGCCGGCATCACGCTGTAGGAATAGCTGCCATCCATGGCGATGCGCACGCTGCCCGAGGCGCCCGTGAAGAGGGCGTTGAAGAAGCCCCTCATGTAGGCCGCCACGTCGCTGCCGCCCACCGGTGCGACTTGCCGCAAATCATAGCCTTGCCAGCTCAGGCGTGGCAGGATGGGGTCGCTGAACTTGACGACCGGCGTCTGGTACAGGAAGGCGGGCATGGTCGACACCTGGGTCTGGCTGGGCGGGCACAGGTAGCGGTTGCGCTGCACGTACAGCGAGGCCTGGGCATTCTGGTACACCATCACGTTCAGCCCCGGCATGCGCACCTCGCGGCCGGTATTGGCCAGCGCGGCGGCAAACGACAGGTCGGGCGCGCCGGCGGCGCTAGCCGCGTAGCGGTAGGCCAGCAGCGCATCGGGCGGCGTGGGCGTGGCCGGCGTGGCCCGGTACTGCTGCGCATCGATGCCGAGCACGGGCACGGGCACGCTGACGGCGCCGTTGCTCAGGGTGCCGGCCTGCGGGTCGTAGGTGGCGGGCGCGCCGCCGACGGTGACATTGAGCAGCGCATACCAGGCGTCGCCGTCGTGGTCTTCCAGGCGCGCGTCGAATTCCACGGCCACGCTGGCCTCGCCTTGCGCCGCCGCCAGCCGCGCCGCGCCGAAATGCTCGCCATAGCTGGCCGCCACCTGGCTCACCAGTTGCTGGAAGGCGGTGGTGGCCAATGTTGCCTTGGCGATACTATCGGCCGTGTCCTGCTTGCCGTCGAGAGGCGCGAGGAACGCGTCGAGGTCGGCCGAGATGAGCGGATAGTTGCTGACGAAGGCGGCCAGCGCCGTGAACAGGTCGGGACCGGCCGCCGCGGACAGCCTGGCCGCCTGCGGCGGCACGTTGAGCACGATGCTGACGTGCACGGCATCCTGCGCCGCCTGGCGATAGGTATAGCTGAAGCCGTAATCCCACTGGGCCAGCTGGGCCGGCTGCAAGCCGTCGGCGGCCAGGCGCAGGCGGCCGGCCTGCGGCGCGGCGGACGCGGTGGCCGTCTGCCGGTTGACCGTGGGCGGCACGGGCAGGGCGCGGTTCAGGACGGGGATGTATTGCGTGCCATTGCCCAGCGGCACCTCGAACGGACCGGTGATGAACAGCAGCCACTGGCTTTGCGCGTAGTTTTCGATGCCGGGCACGAATTGCTGGTCGAATTCCATGTGCGTGATCTGATAGCGCAAGTCCAGCGGCACATAGGCCTGGCCTTCGACATTCTTCGAGATGAAGTTGAATGACAGCCGGCTCTGCTCCGGCACTGCCGCGCCCAGCAAAGGCAGCCGGGTCGGGAACAAGGTGTAGTTCTGGTTGTCGCCGCCGTCGGCTGCGCCCGCGCCGGCGGGCTGGCCGTACAGCGCGGGCGGCCCGGCCGCGTAGATGCCGTCCGCGCCCGTGACCTGGTCCACGCCGTACACCACCACGGCGCCGGCGGCAAAGGCCGGCCCCAGGGTGGTCAGCAGCTGCTGCCGCATGGTGGCGGCCGCGCTGGCGCGCGTCGCTTCGTCCGCGGCGCTGCTGCTGAGCACGGGGCTGACCGTGGCGCTGATGGCGTCGGCCAGCGTCTGTTTCGCCTTGAGTACGAGGCCCAGCTGGCCGCTCTGCAGCGGATCGGCGATGCCGTTGAGGCGATCGAGGATGTAGGCGGGCGGCGCATAGGTTGCCGAGAGGAACTTGTCGATGGCGTCGAGACAGCTTTGCAGCCACAGGTTCAGGTCGACGCTGTTGAACGTCAGCGCATGCGGCGCATTGGTCGGATAGGCGTCGATGCTGACCGTGCGGCTTTCCAGCGAATTGGCGACGGGCAGCGGCGCGTAGTAGCTGGCTTGCTGGCCCAGGCGGAAATGAATGCCCTGGCCGGGCGTGTCGCTGAAACGCACGGCGAACAATTGCTGCGTCTGCTGGCCGGCGCTGCCCACGCGCGTCAGCCCCGCGCCCGCGCGCATCGACCATTGCGGCGTCTTCAGGCACGCTTCGAGCGCCTTGGCAAACGTGGTGTAGCTGGACGCGCCGCCATCCGTGTCGGCCTGCGGCAGCACGGCGCTGACCACGCTGGCGCCGTCCGGCAGGGCCGCCAGCAGGGGATCGAGCAGGATGGCCTGGCGCGTCAGCACCAGCGCCACGTCGAGCGCGATGCGGTTGGCGCCGGCCAGTTGCGCCAGCGGCACCGGCACCGACAGCGTGGCGGCGGGCGCCGTGGCGCTGCCGCCGCCGGCCAGGGCCTGCAGGTAAATGGCGCAGGCGGCGGCGAAGTCGCGCACCTGCCGCGCTTGGGCCTCGCCCAGCGGCTGCAGCGGCGTGGCCAGCAGGGAGTTGCTGAGCGAGATGCTCACCGCATTGCCGCTCAGTCCGGGCACGCCCAGGCCCGTATAGTCCTGGTGCAGCTGGAAGTACAGGCGCTGGTAGGTGGGCAAGTCTTGCATCGCATCGGCGGGCGTGGCATAGGCCAGGCCATCCATGCGCAAGGTCAGCAGCAGCGCAGGCGCGCCGCCCGCATCCGTGCCATACAGGTAGCTGGCCTGGACTTTCGGCCAGGCGGACAGGCCCAGCAGGCGATCCGTGTAGCGCAGCGGGGCGGGGGCCTGGTCCAGCGCGCCCGTGTAGCCTGCCGGCGGCGCCTCGAACGGCGTGACGGTGGTGTTGCCGAACAGGTCTTGCCAGCGCAGGGCCAGCGACGCATGGCCGCCCACGCCCAGGTAGGGATTGTCGGCGGCGGGCGGCAGGCCGGCCGGCGGATTGGCCGGCGCCGCATTGAGCGTGGCGAACGGCCGTCCCTGGCTGTCGTTGCCCAGGTAGCCCAGCGCCTGGCGGTAGTCGTAATCGGCCAGGGCCGCGGCCGCATAGCGCCGGCGGTGCGCTTCGCCAGCATCGCCGCCGTCGCCGTCGCCGTCGTTCGCGTGGTCCTGCGGTCCGAAGGGCAGGCTGTAGGGACTGGGCCGGAAATACGGGTTGGCGCCCAGGCCGGCCGACAGCGTGTTGTACAGCGCGGACAGGGTCGCTTGCGCATATTGCTGCCGTTGCTGCGGCGTGGGATCGGGCGGCAGCACGGGCACGCCGTCGTTGCTGCGCTCGAGCTGAAACGACAGGTTGCCCGGCGCCAAGGTCGCTTGCGCATCGAGGGCCAGGCTGTCGACGTCGAGCACGGCGCCATCGGCGTACAGGCCTTCGGTGGCGGCCGCGCCCAGGGCCAGGGCGTCCACCGACAGGCCGTAGTAGGCGGCCAGGGCGGCGAAGGTATTGCCGGGACCGTCAGAGGCGGCAGGCACGCGATAGACGAGCGGCGGAATGCGCATGGTCGCGCCCAGCGCCACCGTCACGCCGGGATTGTAGGCGGCGATCTGCGCCGCGCTCAGCGGGGTGGCGCCGGCCGAGTAATACGCGGCCAGCCGCTCGAGCGCTTGCGCGGGCGCGGCCATGTCTTGCTGGTTCAGCTGGTGCAGGATGCCGGCCACGGGCACGCTGGCGCCGGCGCGCAGCGGCAGCACGGCGTTTTGCTGCGCCAGCTGCCCCACGCCCATGCCGTACGTGGCGGCCAGGGCGGCCAGGGTGCTCGCAGCGGCGCGCGCCAGAGGCTGGGTCCTGGCCGGCTTGCTCTGCGATTCGAACACCAGCACGTCCTGCTGCGGATCGATCGCCTGCGTCGTCAGCAGGGCGTTGACGAAGTTCGGCACGGTGCCGGCGGCGGCGACAGCCTGGCGCGCCAGCGGCACCACCAGGGTCAGCGTGGCCGTGCCCGTGGCGTCGAAGACGGATGGCGGCAGGCCCGCGCCCGACACCATGTCCTCGAAATACAGATAGTAGCCGCCGCCGCGCACCACCGATTGCTCCCACAGCAGCTTGATGAATTGCGAGGGGCTGTTGGCTATGCCGCGCGGCAAGGCCGTCCCCGCCGCGTCCAGCAGCATGCGGCTGGCTGGCGGATGGCTTTCCGTGGACAGATTGGTTTGCGTCAGGAAGCACAGGTAGTCGGCATCGGCCTGGCCCGTCAGCGCCACCTGGTCGCTGCCGCCTTCGCTGTACAGCAGGAACAGGCCGGCCACCAGGGTTTCGCCCACGGCGGCCATGCCGCTCAGCAAGTATTGCAGGCGCTGGGCATCGGCGGCCGACGGTCCCACCAGCTCGTAGACGTGGGCCAGGGTGGCCGCGCTGGCCAGCGCGGTGCCGCTGGCGTCGTTGGTGGCCACGGTGGCGGCCGGCATGCGCGTGATCTGGAAGTCCACGCGCGTGGCATAGGCATAGCCGCTCACGTCCTGGAATACCGTGCTGCTGCTGTTGGGCGGCGTGTTGCCGATGCGGGGACGGTAGGCGGGCATCAGGGCCAGCATGTCCGCGTATTGCGCCTCGGTGTACAGCGCCTGCAGCGTGTCCTGGCGCTGGGCGATGCTGGCCAGCATGGCGTCGGGCAATTGCCACAAATACGGCGCCGGCGTGGCCTGGCTGGCGGCGGCGCGCGCCGCCATAGCGGCGCCCGACGTCACGGCCGTCAGGCGCGCCAGGTCGGCGGTGATCCAGGCGGCGTAGCCTGCCGCAGGGAACTGCCGCGGCTGCAAGGAAGCCAGCGGCAGGATCTGCAGCGTTGGCGACGGCACGAAGCTGCCCGCCTGCGCATACGCCAGCACGCCCGACAGCAAGCCATAGGCGGCGTCCAGGTCGATGGGCAGGCTGGTGCCGGGCGCGCCGGCGAAGGTGATGAAATCGAGGGTGACGCCATGCGACATGGCATTGCGCCCCAGGCCGATGCGGTAGCCGCCGGCGGCGCTGGCGGGCGTGGGGAATTGCTGGCCCGTCAGCTGGTACAGCGCGTAGTCGGTCTGCGTCTTGCTATACAGGAAGGATGGCGACAGGCTCAGGCCCGGCGCCACGGGCAGGCGCAAGCCATAGGTGACGAAGCGCGCGACCTGGCCGGCGGCCTGGGCCACGGCGCCGCTGGCCTGCACGCCGCTCCACAGCTGCTCCAGCGGCAAGGCGTCGAGGCGGGCGATGGCCAGCCGGCCCGGGGCCGCGGCGAACAGATTGGCGACGCCGGCATTGTCGCGCCCCAGCGTGGCGACCGTGGCGGCAAAGCGGCTGGCGATGCCGGCCAGGGTATCGCCGGCGGCCGAGGCATAGGCCAGCGGCGGCACGGCGAGGATGGCCGTCGGCAGCAGCAGGTCGGCGCGCGCATACAGCGACGCCTGCTGCGCCAGGGCGGCCAGCGGCACGCCCAGCGCGGCGGCGATGGCGCCGAAGCTGTCGCCGGGCGCGGTGACGTGGCTGACGGCGCCGGCGCCGAAGTCGAAGACCAGCGTGACGCCCGTGCGCAGCGCGCGCGGCGCCGCATTCGCGCCGATCAGCTGGGCCGCGGTGGTTTGCCAGCGCCCGCCGGCGCCGGCCGGATCCGTGTAGCGGGCGGCGATGGCCGCCAGCGTATCGCCGGCCTGGATCACGGCGGACAAGCCGCCGACCTGCAGCGGCAGCGCGCCGTTCAGCGGGTACGCGGCATTCGGCAGCGACACGTCGTCCGCGTCGATGGCGTTGCCGGCCCCGTTGAAGGCGGCGACGATGCCGGCGATGCTGTCGCCCGGCTGCAGCGCATAGCTGTAATTGTCGAAGGCATCGATGGCCGATTGCAGCAGCGCGCGGCCGATCAGGCTGAAGACGTCGACGAAGATGAAGGCCGCCATCGATTCGGGCTCAGCGTCGTCCTGCGCCAGCATTGCGGGCTTGGCGGGCGCCTTGCCCACCCTGGCGGCTACCTGGCGCAGCACGCCGGCCACCGTGCTGCGGTACTGCTCCGTCGCCGTCGCGTAGGTCTCGAGGTCGATCGCCTGCGTGCCGGCGCCGCCTTGCGGGTCGGGCACGTCCAGCCGCAGGCCGTCGAACAGGGGGAATAGCGTGGCGCCGTCCATATTGGCGCCCGGCGCGCTGATGTTCACGGTGAAGCTGTCGGCGAGGAAGTGCAGCAGGTCGCCCATGCCGAATGGCTGCATGGCGGGGTCGGCCAGCACCTGGATGCCCGCCACCAGCTGCGCCAGCGTGACGCTGGCGGCCGCGGCGGCAGCCAGGTCCAGCGCCGCGCCGTCGGCCGGCACCGCCGGCTGCAAGGCGTCGAGCAGCCACGGGAAATACGCTGTGCACAGCAGGTCGAACGAGGTCGTGCCCGTTCCCGCGCCGCCGGCGGCCGGGTCCGGCGCATCCATGGCGAACAGGCAGACGAACGCGCCTTGCTGCGCGCTGCTGGCGGTGGCGCCCTGCGGCGCCAGCACCGTGAATTGCGGCGCCGTCACCAGCTGCAGCACCGGTTTGGCACCGGTGCGCAGCACGCGGCGCGGCTGGCGGCGCGGCCCGGCGCGCAGCATGGCGGCCTGCAATTCCATCGGCAAGGTGCGCGCGCGGCCGCGCGCCAGGCTATCCAGGCGCAACGCGCCGCCGCCGTCCCACGGGGCGCGGCTGTCGCTGCCGATGCGGAATTGCGCGCTGACGGTGGCGGAAAAGCCCACGGAAATGGTGAAGCTGAAGATGCCCAGGTCGATCTTGACGCGCAGGCTGATGCGCACCGAAGCCGTCACGGACAGGGGGATGGCGCGGTAGGATTCGTAGCCGATCTGCACCGACACGGTGATATTGACGAGCAGCGAAGCGCTGATGATCTTCAAATCCACTTCGCCGTACAGCATGCCGATCACGCCGAACGTGCCCGTCAGCTTGAAGTAGCTGCTTTCCTGGACGCTGCCGGACGCGCCGGCGTTGGCCAGCGCGACGGCGTTGGCGCGGTCGTACGGATGGTAGGTGGCGATCACGCCTTCGATGATGCCGAACACGGTCAGCGCGAAGCCCGCTTTCAGCGGCCCCTTGACGAAGTTGTAGCCCAGGCCCAGCTGCAGGCCCAGGCCGAAGACGATGACGGGATTGAAATACCCGAGCTCGGTTTTCGGTACCTGCGTCGCCGTCGCGCTCGACAGCTTGCCGAAATACACGCCGCCCGAGCCCATCACCGGCACGCCGTAGACGATGGCGCTGAAACTGAACGAGCGCGTAAAGTCCATATTATAGGGAAAACCGATGTCGATCAGGAAATCGCCATTCGTGTAGATCTTGATGCCGATCATCGGCAGCACCACGCTGACGGCGCCGAAGTTCAGGTTGCGTATGCTGTCGGGGAAGGTGAAGTCGATCTGGAACAGGCCCACGTCGTCGCTGATCTTCTTGTACAGGATATCGACCACCAGGCCGGCCAGGCCGCCCATCTTGGGGCTGCCCAGGGTCAGGCGCAGGCCGTACAGGTTGGGATCGTTGAAGACGATCTGCACGTCGACGGCCCACACGCCGGCGGTCTGCAGCACGCCGAAATGCGCGGCGATCAGCCAGTTGCTGTCCGGCTGGTAATACGGCTGGCCCGGCACGCCGCTGCCCGGATTGACGGGATTGTTCTTGCCCGTGGTAGGCGGCACGCCGGCCAGCGCGTCGATGACGGCCTTGGTCGAGCTGAAGTCGGTCGCACCGTTGATGGCCACGCGCTGGCCCAGCATCAGCAGGAAGACCTTGAAATAGCTGGAACCGGCGCCCGGCACGCTGGGCATCTCTTCCACGTCCTGGCCCTTGGCCGGGTCCAGCAAGTCGCCCATGCTGCCTTTGAGTAATGGCGGCACCGTGGCGTCCAGCGCCAGGGTCACCTTGCCGTCCGTATTGCGCTTGAAGACGATGCTGCGGATGACGATGAACCCCAGGTTGAGCGGTGAACTGAGCGTGTAGGTGGCGCTGAGGCGGTTCTTTTCGCCGCTTTTCAGCGACACGTTGATGGACAGGCCGTCCAGCGTGACCTGGTTCAGCAAGTCCCACGGCGACGGCAGCACGAAATACGGATCGCCCAGCGTGCGCACGAGCGCCTGGATCAGGCTGCCCAGCGACCAGCCCGCCAGGGTGAAGCTGAGCATCTCGTTGCCGCTGGTATAGGTTGCCGTGAAGCCTTCCCAGCTCACGTACAGCGTGTGGTTCGGCCCCTTGTCCGTCGGCTGGAACGCATAGCCGAAGCCCAGTTTCAGATTGATGGCGGTATAGATCCAGACGGCATCGGCCTTGCCCGAGAATTGCTGCGCGGCCGGCTTGGCGCCGTCATACTGCACCGAGAGCGTGGCTTTCTGCAAGCCGATCTCTTGCTGGCCGAGCAAGAACAGCCAGGTGAAGGTGGTGTCGACCGTGTAGCTGGTGGCCAGGTCCGTGCTGGGCTTGCCGCTGGGAATGACCGCTTCGATGGCGAACGCGGAAATCTTCAGGTTGCCCGGCAAGAAGATGGGGAAATCATAGATGCCGCCGGCGGCAAAGAATTGCTTGATCATCTCGCCCACGTCGAGCTCCTGCGCGAGCGAGGCGGAGAGGGTCCAGCGGGGCGGCGTTTCCTGGCTGCTGTAGGCCACGCTGACGGCCGCCTGCAGGCTGGCGCCCACGCCCAGCAAGCCGGAAATGGAACCGGCCCAGGCCGTGCCGGCGCCCGCCTTGCCGGCCTCGACAAGGGCCAGCGCGCCTTCCTGCTTGTCCGCGGCCACCGTGGCGCTGATGCCCGACAGGCTGATCTGGCCTTCCGAAATGCTCAGGATGGGCGCGCCGCCCACCGTCAGGAAGGACAGGCTGATGGCGTAGTCGCTGGAAAACGCGAAGGACTGGGCCGCGCCGTCTATGCTCAGCACGATATTCGACACCTCGGCCTGGATGCTGTCGGGCAGGCTGACGAGGCCGTTCGAGACGACGGACAGGAAGTCCGACAGCGTGGCCTTGCCGGGAAAGCTGGCCTGGAACAGCTGCGCCGAGTTGAACTGCACCTCGAATTCGCCGCCCGGCGTGCCGTCCAGATTGCGAAATACCGTGGGCAACAGGGTGAAGGTGGTGCCGAACAGGTATTCATAGCGCGACTTTCCGCTGGCCTTGCTCGCCAGCGGCTGGTACGCCGTCCAGTCGAGGAAGAACGAGGTGACGGTAAAGCTCAGCTCGGGCGTGGGCGCCGGGATCGGTTGCCAGCTCAGATCGCGCACGCTGCGCAGCTGCAGCGTCACCTGGTCCACCGTGGGCGCCGCCTTGGGCGGGATGCTGCCGCTGATGGTCATGCCGCCGAGGCCGAATGACGTCAGGAACTCCTGCAGCACGGCCGGGGTGGCGCGGAAATAGCTGGCGCCCCCGCCGATCAGGCTGATGGCGGCGCCGGGACTGAGGGGCGGCCCGTCGCTGCCCGCTTCCAGGCTGACCGTGTAGTTGCCGTCGCCTTCGGCGTTCGATGGCTGCAGCAGCAGCGACAGCGTGTAGTCGGCGGCGCCTGCGCCTTCCACGCTGAGCGTGGCCGTCAGGGCCAGCGTGGCGGCCTGGTCGCCGTCGGCCGCTTCCTCGTCGGCCAGTTCGCCTTCGCCGCGCAGCAGCAGCTGCATGCCGCCGTCCAGCAGCAGGGCGTCGGGCGGCGGCGCATCGACGGGCGGCGGGATCGTCACGGTCAGGCTGGGCGCGGCCACGCGCAGGTAGCCGGCGAACGTGCAGTCGAGCTCGCTGAGCGTGGCCGACAGCACGCCGCTGGGCATCAGGCCGCCCAGTTCGAACGTCTTGCCGTCGTACAGCGCCATGTCCAGGTAGCCGCCGATCTGCAGCTTGCCCGGCGGCGCCGCCAGGTCGGAAAACAGTTCCAGAAACGGCGTCACGAAGGCGGGCAGGGCCACACTGGCGCTGAGGTTCTGCTTGGCGCCGCCTGTGACGGACAGCGCGCCGTCGCCGCCCCATGGATAGACGCCGTCGGCGCTGGAAAACACCAGCAGCGCGCCCGCCAGCGGCAACTCGCTGAACGGCCAGCCGCCCATGAAGGGAAAGCTGCTGTCCCAGTTCCAGTCGGCGGGACTGGCGGCCACCTGCACCACCAGCACGGCCGCGTCATCCCCGTCGCCATCGTCGCCCGGCGCGCGCGCGGCGGCAGGCTGCGTGGAAAACACCAGCGTGGCCGGGGTGTGCAGCAGGCCGCCGATGAAGGGCAGGCTCGCCTTGCTGACCGTAAACACGCCGTCGCTGACGGCGCCCACGTCGGCCGCCGCGCAGCTGATCAGGAACTGCGCCGCGTCGATCTGGAATGCCTGGCCGATGATGGCGTCGAATTTTTCGGGCGGCGCGACGTCCGGGTCGGCCAGGCCCGCTGCCAGGAAGGCGGCATCGAGGGCGAACGGGCCGCTGCTGGCGGCGTTGACGATGGCTTGCTGCAGGTTTTCCAGCGCGGTATCGGTGGTGGCCATACGAACTTGCTCCTTGAATCAGTCGTGATGTCCGGGGCGGACGCTCGCACCCGCCCGGACGCTCTGTCTACAGCACGGCAAACAGCGCCAGGTGGTCGCTGGTGCTGCGCAGGTAGCCGTAATTGGCCCAGCCGTTCAGCGTGCGCGCCTCGCCCACGGCATACACGGCCGCCGGCGATTGCGGCCAGGCTATGCCGGCAGGCAAGTTCGTAAATTGCGCGGGCAGGGGGCGCGTGCCGGTGGGCACGCCAGGGGGCATGGCGCCCGCCAGCGCGAACGGCGTGCCCGAGACGGGATTCATCACCGTAAACTGGTAGTTATTCGCCGGCACCAGCGGGTTGACGAGCATATTGTCGATCGAGAAAAAGTTGCTCACCATATCGCTGCCGATGTAGTTATAGCCCGGATACGGCGATGCCAGCAGCGGGCCGCCGCCCGTATTGTCGGACCACAGGAAGCGCGATTGCTGCGTCAGCTGCTGCTTGGTGCGCTTGGGGCGGATATGCGTGGCCAGGTAGCCCTGGTAGGCGTCCAGCGTCAGGTTGGCGGCCACCGGCATGACGGGCGGCGGGTCCAGCAGCGGTATGTAGTTGATCGCGCGCAACTGGTCGTAGGCCGTGGTCCGCCCGCCCGCCGCGGGCGGCTGCGCGTAGATGGCGTTCAGGTTGAAGTCGCCGCAGATCAGCTTGATTTCATTGTGCGGCGCGCCGGCAGGCGCCGCCGCCACGTCGAGCACGCCGCGCAGCAGGATATTGATGAAATTGGTGGCGCCGCCGTGGTTGGGCGGCGCATGCACGGCAAACAGGGTCAGGTTGCGCGTGATGGCGTTGGCCTGGTTGGTTTCCACGAAACTGACCATGAAGGGCTGGCGCAAGCCGTTGAAATTGACCAGGCCGCCAGCGATGGGCGGCGCGGCCGGCCGCGGCGCGGGCGCGAAGGCGATGCGCGCCGCCGCCATGCCCTCGGCCAGGCCGCCGTTGTACTGCGCGCCGGCCGGGATGGTGCGCGCCGGCTGGCCCGGCGGGTTGAGCAAATCCTGGATGTTGGACGCGCCGGCGCCCCCGGCCGGGTAGGCGGCGGGCACGGCGCCGGCCGCCACGGCCGACACGCCGCCGCCCGTCCACACGTTCGGCCCCGTGAAATAGCGCCGCACTTCCGTGGGCGTGCCAACCGTGCCCGATATGCCGCGGTACAGCACGGCGACCGATTCCGTGCGCCCGCCCGTGCCCACTTTCAGCGGCGGCACCATGCGCCAGGCAGCGCGGTTGGGGTCGGCGACGTCGTTGCGCAGCTGTTGCAGCAGGAAGATCGCGCCCTGCAGGCCGCCCGTGTCGGGCGCCAGGTCGCCGGCGCCGGCGGCGCTGGCCGATACCTCGATCAGGACGAAGATATCGGGCTGCGTGGCGCGCAGGATGGTCAGGATATGGTTGCAGCGCTGCTGCGCGGCCACGGCCGGCAGATTGCCGCCGCAGCGGCCGCCTTCGCCATAGCGGGGCCGCTTGCGGCTGGGATTGTTGACCTTGTTGATGCCGAAGTTCTCGATATTCCAGTACACGACGTTGGTCATGCTGCGCTCCCCAATGAGATGGCGGGCAATGCCAGCGCGGCAAGTTCCGGCTCCTGCCGGGCGGCCGCATCGGCGATGTACGCGGCATACCAGCCCAGGCTGCCCGTATTCTTCGGGTCGCCAAACAGGAAGAACTGGATGTTCGCGTCGGGCGGCAGCTTGGCGATGCCGAGGAACTTGATGGCGATGTTGTCGAGCCGCAGGCAGTAATAATAGGAGTCGCCATCGGGCACTTTTTGCCGCATCAGCCCGATATTGTCGATGGCCAGCTTGAAGATGCCTTGCAGGCTGATCAGCCTGGCGCCCGGCGCCGCGCCGGGCAGCGACAGGCCGACGAAGACGGCTTGCTCGTCGTCGCCGGCCGTGCTGGCGGGCGACCAGGCCAGCAGCAGGGTCGAATGGAAGCCGGCGGCCGAGACGAGCGCGCCCGGCCCGCCCATGGTGACGTCGTACACGATGCCGTGCCAGGGCCCGCCGAGCGTGCCCAGGTTCAGCGCCGTGCTGACGGGCAGGAAGCCGAAATCGGCCGGCTTTTGCCCGTCGGCGGCGGCGATAAAGCCCGACAGTTCCAGGCCGAAGCCCCTGAACAGGCTGTCCGGCCTGGCCTGGCTGGCGTCGAGGTCGTAGGCCAGGTTGGCCGTCACCTCGTCGAAGCGCACGGCCGACGGCGTCGTCTGCGGATAGCGCATGTCGATCACCAGGTTGGAAAAGGCCAGGCCTGCGCCGTCCGGCGGCAGGTCCGGCGCCAGCGCGCCGAACGACAGCAGGTCCAGCGCGGCGCCCGTGCGGTCGTCCAGGCTGGCGAAGTCCAGCGTGCCCCACACGGAAAAACGGTTCAGCACGGTCGCGCCCGCGTCGGTGGTGCCCAGGCAGTTGAACTGAATGCGCTGGAACGCCACGTGGCGCAGCAGGTTGCTGTCGAGGCTGAATATCGACGGCGTGGCTTGCTCGAAGATGTAGATGCCGGTGCCATTCTGGTCGATATAGCTGCCGTCGAGGACCACGCCGTTGTTCGGCATCGCATTGCCGCCGAAGGTGGTGGCCGTCACGCGCGAGCCGAGCAGGCCGTTGACGGCCAGCTGCACGTAGCTCTTGAAGGTCTTGATGGCGGCATTGTCGAACAGCACCTGCAATTGCAGCACGCGGAACGCATAGTTGTCGGTGTCGGGCAGGGCGATCGGCGTATCGGGCGGCAAGCCGTTGCGCTGGCCGGCGGCGAAGGCCGGGTCCTGGTAGTCGACCAGGCCGAAGGTGCTGGAATTGCCGTCGAGGGTGATGCTGCCGTCGCCATGCACCGTCACGCGGCTGGCCGTGAAGCCGAAATGGTGGGCGACGAAGCGCGTCAGGTCGAGGCCGGCCGCGATGCCCTGCAGGCCAGCCGGCAGGCTGGACGGATCCAGGTCCGCCTGCAGCACCAGCACGCCCGTCCAGGCGGGATCGCTGACCAGTTCCAGGAAATGCCGGTACGGCGATTCGGGCTTGTCCGCCGCCAGCACCTCGGCCGCTTCGATGAGGTCCTGCAGCCACTGCGACAACCCCGTGTAGGCGATGCCCTGGACGCCGGTGCCGGCGCCGGCGGCCAGCGAAAAATCGGGCGCGCCCGACCAGGCGTTCGGATTGGCGACGCGGTCCCTGACACTGCCGCTGCAATACTTGAGCAGCATCACGTTGCGGTAGGACGTGGGCGTCACGCCGACGCCCACCTGGGCTTGCATGGTCCAGCCCGCGATGCCGACGGTATTGTCGAAGCGCGCACCGCCGTCCGACAGGTGGGCCGCGTTGACGGCCACCAGGAACAGCTGGTTGGTCTGCAAGGCGTCCTGCAAGGTGGCGTCCGGGAAGCGGAAGCCGAACGGCAAGACCTGGCCGCCGGCGCCCAGGGTCTGGCCCAGGGTCACCGACAGGAAGGCGTCCTGGTCCTGCGCCTGGCTGGACACGGTGGCGACGGCGCCCTGCGGCGTGGTGCGGTAGTGCGGCGCTTCCGCCACCGCCTCGCCGGCGGCCAGCCCGCGCACGCGGCGGCTGGCGGCCGCGCGCGCCCGCCAGGTGGCGCCGGCGCCGCCGGAAATGACGGCCTTGCGCGTGGCGGCCACGATGCTGCTTTCAAAGCTCGACAGCAGGGCGGCGTCGATATCCAGCGGGCCGCCGCTGACGGCGCCGCCGTACGGCAGCAGGGGAAAGGCGTGCGCGGCGCCCTGCGGCACGGGCAGCGCGGGCGGGGTCGAGGCGAGCACGGTGTCGGCGGCCACGGCGCGTAGCAAGGCGGCCGCCCGGGCGGCCGGCGGCAGGCCGTACATGGGACTGCCCGCCGGCTCCGCATGGTATTGCGGCATGGCCGCGCCGCCCTTCAGCACGCTGGCCCAGCAACTGAGGTAATCGGCCGTCAGCGGCGTGGCCACGTTGCCGGAATCGGGCAAGTCCAGGGTCGCGGCCTGGAACGGGAAGACGGGCGCGAAGGCGGGCGAAGCGGGCACGAACAGCAGGCTGTCATTCTCCGGCGCCGCGCCGTCGTAGGTGGTCATGCTCAGCTGTTCCGAGCCGAAGATGCCGCATAACAAGTTTATCTGCGTCCCCGCCGCCTGGCCGCTGGCGCTCAGACCGAAGCGCCCGGCCGGCGTCACCAGGGCCTTGCTGGTCGCGGGCGCAGACGGTGAGCGCGCGGCGCAGCCAAAGGCCAGGGCGCCCGACTGCAGGCCGATCACGGGCGGCTGCCCGCTGGCGGCGCCCAGCGGCAGCAAGGCCGTCGCATGGCCCAGCGCCGTGCGGTAGGTGGACGGCAAGGCGGGCTGGCCGGCCGGCAGCAAGCCGCAGCGCAATACGCCTTCCAGCCTGGCCTGGGCGGACAGCTTCTGATTGTAGGGATCGAGCGGGTCGACCGTGCCGACCCAGGCCAGGCTGGCGGGCAGCGCGGCGGGCGCGCTCAGCGCCGGGTAGAACAGCTGCTGCAGCTGGCCGCTGGCCGTGTCGCGCGCGCTCAGGGGGAAGCCGACGGCCAGGCCGCCGGGGCCGAAGGTGACGGCAGGGTTGACGGTGGCCGTAAACGTCAGGCAGCCCGCATTCGCGCCCTCCAGTGGCACGAAAGTGCGGATCGTATTGCCGCTGCCCGTGACGCGTATGCCGATGTCGCCGGCGTTGCGCTGGAAGGCCAGGGCCGGCGGCGTCGCCAGCGGCGCGGACAGCCGCAGGCTGCCGTTGGCGGCGTCGATGGACAGGCCGACGCCGGACAGCACGTTGAACAGCAGGTCCTGTCCCAGCCGGAAATTGACGTTGGTGCTGGTGGCAAAGCCCTTGGTCAGCGGGTTATAGCTGTAGCTGCAGCCGTAGTTCTTGAAGGGATCGGCCGGCGCCGCATCGGCGTCGCGCAGCCACAGCAGCGCGTTCAGGTTCAGTCCCGGTGCCGACGACTGCTGGTCGATATACGCGGCGAGGGCGGCGATGAAGGGGCCGGGCGCCGCGTCCAGCGCCGCCGGACGGGCGCTGGCAAACACGTAGCTGCCCATGCGCTGCGGCGACAGGCTGTCGGCATAGCTGATGCTTTCCGGGGGCGTGGCCGGCGGCGCGACGGGCGGCAGCAAATAGCCGGCCCAGGCATGGCCCGCCTGCGGCGGCGCTTCATACAGGCTGACCTTGCTGGCGGAATCGGTGGCGACGAAGCTGAAACCCATGACAACCTCCACTCAAGACGCGACTCGGGCTGCGATGCGGCGGCATGGCGCGCCGCGCGGCATCGCAATCGTTTACAACGGGTGGGCCCGGAAAGGGCGTCGGATGGCCAGGCTGGCTGCCTGGGTGCGGTGGCGGGCGGCCATCCAGGGCGCCCGCCCGCAGGCGGACGCGGAACTGCCGCTTACTGCGAGTTGGAGGTAAAGGTGGCCAGCACGAAGCCCGTGTAGGTGTACACGGTGCCGCTGTCGACGATGTCGCCGGAGAGCAGCACGTTATACAGCCCCGTGCTTTGCGGCGAGTAGGTGACCGTCAGGCCGGCTTTCCACGTGACGACGCCATTGCCCGTGTCGCTGGCCAGCTTGGCCGTGGTGAAACCGGTGCTGACGCTGGGATTCCAGTACGTGGTGCGGCCCTGGAACTGGAAGGCGATGCCGGTCTGGTTGTTGCTGTCGCTGCTGGCGATGGACAGCGCGAGGCTGTTCGGCGTGGTGTTGGTGGTGACGCTTTGGCCGGCGGCCAGCGTATGGTTGGTGACTTCGACGCGAGGTAAGTTAGACATGACATTCTCCATGAGGTGATATCGGCCTGCACTTGCGGTGGGCGCCCCGTGGCCGACAGGTTCGGGGCAGTTGGGTAAGTCGGTGGAAAACGGTATGGCAACGGCTTTGCGACCATGCCATAAAAATATGGCCGGACAATACGCAATTTCAAATAAAGACAAGACATTTGATATTCATCAATCCGCAATGGATGAATATATTTCTTATTTACTTATTCAAAAAAATAGTTTCCGGCTATTCGGAATATAAGCATGCCGGTTGATGCGCATCACGAGTAGCGATTCTATGCTTATTTTTTTGCGCGATTCTCTCAAATTGTCGCAAAGGCAAGAATCGTGCGGCATCCGGTCGCGGCGGCAGGCAAGCCGGGGCTAGGCAGGCAGGGAATGGAATTGAATATAAACGGTTTATTGATTTAAATAGAGGGCATGCGGGGATTTACTGCGCATTTGTCGACCGTTTATGGCACGGTTGGCGCGGGCACGGCCGGACAGCGCTCAAAAACGGCCACCACCTTGCCAGTCAGCGTGTACTGCGTGCCGTCATCGAGGATGGGGCCGTCGATGAGGATTTGATATTGCTGCGGACCGAGCGCCTGGAAACGCAGGGTCAGACCTTTCTGGAACGTCACGATGGTATCGCCGCGGTCGGCGTCCAGCTGCAGCAGGATGGTCGCCGTCGACAATAAAACCGTCCAGTACGCGGTGCCGTTGGCGCGCAGCGCCACCAGGGTGTTGTCATTGATATCGTTGCTGGCCGTGGCGACGGCGTCGCTGTTGACCGTCAGCGCCATGGTTTGCGGCGCCCGGCACGCGGGAGCCGGTTCGGCCAGCTGGCGCGCCAGCGCCGGGGCGTCGCCACCGAGCGATAGCAGCAGCACGGCAACCAGCCAGGGGCCGCGCCAATTCAGCTGATACATGGTGGAGGTGGTGTCCCGCGCATGCGGCCCATCGTAGCGAAATTCTGGCGGAAGAGCAAACGCATGGCGGCCGCGCCGCATCGCCACTGCCGCCATCCCCATCTGCTATCATCGTGCCGTTTTGGCCGCGCCGCGGGCGCCGGCCCGGTATTTATGCAAGGAAAAAAATGAATAATCGCATTTCCCTGCTGCGCCAGCGCGGTGCGCAGGACAGCGGCAAGGTGGGCATGATCGAGCTGTTCTTCGACCTCGTGTTCGTGTTTGCGGTAACGCAACTGTCGCATGGCTTGCTGGCGCACCTGAGCGCCATGGGCTGGTTGCAGACGGGCCTGCTGCTGATGGCCGTCTGGTGGGTGTGGATCTTCACCTCGTGGATCACCAACTGGCTCGACCCCGAGCGCATTCCCGTGCGCATCAGCCTGTTTGCGCTGATGCTGGGCGGCCTCATCATGTCGGCCTCGATTCCCGAAGCGTTCGGCACGCGGGGCCTCGGTTTCGCGGGCGCCTATGTCGCCATGCAGGTGGGCCGGCCCCTGTTCGCCTGGTGGGCAGTGCGCCATGAAGAACTGTCGCGCCGCCGCAATTTCCAGCGCATCACGCTGTGGGCCGTGTTGTCCGGCATCTTCTGGATCGCCGGCGGCATCGCCACGCCCGAACAGCGCATCTTCTGGTGGGGCGCGGCCCTGGCGATCGACCTGGCCGGCCCCTGGATGCGCTTCGGCGTGCCGGGCCTGGGCAGTTCGTCGACGGCCGACTGGGATGTCGACGGCAGCCACATGGCCGAACGCTGCGGCCTGTTCGTCATCATCGCCCTCGGCGAATCCTTGCTGGTAACGGGCGCGACCTTCGCGGGCCTGGAATGGACGGCCGGCAACTGGCTCGGTTTCCTGGCGGCACTGGCCGGCAGCATCGCCATGTGGTGGATTTATTTCGACACGGGCGCCGAGGCGGGCCACCACCGCATCGCCCACTCGAAGGACCCGGGCCGTATCGCGCGCAAGGCTTACACGTATATCCACGTGCTGATCGTGGGCGGCGTGATCGTTTCCGCCGTGGCCGATGAACTGGCGCTCGTGCATCCGGACGAAGCGAGCTTCGCCGGCATCAGCGCCTTGCTGGGCGGCCCGATCCTGTATCTGCTGGGCAATGCGTTATTCAAATGGGTCAGCAGCGAGCGCGCCGCGCCGCCGCTGTCGCATCTGCTGGGCATATTGATCATCCTGGCGCTGATCCCGATGGCATATGGACGGCTGTATTCGCCGTTGACCCTCGCCTGCATCACCAGCTGCGTGCTGGTCCTGGTGGCCGTGTGGGAACATATGGCGCTGCGCCGTCCGCCGCCGGAGATTGATCCTTGACGTTTGCCTGACCTTAGCCGGGCGGTGTAATGCCGTCCGGATCGCTGCGCGCATCGAGCTGCAGCTGCAAAAACGCCAGGTCCAGCCAGGCGCCGAACTTGGTGCCCACCTGGCGCATCAAGCCCACTTCCTCGAAACCCAGCTGCTTGTGCAGGGCGATCGAACCGGCATTGCCCGCTTCGATGCCCGCCACCATCACGTGCTTGCCCAGGCCGCGCGCCCGCGCAATCAATTCCCCCATCAAGGCCTTGCCCACGCCGGCGCCACGGCGGTCGGCGCGCACATACACGGAATGCTCGACCGTATGGCGGAAACCCTCGAACGGGCGCCAGTCGCCGAACGAGGCGTAGCCAGAGACCGTTCCTTCCGCATCGATGGCGACGAGCACCGGATAGCCGGCCCGCTGGCGGTCGGCCAGCCAGGCGGCGCGGTTGGCCGCATCGACCGTCCGCTCATTCCAGATGGCCAGGGTATGGCTGACGGCATCGTTGTAGATGGCCGTGATGGCCTCGATATCGCCCGCGTGGGCATCGCGTATGTGCATATTGCTCTCCTTGCTGGTCGTCTACTATAATGGACAAATCATAGATTGCCGTCCATTTCTTGTCCAATAAAATCAAATAAATGTCTACTAAACCAGACGAATTAAACCAGCGCATCGGCGCCAGGGTGCGCACCGAGCGGGAAAACCTGGGCTGGTCGCTGACGCAGCTGGCGGCCCGCTCGGGCGTGTCGCGCGCGATGGTGCACAAGGTGGAGCGCGGCGATTGCAGCCCCACGGCCACCTTGCTGGCGCGCTTGTCGGGCGCCTTTGGCCTGAGCATGTCCGAACTGATCGCCCGCGCCGAGATGCGCGAGGGACGCTTGCTGCGCAAGCTTGAGCAGCCCGTGTGGGTGGATCCGCAGAGCGGCTATGTGCGGCGCCACGTGTCGCCGTCGTCCGGCATGCCGCTCGACCTCGTGCATATTACCTTGCCGCCCGGCGCCGTAGTGGCCATGCCGGCCGCCGCCTATGTGGCGCGGCGCCAGCTGATCTGGACGCTGACCGGCAGCCTCGTCTTCCTCGAAGGGGACGCCCGCCACGTGCTGGACGAGGGCGACTGTCTGGAACTGGGGCCGCCGGCCGACTGCGTGTTCCGCAATGAAACGACTACGGCCTGCACCTACGCCGTGGCGGTATTGAAAGGCGCCTGACCCTAAGCCAGTGCCGCCGCGCGCAGCTGGGCAATGAAGGCGCGCGCGGCGGGCGCCTGTTCGTGGCGGCGGAAGGCCACGGCGATTTCCGAGCTGATCTGCGGCCCTTGCAGCTCGCGGAACACCACGCCAGGCAACTGCACGCTGGCCATCACGGAATGGGGCACGATGGCGCAGCCCACGCCCAGCGACACTTCCGTCAGCACGGCCACCAGGCTGCCAGGGCGCGACACCACCTGCGCCGCAAAGCCGCCGCGCCGGCTGACCTCCAGTGTGCCCAATTCCTGTTCCGGCACGATGAAGGCCTGCTGCGCCAGCGCGACTGGCGCAGCTATTTCCGCCACTTCCAGCCGGGCCAGCGGGCTGTCCGCCTGCACGGCCAGCACGAAGCGGTCGCGCAGCAAGACCACGCTGTCCAGTCCGTCCGGCAGGTGCAGGGGCGGGCGCACGAAAGCCAGGTCGACTCTGCCCTGGTCCAGCAAACCGGGCAGGGCATCCATCGCGTATTCGCGCGCACTGATGTGGATGCCGGGGTGGCTGGCGCGAAAGCGGGCAAACTGGTCCTGCAGCACGCCTGAGTATGCGGCCGAGGCCACGTAGCCGATTTCCAGGCGTCCCAGCTCGCCCCGCCCGGCGCGGCGCGCCACTTCCTGCGCCTGCGCCAACTGCCCCAGCGCGCGCGCCGCTTCCAGCACGAACAATTCTCCGGCGGCCGTCAGGGACACGGCGCGCTTGCTGCGCTGGAACAGCCGCGTGCCCAGCAAGTGTTCTGTTTCCTGCACCTGCTTGGTCAGCGCGGGCGGCGAGATGCCGAGTTCCGCCGCCGCCCGCGCGAAATGCAGGCTGTGCGCGACGGCCAGCACGCAGCGGAAGTGCCGCAATTCCATGTCTTTGTCTGTATTCACCATGAGTAAATTATAAGGCGCTTGTCTTATAACAGGAAATAATACAATCCTGCTTAAAATACAGGCATGAAAAATACCAACTGGACCCTCTATACGTGCTCGGGCGTGTGCGCGCTGATCATGCTCGACACCAACGTCGTCGCCGTCTCGCTGCCGTCCATCGCCCGCTCGCTCAACGCCAGCTTCGTCGACGTGGAATGGGTGGTCAGCGCCTACATGCTGGCGTTCGCCTCGTTTTTGTTGCCCGCCGGCAGCATCGCCGACCGCCTGGGACGCCGCAAGGTGATGCTGTCTGGCCTGGCCGTGTTCGCGCTGGCCTCGCTGCTGTGCGGCCTGGCATGGACGCCGTTCGTGCTCAACGTGGCGCGCGCCGTCAAGGGCCTCGGCGCCGCGCTGCTGCTGACCTCCGCGCTGGCCGTCATCGGCCACACCTTCCATGCGGAAAAGGAGCGGGCGCGCGCCTGGTCCGTGTGGGGCGCGGCCATGGGCGTGGCCATGACGGTGGCGCCACTGCTCGGTGGCCTGGTCACGAGCGCCATCAACTGGCGCTGGATCTTCTATCTGAACCTGCCCGTCGTCGCCATTTTGATGTGGCTGGTAGGCAAGCACGTGGACGAGTCGAAGGACGCGTCCAACGCCAGTTTTGATCCATTGGGCGCGCTGCTGTTCTCCGCCGGCCTGTTCTGCATCATCTGGGGCTTGATCGACGCCAGCGTGGCGGGCTGGTCCAGCCATGCCACCATGCTGCGCTTTGCGGCCGGCGCCGCGCTGCTGGCCGTCTTCGTGCTGGTGGAACGGCGCCAGCGCGCGCCGATGGTCGACTTGAGCCTGTTTGGGAGGCGCGTGTTCGTCGGCGCCGTGCTGGGCATGTTCGGCTACGCCATCGCCGCGCAAGTGATGATGACGTTTTTGCCGCTGTACCTGCAGAACGGCTTCGGCTTTTCCGCCGTGCTGGCCGGCTGCGCCATGCTGCCGTTCGCCGTCGCCATGGTGGTGATGTCAAGGCTGGCGCCGCGCGCCATGCGGGTGCTGGACGACCGCGGCATCCTCGTGACGGGCTTGCTGATCGTCGCCGTGGGCAACGTCGCCACGGCCCTGGCCGCCGCCAGCCTGTCGTACGGGCTGGTAGGGGCCGGCATGGTCGTCACGGGCGCGGGGGCCGGCTTGCTGAACGGCACGACCCAGAAGGCCATCCTCGCCTGCATTCCCCGCGAGCGCACGGGCATGGGCTCCGGCATCAGCACCACCACGCGCTTCGTCGGCATCGTGCTGGCCGTGGGCGCGCTGGGGGCCGTGCTGGCCATGCGCACGGCCGCCTCGTTCGAGCAACTGGCGTGGCTGCACGGCTTGAAGGCTTCGCCCGAGATGATCGGGCGCATCGTCGCCGGCAACGCGGCCGACGCCTTCGGCCAGCTGCCGCCCGCGCTGCAAGCCGTGGCGCAGGAGGCCGCCCGGCACGCCTTCATCGACGGCTTTGCCAGCGTGCTGTACCTGGCTGGCGGGCTGGCGGCCGTGGTGGCGGCGCTGGTGTTCGTGCTGGCGCGGCCGCTGGAAAAAGTGTAACTCTTCAGTAATATGCGCGTGCGCCGCCCGCACTTGTAATATGATGCCATCGAGCAATACATGGCAATCATATAACTACCACAGGTATCCGCATGCGCAGAAAACGCATTATCATCACGAGCGTGCTGGTCGCCGTCATCGGCGTGGCCGCGCCCCTGAGCCTGGCCTTCTATCTGTCGTCCGTGCGCGCCGAGCAGGGCGAGCAGGAACGCCTGCGCCTGCTGGCCGGCTACGCGCTCGAGCGCGCCCACCGTTCCATCGCCTCGGCCAGCGCCGCCCTGCGCAGCGCCGATGCGCTGGATCTGGCGCCGTGCTCGGAGGCGCATATCCAGCAATTGCGCCGCATCACCATCACCACGCGCAGCATCGACGATATCGGCTACGTGGAAAACGGCTTGCTCAAATGTACGTCCACGGGCATCGAAGAGGCGCGCATCGCCGTCACGCCCGCCGACTTCACCCTGGCCAACGGCATGGGCATCGATTTCAACCTGCGCCCCGTCGTCAGCGGCGGCAAGCGCATGGTGGGGCTGTCCCACCGCGCCTATAAAGTGCTGATCGATCCCGTGCGCTTTTCCGACGTCATCGTCGACAGCGACATCCAGATGGCCGTGGCCATCGGCAAGGAAGGCGTGCTCGACACCTTGCACCATCCCGATCCCGCGCTGGTGCAAAGCTTGCTCGCCGGGCTGCCGGCGAACGTAGACGCGGCGCACGACGGCCACATCCATGCGATGCTGTACCGCGATGGCTTGACGGCCGTCATGATCGAGCCGCGCAGCAAGCTCAACGACAGGCTGCGGCGCGAACAGCTGCTGCTCCTGCCCATGGGTTTGTTGATGGCCGCCTTTATCGTCGGCATCGTCGTGTGGCTGTCGCGCCGCCGGCTGTCGCTGCGCGGCGAACTGGAAACGGCGGTCGAACGGCGCGAATTCTTTGTCCATTATCAACCGATTATTGCGCTCGACACGGGCGTGTGCGTGGGCGCCGAGGCGCTGATACGCTGGCGCCGTCCCGACGGCAGCATGATACGGCCCGACCTGTTCATCCCCGTGGCCGAGGAAAGCGACCTCATTCTGCCCATCACGGACCAGGTGATCGCCTGCGTCATTGCCGACATGCGCGCCGCGCTGCTGGCCGACCGCGAACTGCACATCGCCATCAACCTGTGCGCCAGCGATATCGAGACGGGGCGGGTGCTCGACGTGCTCGAGCGCGCCCTGGACGGCACCGGCATCGAGGCGCAGCAAATCTGGCTGGAAGCGACGGAACGGGGCTTCATCAACGTGGAAGCGGCGCGCGCCACCATTGACAAGGCCAGGGCGCGCGGCCATGCGGTGGCCATCGACGACTTCGGCACCGGCTATTCCAGCCTGTCCAGCCTGCAAAACCTGCCGCTCGACGCCCTGAAAATCGACAAATCCTTCGTCGACACCATCGGCACGGACGCGGCCACCAGCAGCGTCACGCCGCACATCATCGCCATGGCGCGCACCCTGAACATGCTGATCGTGGCCGAAGGCATCGAAACGCAGCAGCAGGCCGATTATCTGCTGGAACGCAAGGTGGAATTCGGCCAGGGCTGGCTGTTTGCGAAAGCGCTGCCGGCTGCCGAATTCCTCGCCTTTTACGCAACCCGCCGCCTGCCATCGTCCACATGAAACAGCCGCGCTATCCCTATCCGTTGCAGCCGCTGCGCGTGCCGGGCGGCTGGCACCTCACCGTCAACACCCTGTTCGAGGTGGGTCCCGGTGCCGATACCATGCAGTGGTTCAGCAGCGCATTGTTGCTGTGGGGTCATTGCCGCGACAGCGGTTACTGCTTCAATTCGCATTTCGAGCCGGAAGACGATCCGCAGGGCGAGTTCGTGCTGGAGATGGCCAAGGTGGCATACGACCGCCATGGCAAGATCGTCCCCGGCAGCGACGTCTTCCTGGGCGAATTCCGCACGCGCAGCAAGGCGGAATTTGTCGCCCGGGTCGAGCAATTCATGCAAGACCCGGGCGCTTGAGTTTTACTGCTTGCGCGGCAAGACGGCGTCCTGCCCGCCTTGCGTGAGCACGGCGCCGGCAATCTTGCCCGCCGCGTCGCGCGTAAACGCCAGGTCGGCCTCGATGGCGCGGAAGAAGAAAGCATCTTTTGCGCTGGCAAACAGGGGCGCCGAGCCGACGCCCGAGCCGGCCGCTTCCAGGCCATGCTTGCCCAACGACACCGTCAACGTGAAATCCTCGCCCAGCGCATACTCGCCCACGTATTCGGCCAATGTTGCGCGCGGCAGCTCGATGGCCGCTTGCGGCTTTTTCAGCGGCGGCAAGGGCGTACCGGGCAGCAAGGCGGACAAGCCCAGCGCGTCGATGGTGCGCGCCGTGTTCGTCAACACCACCACGCCCCGCTTGCCATCCGTGGTAAATGCCGCGTAGCTGCTGTAGCCGCCCGTCTGGCCGCTGTGCCAGGCGTAGCTTTGTCCCTGTCGCTGCTCCAGCAGCCAGGACAGGCCGATTTTCGTGTCGTCGCCAGACGCCACCGGACGCTGCGGCTGGATCGCCAGCGCATACGGGCGCAGCGGCTTGAACATGTACGCTTGCAGGTAGGCAACCATGTCGCGCGCGCTCGAATACACGCCGCCGGCCGGTGCCACCACGTTCAGCTCCCAGGCCGGTGTGGGCTCGCCCGACAGCAGATGGCCGGGCGCCAGGCGCGCCAGCATGCCGTGCGTGGGCGTGTTCGACGTCGAGCGCATGCCCAGCGGCACGGCGATGCGCTTTTGCAGCAGCGCTTCATAACTGCTGCCCGAGCGCGCCGCCAGGGCCGTGCCCAGCACGGCATAGCCGATGTTCGAGTAGTCAAATTTGGTGCCCGGCGCGCGCGGCAGATGGTAGGCGGCGAGAAATTGCCGCTGCTTCGCTTCCGTGTAGTCCGCATACGGATTGGCGGGGTCTTTCGGCGCGAAGTTGTCGGGCAGGCGCGGCAGCGCTGAATAATGCGTGGCCAGGTCGAGCAGGCTGATCTGCTTGCCCTCGAAGGCCGGCACCGTGTAGCCCGGCAATACTGCCGCCACCGGCTCGTCGAGTTTGACCTTGCCTTCGACGACGGCGTCGGCCAACAGCAGGGCCGTCATGGTCTTGGTGACGGAGCCGATCTGGTAGACGGTGTCGGCGCCCGGCTTGGTGTTTTTGCCTGCCTGCACGCTGCCAAAGCCGTAGACGGCGCTGTCCCTGCCGTCGATCACGGCGATGACGATGCTGGCGTGCATGCCCGTGCTTGTCAATTCTTCCGCGCGCTGGCGCACGGCGTCGTCCAGCACGGGGGCGGCCAATGCGGCGCTGCCGAGCAGGCAAAGGGGGAGGAGGGCGAAAGTGGGTGTCATGGGAAACCTTGTCCAGGGTGGGCCGTATGCGCGCCGGCCCCGCATATGGTGGCTGGCATGCATGGGGAAGGATACGGCGTCAACATGAAGGTTGCCTGAGTTTTATGTTTGCCGGTATGGCAACGCTTGTGCTTGCTCAATGTTCAGCCATCGGCGCTTCCAGCAAGCCCGCCAGCTGTGCGCGCATGCCGGCGGACATGCCTTGCAGCAATTCGCCGCGCCGGCGCGCATCGGCGCGTTTCTTCGAGGGCACGTCGGCCAGATCCGGCACGCGGTAGGCTGCGCAGGGCAAGTGATAATTGCCGTCGCGCATGCGCAAGGCGTGCAATTCCTGCCACGCCAGGTCGTAATCGGTGGCGATATGGCGCCGCCGGCGTGCATTCAGGGCGATGCGGTTGTCATTACTGATCAAGAACAGGTTATTGCAGGCAAAAAAATCGCCGAAATCGCGCAGGGCCGTGACCATCAGGTTTTTCGGGCGGCAACCGTGCAGCGCGCGCGTGGCCGCCTTCACGGCCAGCTTGCCCGCCTCGGAACGCAAGCCTTGCAGCGCGCCCAGCTGCAGCGAGACGCCATCGGCGCGCGGCAGGAACAGAAAGCTGGCCAGGTACAGCGGCTGGCCATCGCGCGTCAGGCGCAGACACAGTTCGCCTTCGCGGTAGCTGTCGTGGATGGCCGTCAGCTGCAAGCGGAACAGCGTCCCATCCTTGCCCTCGAACGCGGCCAGCACCAGGGGCTGGCGCGCGGCCCGCTCGACCAGCACGCGGGCGCCCGCTTGCCACAGGAAGCGGTAATGTCCTTCCAGCAAGGCCAGGCGGTCCGCGCAAGCGAGCTGGCGCGAGGCGTACGGGCGGTAGATCTTGAAGCGCAGGCAAGGGTGCAGCTGCGCCAGGGAAGTCAAGCCGGGCATGCTGCCCAGAAACGCTAGCCAGCGCGTGCGCTGGCGGGGAAAGAACAGGGCGCCCAGCGCCGCTTTCAGGCGGTGCCCGCTGGCGGGGTGTGCCACGACAGGGCCGTGGCGCAAGGGTAATGCGATGTCATTCATGATTGAGCCGGTGAGGACAGGCGCTGCACAGTGAGCGCCTTGCCAAGCTGAATGCTACGCGGGCCAGGTGAATTTCATATTAAGAAGCTATGCCCATGGGTATTTAGAGGATGGCAACTAAACAGTTGCCTTTTGGTAATGTTGACGCTTATTCTCCCTGCTCGCCAACCCGATGAACGACGCCTTTCATGAACCACCGCCAATTGCTTGTCCTTCCCTTGCTCGTTGCCGCACTGGCCGCCCAGGCGCAAGAGCGCACGGCCGATCCCCTGGCGCCGTTGGCGCAATGCATCAACCGCAGCGAGTTCCAGTTCCGCCAGCAGGACCGCTTGCCGCTCAGCGCGACGTCGCGCGTCATCAAGATGAAGGCGGGAGAGCGCCGGGTATCGACGGCCGACGGCTATCGGCTGATGTTGTTTCACAAAAGCAGCTTGCCCTTCGTGAACCTGAAAATCGAACGCAGTGCCGCAGGCGGCTTTGCCGCCGACCGCGAGACCATCGTGGCGCAAATGCAGGAGATGTCGGCCAACAGCAAGCCGCCACAGCAGGTGCCGCTGGAAACGGACGCGCGCCAGGGCGTGGAAGTGCTAGGATTGAACAACCCGTACATCACGCATTCGTCAGGCGTGATCAGTTTATATACCTTGCTGCATGCGGCCAGCGGGACGGTCGCCACCGCTTATCTGCTCAATCAGCCGGCGGGCAAGCGGGAATTCGCGACGGATGCGCAATACCTGGCCTTGCGCGACCAGTTCATTGCCGCGCTGGCCGCCTGCATGGCCGATACGGGGCAGTGAGGCAAGCGCACAGGAAGGAGACGTGAGCCATGAAAAGAGCAGCAAGCGGCGCGCCGCCCGGGAATGAGGCGGCAAGCAGCGCGTCCGCCGCCAGCCAGATCGATGCGAAAATCGCTGCGCTGGCCGACTGGCGCGGCAAAACCCTGGCCGCCGTGCGGGCGCTGATCCACGCGGCGGATCCGGACGTGGTCGAGGAAGTCAAATGGCGCGGCGTGCCCGTCTGGTCGCACGCGGGCATGATTTGCACGGGCGAAACCTATCAACGGGCGGTGAAACTCACCTTTGCCAAGGGCGCCGCCTTGCCCGATCCGGCCGGTCTCTTCAATGCCAGCCTGGACGGCAACACGCGCCGGGCCATCGACCTGCATGAAGGCGAGCACCTCGATACCGCCGCATTCAAGGCGCTGATACGCGCCGCCGTGGCGCTGAATACGGCGCCAAAACCAAAACGGACCGCTACTTGAGACATTATCTGTATATCTGGCACGACCCGGCCGAGCGCATGCTGGTCGCTTCCGGCATCGAATTCAAGGATGTGGTGCACGCGCTGCTGGACGCGGACGGCATCGTGCTGCGCAAGGGCGGCGCCGGCACAATCAAAAAGCCTGCCGCCTGGCAGGCCTTGGCGCGGCAACAATTAGCGGCCCTGGCCAGGGAAGACCTGTACGCCTGCGGCAGCCATGCCTGGGCCGATTACCGGGGCGCGCCGCCGGCCCCCGGCGATGCGGACGTGTCCGCGCTGCTCGGCCACCGTGGCGCGCTCATCCCACTGCCCGCCTTGCGCGGCCGCTTTCTTGCCTTTGCCCACGACGACGGCTGGTATCTGAAACTGTTTTACGGGGAATGGGACGACGCGGCGGCCTTGCTCGCCGGCGCCATCGCGCCAGCGCTGGGCGCGCTCGACATGGATGCACTGCAGCAGGGAGGCGACGGCTACTGGCTGCAGGACGGCGTGGTCGACCTTGAACTGGCAACCCACGATATCGACAGCGTGCTGAACCGGCGCCTGTAAGCATGGCTTCGGATGCGGCCCCCGGCCTGTCCGGGACCATCATATAGATCCCGCACCATGTAGACGGGCTCAAACATCGCGCTTCCCCTTGTTGTGCAGCGCCAGGCGCGCGGCCATCCCGGCATTGTCGCGCAGCAAGGCATCGCGTTCCAGCGCCAGCGCTTCGGCGCGCTGCTGCGTTGCCTGCGTATTTTCCGCCAGCATGTCGAGCTGGCGGTCTTGGGCGGCCAGCGCCACCTTGGCGTCGTTCAGCGCCAGCAGGGCCGTGTCCAGCTTGGCCAGCAGGGCGTCGGCGGACGCGGCCGCCTGCAAGTATTGAAACTCGAACTGGTCGCGCTCGGGGCGCACGGTGGCCAGCGCCTCGCGGTCGGCCGCCGCTTCGCTGGCCAGGCGCGTTTGCTCCGCCTGCAATTGCGCCAGGCGCATGTCTTGCTGCACCAGGGTCGCTTGCTGGCCCTGCAGCCGCTGCTGCAATTGCGCATTGTCCTGTTCCAGGCGGCTGATCTGTTGCTGTGCCTGCGCCCGTTCCTCGCTGCGCTGCGCGGCTGATGCCTCCTGGTAATGATCGAACTGCGAGCGCACCTGCGCCAGCTGGCGGTTCAGGGCGGCGATTTCCTCGCCGCGGTCGGCCAGGCGCTGCGTCAGGCCCGCGTTGTCGCTGTGCAAGGTCGCCAGGGTGACGGCCCGGAAATGGTGTTCTTCCTTCAATTGCGCCAGCGCGTGCTGGGTGGCGCGCAATTCCTGGGTGAGGGCGGCGCGCGCCTCCGTCAGTTTTAAACGCTCCGTTTCCGTCTTCTTCAATGTTTCCAGTGCCGCGTCGCGTTCCGCGCGGTGTTGCTGCATGCCCGTTTCCAGCTGCTGCGCCACGTCGCGCTGCTGTTTTTCATAGACACCGCGCATCGCTTCCATCAGCTCCGCCGGCAAGCCTGCCTCCGTCTTCACGGCGCCCGCGCCCTGAAACTCCTCCTTCCAGCGCTTGAGCAGGGGCGCGATGGTGCTCTTGCTGCCCGTGCTGCCCAGCGCTTCGCGCACGCTGTCGACCGTGGGATTGCGCCCATCGGCAGCAACGATTTGGGCTGCTTTCATAACATCAGAGTACAAAATGCCGGTGCGGGCCATGAAATCACCTATGAGCGAAATTTAGTAACGTATTACATGATACGTAATATCGAATAATATTACGATATAAATTTTAATGATTCTTGAAAAATATAAGCTGCGATAAGATCGCTTATCGCGTGTTATGGGGGTGTCTGGCATGCTATTCTGTGACCCTCCCAGTACAAAACCGCGATTTCGCTGCCGCCATGCCTGATTTGCCCCTGACTAAACGCCGCCTAGCCGTGCCGAAAAGCGCCGCCTTGGCTCCTGTGCCATTACACGGCGCCCTGATCGATGCGGAGCTGGCCGCGCGCCACCAGGCGTTTCTGGCCGCCGCCACGTCCGACAACACGCGCCGCACCTACCGTTCCGCCATCCGCCACTTCCAGGCCTGGGGCGGGGTGCTGCCCGCCGACGAATCGACCGTCATCCGCTATTTGATGGCGTATGCGGACAGCCTGAATGCGCGCACGCTGGCCCTGCGCCTGACGGCCCTGTCGCAGTGGCATGTGTACCAGGGCTTTGCGGACCCCGCGTCCACGCCCACCGTGCGCAAGACCCTGGCCGGCATCGCGCGCCTGCACGGCAAGCCGAAAAAGAAGGCGAGGGCGCTGCCGCTGGAAGACCTGGAGTTGATCGTCGCCAGACTGGCCGCGCTGGGCACGAACAAGGCCCTGCGCGACAACGCCTTGCTGCAGCTGGGCTTTTTTGGCGGTTTCCGGCGCAGCGAACTGGTGGGTTTGAAGCTGGAAGACGTGAGCTGGGAGCCACAAGGCCTGGTGATCACCTTGCCCCGCTCGAAAACGGACCAGTCGGGCGAAGGCATCGTCAAGGCGATCCCGTTCGGCGACGGCGTCTGCTGCCCGGCCACGGCCCTGCGCGCCTGGCTGGGCGTGGCCGCCATCGCCAGCGGCCCGCTCTTGCGCACCGTCAACCAGTGGGGCCATGTGGGCGGAAAGGGGTTGCACGCGAGCAGCATCAACACGATATTGGAAGGCTGCGCCCGGCTGGCCGGCCTCGATTACGTGCCGGAACTATCGAGCCACAGCTTGCGCCGCGGCATGGCCACCAGCGCGCACCGGGCCGGCGCCGATTTCCAGGCCATCAAGCGCCAAGGCGGCTGGCGCCACGACGGCACCGTGCATGGCTATATAGAAGAGGCGGGGCGCTTCGAGGACAATGCGGCGGGGAGTTTGTTGAAGGGAAAGAGGAAGGCGGCGGACTGAGGCACCCGACAACAGCTTGCGGCGGCGCGCCGGCAAGGGTTTGAACAGTGGGTTGCGTTGACCATTCAACTGATGGCATACCCCAGCAGATACAGGAAAACGGTAAGGACGGTCAGCAGCAAGAGTCTGCGCAGTTTTTTAGATGCGGTAACGCCGGGCCGTGCGCTAAGCCATCCCGTCACCGTAAAAATGAACGATGGGCCAAGAAGATAGGCTACCAGCGCGGCAATGACCCACCAGGGCACCGAACACGGTCCTATTTCGTAGCAAGCTCCCGCGTCGCGGTGCAACAGCTTGAAATGAAACCTGAACGACATGTGACTGCCAGCGACCAATGCAGCCCAGGTTGTCAATAGTCCGACAATGAGAAAGCCGAGCGACAAGCCTATGCGTTTCACTCGACCTCCACAAACAGGATGCGCCTCGCCTTGCTCAAGTCCGGGCAGCCAATCGAGGTGCCGGGAACATGAACATTTGATACGCCAATTCTTTTGCCCGCCAGCGAGAAAAAAAGCATCCTGGTGCCTGTCTGGTGAAAAATTTGAAAATCAAGGATGTTGCTGCCTGTAGAGAAACCAGGTCAATATTGCCATGACAAGCAGGGAGAAGAGCGCACTGGTGAGCAATATGCGTGTTGCATGAGGTTTTCCTGTCGTTATCCCGAACAGCCCGCCCCATGCTATCGGCAAGGCCGCATAGATGGCGACGGATACGACTTTCAGCGAACTGGAGCATGATTCCCGACAAACGCTGGTCTTTGCAACGATCTCAAACGCATGCGGCAGCATGGCGAAGGCGATGCCGGCCAGGAATCCCAGTGCCATAAACACTACCCTGTTAAGCATCCTTGCGCACGATGCCGGCGGCGGCGCTGGCGCGGGCCAGGCTTGAGCGCGCTCCGGCCACGGCGCGCAGGCGTTCTTCCAGGTAGGCGCTTACGCGTGGATGCTGGCTGAAGGCGACGTTGAAGCGGATGTGCTGGTCGGGCGTGTCGTTGGCCGAGAACGCGGCGCCGCGCATCAGCAGGATCTTGTTGCGGTAGGCGTCCTGCACCAGCAAGTCCACATCCAGCCCTGCGGGCATGCTGCCCCACAGGAAAATGCCTGCGTCGCCGGGCTGCTCGAACAGCACGCCGGCCGCGCTCAGTTGCCGCGTGCTGGCGTTGCGCGCCACCATAATCTTGCGTTGCAGCCGCTCCAGGTGCTTGCGCAGGTTGCCGGCCTTGAGCACTTCCAGCAGCACGTATTCGTTCAGCGCCGGCAAAGTCATGATGGAGTGGATCTTGGTGCGCATCAGCGGCTTGAGCAGGGCGGGCGCCGCGGCCAG
The DNA here is from genome assembly GCF_059423585.1 of Janthinobacterium sp. GW460-12-1-14-LB5. Lineage (NCBI taxonomy): Bacteria > Pseudomonadati > Pseudomonadota > Betaproteobacteria > Burkholderiales > Oxalobacteraceae > Janthinobacterium > Janthinobacterium sp. GW460-12-1-14-LB5. Next base: position 33,925 of record NZ_JBWKYD010000016.1, on the reverse strand, counting down.
GTAGCCCATGCGCAGGGCCGGGCTCAGCGCCTTGCACAGGCTGGAGTAGTAGATCACGCCATCCAGTCCGGACAGCGATGCCAGCCGCGTGCTGTGGCCCGGCTGGAAATGGCCGTGCACGTCGTCTTCGGCGATCAGGAAGCCGTACTGCTGCGCCAGGATCAGCACCTTGTGCAGGTTGGCGGCGCTGCTGCTCCACCCGGTGGGATTGTGCAAGGCCGTCTGCATGAACAGCAGGCGCGGACGGTGCGCGCGGCAGGCCGCTTCCAGCTCGTCCAGGTCGAGGCCGTCGGGGCGGCGCGTGATCGGCACCAGGCGCACGCCGTCCTGGCGCAGCCGGCCGAACATCAGGAAGTATCCGGGGTCTTCCACCAGCACCGTATCGCCGGGCTGCAGGAAGGTGCGGCAGATCAGGTCGATGGCATGGGTGCCGCCGAACGTGGTGAGGATGTGGCCGGCGTCCGCGGCGATGCCGATGCCGCGCAACAGCAGCGCGATCTGCTCGCGCAGTTCGGCCAGCCCTTGCGGCGGGCAGCGCGAGGCCATGCCGGCCGCGCTGCGCGCCAGGCCGCGTTGCACGGCGGCCGCTGGCAGCGCATCCTGCAGCCAGGTGGGCGGCAGGGCGCCGCTGCTGGCCAGCAGCACGCCTGGCCGCTGGTCGTTCACTTGCTGGCTCAGCCAGACCGGCTCCTGCTCCTGTCCCGCTTCCAGCGCCACCTCGTCGGGAATGGCGCGGCTGGCGTCAGCGGGCGCGCAGACGAAGAAGCCCGTCGTGCCGTGCGTATCGATGACGCCGGCGGCCACCAGCCTGTCATACGCCACCACCACGGTGTTGGTGCTGACCGCGAGTTGCGTGGCGAGCTGGCGGATCGACGGCAGCCTGGTCCCGCCAGGCAGGACGCGTTGCGCGATCTGCTGGCGCATGGCGGCCTCGATCTGTTTAAAGAGGGCGATAGGCGAAGAGCGGTCGATGGCGAACATGGTGCCAGTCTAGCGTAAAAACGTCACGGCGAGGACCAGCAGGACGGCCCCCATCGCCAGATTGAAGATGCGCTGGTTGCGCGGCGCTTTCAGCACGCCGCGGATCGAGACGCCGAACAGCGCCCACATGGCGTTGCACGGCGTGCCCACGACGGTGCCGGTCACGGACACCAGCAGCGCGCTGGCGAGCATGTTGCCCTGCGCCGGCATGAAGACCGAGGCCATGGTGATCGCCTTGAGCCAGCTCTTCGGGTTCAGCGCCTGAAACAGCGCCGCCTGCGCGAACGACACGGCCTTCGGTGCGCTGCTTCCCGCCACCGAGGCGCCGGCCAGCTTCCAGGCCAGGAACATCAGGTACAGCGCGCCCGCGATGCGCAGCAGCTGCTGCGCCATCGGGTACGCGACGAACACGCTGCCCAGTCCCACGCACATGAGCATGGTCTGCACGAAGATGCCGGCCTGGATGCCGAGGATGACCGGCAGCGCGCCGCGATAACCGAAATTGGCGCCGGTGGTGGCCAGCATGACGTTGTTGGGCCCGGGCGTGGCGGACATCACAAAGCAATAACTCATCAGGGGCAGAAGTTCGGTCATGGCAGGCAGTCGCAGCGTGGAGAAGGCCCCAGTCTAGAAGCGCGGCGCGGCAGCGACAAGACACAAGGCGGCGCGCACACGCACATGCTGTATCAGCCGGACGACTGCTACAGCGGAGAAACCGGAGCCCCGCATTTCAGACATTCTGACCAGGCCAGGCAGGCGTGGACACCGTCTCCGTCAGCCCGGGGAACTGATGCGCTTGTCCAGCGGCCTCGCGTTGAGCGCATCGGCGGCCCGGTCCACGAATTGCCTGACGTCTCCCACCTCGGCAAACAAGCCGGCATAGGCCGCCCGTATCAGCACCGTGCACTGCTCGAATTTCGCCAGTTGCGACAAGCCTTCATCGGTGGGCATCAATATCCGTCGCCGGGCATCATGGTCGTCGTTCCGATACCGGATGAGGCCCAGGCGTAGCAGCTTTGGTATCTTTTGCATGACCAGCTGGTGCGAATGTCCGAGTTCGCGCGCCAGATCCGAGGCGGAGGCCGAGCCGAGCGTTGCCAGAACAGTCATCAGCGAACAGGAGCGAACCGGGATGACGATCCCCATCGTATCGAAGACCGCCTTGGATTGCTCGGCGATCAGGACGCTCAGCCGTTCTACGGCGCGGCCGAGGAACACCGCGTCATCGATCGCGGCCGGGTGAAGTGTCTCTTTAGTCAAGGCGCTTGTACCTCTGGATGCTGCCATCCTTGTTCACGCGTTCCAGCTCCGTCACTTTCCCGCTTGAAACATTCAAGCGGTATCGAAAATCTGACACGCCTTCCACCGCGAACAGGTCGGGGCCGATCGGCTCAAGCGCGACCCGAAACCGTTCGCGCCAGAGATAATAGAGCGTGCCATTGTCCAGAATGATCTGGCGGCCTTCATATTTTCCGGCCGCTTTCGCCAGCATCCGGGCATCGGCGTGCGGGCGCTCGATCGCTGCCGTCAAGCTGGGGAGCAGCCAGGCCAGTTCGGTTCGCCTGGCCTCATCGTTCTTCGCCAGATTTTCAAGCGCCAGCTTGTGCGCCAGCGGCAGCGCGCGAATCGAGGGGCTGGCGATATCGGGTTGCACGCCGGTTCCCTCAAAATCGCCATGGTCCACGGGATCCTGGATCTGGCCGATCGGCACTTGCACGAAAAAATCGTCGTTGAGCGGCTTGCGCGCGACCGGATGCGCACCGCCGGCGGTCCGCTCCCCGATCAGGGTTGCGCGCCCAAGCTTCTTCATCGCATAGGAAAACCATTCTGCGGAGGAAAACGACGTGGAGCCGGTCAGGATATAGACGGGCTTGTCCACCATGCGCCTGCCCGGCAAGCCCGGCAGCACCCATTGCCCGCGCTGGATACGCTTGCCATCCTCATTATAATAATAGTCGAAGAGCAGCTGGTCTTTCTCGCTGGAAAAGAAATAGCTCGCCAGGAATTGCGCCATTTCCAGATGTCCGCCATTGTTATAGCGCAAATCGATGATAACGGCATCCGTATTGCCGACGAAGCGCATAACGGACGCGGCCGTATCATAGGCAAGTTCGGGATCGGCAAAATAGCTGAACCGTATATAACCGATATTTCCCTTCAGGCGGGCGACCTCGTCGAAACCGAAATTGGTTTCCTCCAGCCTGCGCGATTCTTCTTTTCGTATACTGGCCTTGAGCGCCGGATCGGCCTTCGCCTTGAATTCGGCGATCCACTTCGCATCGGCACCGACGAAAAAATGCAGGTCGCCGCTGACTTTGACGAGATCGTCGGTCAGCTTGCTCGCAAACTCAGCCTTCGTGGCCGCCGCGTCATAGTCTCCCTTTTTCAGACGCTCCTGAAGCACCGGCGCAATTTTTCTTGCGATGTCCGGAAACGGATAGTTCGCATTCAGGGCGCTATCGAGGGAGGCGATGACCGCGCTCTTTTCGTCTCGCGAGATGCCAGGTGCCTCGGCAAAAGCGCTTGATGCGCAGACGATGGACAGTGCCGACAGCGTTTGAAGCAGACATAAGTGATAACGCATTCTTAATGTTCCCCCACGGTGAAAGCCGATCATACAATATATTGCGCAATATGTTGTAGAACTTTCATGTGGGCTTCCACTTTTCTGAATGTCAACCCAGCCAAGATGAAAGCAGCAACTATCAACATTCAATTGCGGGATGCCCTTCGCCAGTTGTAGAAAGAGCCATCCTCGGCGCCGTAGCCCAGCTTGCCGCCCACTTCTGCCAGGCATCCTCGACATTGCCGGGCCGTATCATGCGGCCGCTTGTTCCCGGGGCCGGATGATCATGCAGGTGGCCGTCGCGTGCGCGTAGACTTTACCCGCTTCGTCGCGGATCGTGCCTTCGGAAATGACCAGGTTGCGTCCCGCATTGATGACTTTGCCTTCCGCAAAGACCGTCACGTTGAAGGGCAGGGGACGGCACATCTTGATGTTCAGGTCCGTCGTGCCATAGCTTTCGCCGGCCGGCAAGACAGTGTGCGTGGCGCAGCCCGTGACCGTGTCGAGCACGGTGGCAGCGAAACCGCCATGCACGCCGCCCATGGGATTCGTGTGGTTTTCATTCGCCGTGGCCGTGAAGATCACGCGGCCGTGCTCGATCGTATGCGCATCCATGGGCATGGTCTTGGAAATGCCGGGCCGGGGGAACAGGCCTTGCGCGAAAGCTTGCATCAGTTGCAAGCCGGTCATGTCGTTGGGGTGCATGGTAACTCCTGTGGGTGAGAAAAAAGGGTATGAAAATGCTTAACCCAAGGGCAATGACCGGGGTCAGACCCTCAGGGTCTGACCCCAGCTTTTGTCTGTGGGGTGGCTTGATCTTGCGCAAAACGCAGGCGCGAGGCGTGCAGCAGGAAGCGGGCGACGATGGCCAGTTCTTCCTCGCTGAAACCCGCTTTCAGTTGTTCATTCAGGCTGTCGAGCAGGGGCAGGGCGGCGGCCAGCACCTCGCCGCCCCTGGCCGACATGTGCAGGGTGCCGGCGCGCGCATCAAGCGCCGACTGGCCGCGCACGATCAGGCCGTTTTCTTCCATGCGCGCCACCAGGCCCGTGACGGCCGAGTTTTTCAGCTGCAGCGCCCGCCCCAGATCCTTCAATTGGCAGCCTTCTTCGCCCTTCAAGGCAAACAGGGCGACAACTTGCGTGCCGGAAAATCCCAGTTCGCTGGTGAACACGGCATCGGCCGAGCGGAACAGGTTCTGGCGCGCCAGGTTGAGCAGGTTGAACAGGCGCGGCGAACGCTCGCCCAGCGGGCAGGCGGCGGCTTCAGGAAGGTCGGATTGTGGGAAGGTATTGGTACGCATGCGGAGTATGCTACTACGTATGCGTAATAAATCAAGCGACTATTTTAATCGCGCTGATGGCGTCCGATGTAGCGGGCGCGCGGACGGATCAGGGCAGCGCTGGCGGCTTGCTCGGCGGCATGCGCGATCCAGCCGGCCGAGCGGGCCAGCGCAAACACGCTCATGCCGGCGCCCTCGGGCCAGCCGAACGCCAGCTCCATGGCGGCCAGCGCCAGGTCGGCGTTCGGGCGGGCATTGAGCCGTTTGCCCGCCGTGGCGCAGACGGACAGAATGGCGGCCAGTTCCGGTTTTTCGTGCGCCATTCTCGACAGGATTCCCAGCAGATACGCGGCGCGCGGGTCGCCATGCGGATACAGCGGGTGGCCAAAACCGGCGAATTCCGGCGCGACGGCTTGGTAACAGGCGACGATGGCGGCCCCGGCATCCGGTGCGGCCAGCGCCTGCGTCAACATGCGCCGGGCCGCCGCGCTGCCGCCGCCGTGCTTGTCGCCGGACAAGGCCGCCAGCCCGGCCATCAGCGCGGCGGGCAGGCTGGCGCCCGTCGAAGCGACGCAGCGCACGGCAAAGGTCGATGCATTCAATTCATGGTCGGCCAGCAATACCAGCGCGGCGCGGATCAATTCTGTTTGCTCCGCATCGGCTTGCCACGCCCGGGCCAGCTGCAGGTGCAGCGGCAGGATGGACGGCGGCGTCCGGAGCAGGGCGGCGGCCAGGATGCGCATCAGGGCGGGGCCGGATGGCAGCATGGTTGCAGGCAGATTCGCGGACGTGGACGCCAGCATGGCCAGGGCGAGCATGGCGCGCGCCAGCGGCGGCCCGTCCGGCGCGCCGGCCAGCCCCGGCCGCTGGGCTGACGCATCCTGCTGAAAATAGTCGCCCGCGTTGTCGTCCCACAGCAGGCCGGCGGCCGTCTCCAGCGTCGCGGACTCGGCCAGCGCCGTCGCATCGCAGCCCCGGTACAGCAACCGTCCATCGAGTATGTGGGAAATCCGCGTTTCCAGCACGGGCAAGCCCCAGTTTATGGCCGCCATGGCCGTCTGGCCACCGCGTTTGGCATCGTTCTTGCGCGCCGCCAGGCGCAGCACGTCTTCCCGCGAATAGCGCTTGCGGCGCGATGCCCCATTGCTGACGGAAGCGAGCAAACCCCGGCTCACGTAGGAATACAGGGTGGGCAGGCTGACGTTCAAGAGGCGCGCAGCCTCGGCAGCGGACAGATCGTTGTTCATGGCGGCCATTGTAGCGGCTGTCGCTTTATATTGATTGATGGAATCAAGATTGACGGGCCGGGCGGCGCGTCACTAGACTCATGCCTTTCCAGGAGTCTTCATGAGCATATTTACCATTCGCACCCTGCGCCCCGGCGATGCCGCGCCCTTGCTGGCTTTCGAGCAAGCCAACCGGGCCTGGTTCGAGCGCCATATCGACCGGCGCCCCGATGATTTTTACAGCCTCGACGGCATTCATGCCCACGTCGCGCAATTTCTGGGCGAGCACGCACAGGGCCGCATGCACCCCTGCATCATGGTGGATGAACACGGACAATTGATCGGGCGCGCCAACCTCAAGGACATTGACCGCGAGCAAGGCGTAGCCGAAGTCGGCTACCGCATCGGCGAGCAGCAGGCGGGCAAGGGCCTGGCAACGGCCGCGCTACGCCATCTGATTGATCTGGCGCAAGACGAATGGCAGCTGGCCAGCCTGTGCGCCTACGCCATCGACGGCAATGCGGCATCGATCCGCGTGCTGGAGCGCTGCGGTTTCGTGCAGGGAATGGCCGTGCCCGATATTGCCATGGTGGAAGGCAATGTTGTCGATGGCCATGCCTATGCGCTGGATTTGCGGGCGGCTGGGGTAGACTCTATCCTGTGAGAAATAAACAATTATCAGAGATGAATCAGGAAAGCCTCAAACGTCCAGCACGCATCGTCGTCATCGGCGCCGGCATCGTCGGCGCGTCGCTCGCCTACCACCTGGCCAGCAAGGGCGCACAAGTCACCGTGGTCGAGGCGGGCGGCGTCGCGTCCGGCGTGACGGGCACCTCGTTTGCGTGGATTAACGCGTCCTGCGCGGGGATTGACCCCATCGCGGCCCTGCGCGGCGGCGCCATCGCGGCCTGGCGCCAACTGGAAACGCAGGTACCCGGCCTGACGGTGCGCTGGCACGGCGCCTTGTCGTATGGCACGCAGGATGGGCGCGTGTCTTCGTCATCCATCGTGCTGGACCGCTCGCGCATCGCCCGGTTTGAACCACGTCTGCGGCAGCCGCCGGAACAAGCGCTGTACGAGCCGGAGCAGGGCGCGCTCGACGCCGTTGCCGCCACGCACGCCTTGCTGGCAGCGGCCCAGGCGCTCGGTGCGACGGTCCGCACGCACACGCCCGTGCTGGGTTTTACCGCCAGGGACGCGCAGGTGACGGGCGTGGAGACGGCCGCGGGCCTCATCGGGGCCGATATGGTCGTGCTGGCGGCAGGCACGGGCACTGCCCAACTGGCCGCGCAACTGGGCGCCAGCCTGCCGATTCACGCCTCGCCCGCCATCTTCCTGCGCTACCAGGCGCCGCCGGGACTCGTGCGCGCGATTATTTCCAATCATGCAATGGAAGTGCGGCAAGCCGAGGACGGGACCATGCTGGCAGCGGAAGATTACCTGGACGACGCGCCGGAAAACCAGCCCGCCGCCATCGCGCTACGCACGGCCAGCGCGATCCGGGACGAACTGGAGGGGGCGGAGGCCATCGTGCCGGCATTCGCCGGCATCGGCCTGCGCCCCATGCCGCTTGACGGCGTGCCCGTCATCGGCTATCTGCCGCAGGTGGGCGGCGTGTACGTGTGCGCCATGCATCCGGGCGTCGTGCTGGCGGCCATCGTGGGCCAGCTGGCCAGCGGGGAAATCGTCGATGGCCAGCCGGCGCTAGCCCTGGAGGCTTGCCGGCCAGCACGCTTTCTGGCGTGCTGATTCCTACGGCACTGGCACCACGAACACGGGCAGGACGAACGGCACTTGCTCATCGCCGTCCTCCGACGGGGCCTGCATGAAATCCTCGTTGCGCCAGTCCCCGTTCACCACGCGTTCGGCGATCAGAGATAAATCCTGCGTTTCCTGCAGCGCGCAACGAAACGGCAGCCGGCCGTGCGAGCGCGACACCAGGCTGTAGCGCAACTGCCGGCATTGCGCATCGTGCCAGCAATAGAACAGCATGTCCTCGCCCTGGACCGCGCTGCGCCGCGCCGCGATCACCTGGCCGATGAAGGCGACGATATCGGCCGCATGAATCTGCGGCGTTTCCTCGTCCGTGGGCGAAAAGCTCCACATATTGGTTCGGGCTTCGTAATTGATATCGTCGGGATCGATTTCCACGGCATCATCTTTTGCCATGGCGAACCAGCTGCTTACGACGGTTGAGTGCATCATGTAACGCTTTCAGTGCTTATCAATATTTTTTATTTACGCATCACCGGCTTGATTATGTCGGCGCATCCATTCATCCGCGACATCGCCCATGTTTTTGACGGCGCCATCGCCGATCCAGGCCATGAATTCACGGTCAAGCTTGAACTTTGGCCCGCACTGGGCAAGCAGGAAGCGCCTGACGTTTTGGGTGTTCCTGTAGTTGGCGTCAATGACCGTGTGCCGGGTGATGGTACTGCCATGCCAATCGAAATCCATGCTGCAATCCTTCCTGACATATGAAGCCTGGGTAGAGAACGACCTGCAGGTGAGCTTGCTCTTGAACTCAGGCCTCGGAAATACATCAATGCTCAGTTCAGCCTCATCCGACTGCAGATTCCGCATATACTATTCTAAAACCATGATGCTGAGATTGTAGTTTAATACATAATCCTTGATGAAAATTCTCCTGAGTCAAGTCATTCACAATGCAATATAAGTCAAATCCTGGTGGCCGAACGATCAATGTCAGTTGATAACTTAGAATTTCTTCATTTTTCTCGGAATAATATGTCTTCATTGCTGAGTTTTTTACATATACTCCGGATTTTCTCAAGGCCTCATTAATCAGATATATTATATTGTCATCGAGCGTCACATCTAAATTGTCATGGCCATTATATTCGCATAGTATTGACATTGGAAATTCCACCGCAATTTCAACTTCTCTTGCATAGTCGCAGCTTATCTTCATAATTTCATGCCTTGCTGGTAATTTGATTTTAAATGAATTGGGCTGATATCAATCGTTCGAATGAAGTTCTACAATTCAAAGGCTGGCGCCGACTTTCCATGCCAGCATCTTGGTGGAGCTTTCGCCGCCGGCGTCGTCAAGCTCCACCATGGCCACTAATCACCCCCGCGGCCCATCCGCCAGCAACTCCGCCAGCCTCGTCGTCAGCCACAAACTCGTCTCGCTGAGCTTTTTCCCATGTATCGACAGCCGCCGCACCGGCAGCCTGGATAAAGCCAGGGCAGGGCAGGGTACTTCCTGCAGATACCCCTTGTAATTGTCGTAATTGGCGATGTTCAAGGGCAGAATCGCCCAGCCCAGCTCGTCCGCGACCATTTCCGCAATACTGTAAAAACTGTCGGAGAACCAGACGGCGGGGCTGAAGGCGTGTTCGCGGTTCAGCTCGGAATCCATGATCAGCTGGCGGTAACGGGTCAGCTCGTTGCGGCTCACTTCCTGGCCATGCGCCATCGGATGGCCTTTGGCCACGAACACGCCTTGCGCCACGCTGCCGATGTGCTGCTGTTCCAGCACGGGAGAAATCGGCCCGCGGTCGAAGTGGAAGGCCACGTCGGCTTGCTGCTGCTCCACGTATTGCGCCACTTCGGACGCCGTGGCGTTGAGCATCACCAGTTCCAGCGCCGGATAGCGCGCCGCCAGCTCTTTTACCAAAGTGCCGATGGCCAGGTAGGGCAGGGCTTCGTCCAGCGCCAGGGTCAGCTGGGCTTCCGGCGCCTCGCTCAGCAGCTGGGCGCGCAGCTGCAAGCGCTCGGCCTGGCGCAGCAGTTCGCACGCTTCCAGATGCATCACCTTGCCCGCTTCCGTCAGCACGGCGCTGCGGCGCGAGCGGTCGAACAGTTCCACGCCGAATTCCGCCTCCAGCAAGCCGATCGAGGTGCTGACCACCGATTGCGCGCGGCCCAGCCGGCGCGCCGCGCCCGAGAAAGAACCGGCCGCGACAGCTGCTTCAAAGTAACGCATTTGTTCCAAAGTCCATTGCATGGCATCAACCTATCTGTTTTACAGATGGATTTTAACTTGAATGCCATTCAGGGGCGACATAAAATGCTTTTACTACTTCAATAACACGAGATCCGCCATGAAAAACGCCCAAGTCCATACCCCCGCCATCAGCTTCAGCTGGTGTCACGACGCCACCGCCGAAGATGCGCTGTGCAAGCTCTACCTTGATAACGTCAGCGCCGACTATATCTCCCATTCGGAGCTGCAGGGCGAACGGGCCGACGCGCCCGGCAACTGGCGCGCGGACTTGCCTGAAGTCATACGCGGCGAAATCCGCGCCGCCCTGTCGCACGACTGGACGCATGGCGATTCGACCCTGCTGGCCGTCGCCACCGCAGGCGACGCCATCGTCGGCATGGCCTTGGTGTCCATCGATACGCGCCAGCGCGCCTCGAAATCGTTCGCCGCGCTGGATGACCTGGTCTTGCTGCCTTCCGTGCGCGGCAGCGGCATCGGCAGCTTGCTGGTGGAGTGGGTGGCCGACGAGCTGCGCAGCCACGGCATCGCCCGCTTGTTCCTCGAATGCGGCGCGCACAACCTGACGGCACAACAATTCTTCCAGGGCCGCGGCTTCAAGCAAGTGTCCGTCGTCATGCTGCGCGAACTTGACGCAACCACAACGAGTGCCGCCGTGGATGACAAGGATGGCGACCGTGGCTGACGCCCGCCGCCCCCGACAAGCCCAGGCCCGTGGCAGCCTGGAACGTAAATATTTGCGCAGTACCAAATTCATCCAAACCGATAGTTGTTAAAAGTTACACTAAAATCCATGAGTTGTTTATGCATCCAATGAAAAAATGGCTGACGCTGGCCATCGTCTCCAGCGCCCTGTTCCTGATCGTGGTCGATATGACCGTGCTCTACACCGCCTTGCCCGCGCTGACGCGCGACTTGCAGGCCACTTCCTCGCAAAAACTGTGGATCATCAACGTCTACGCGCTGGTCGTCTCCGGTCTGTTGCCCGGCCTCGGCACCCTCGGTGACCGTTTGAGCCACAAACCCGTTTTCCTTGCCGGCCTGGCCGTGTTCGGCGTCGCCTCGCTGTGCGCCGCGTTTTCTCCTGCCGCGGAATGGCTGATCTTTGCCCGCGTGCTGCTGGCCGTCGGCGCCGCGCTGATGATGCCGGCCACCTTGTCCATCATCCGCCTGACCTTTACGGACAACCGCGAGCGTTCGTTCGCCATCGGCGTGTGGGCGGCGATTGCCTCCGGCGGCGCCGCGTTCGGCCCCGTGCTCGGTGGTTTCCTGATGGAACATTACTGGTGGGGTTCCGTCTTCCTGATCAACGTGCCCATCGTGCTGTTGACCTTGGTCCTGGCCACCGTCGTCCTGCCGAAACGGGCCGGTAACCGCGACAAGCCGTGGGACTTGAAGGGCTCGCTGCAAATCATGATGGGTCTGCTTGGCGGCGTGTATGCGATCAAGGAGCTAGGCAAGTCGCAGCCCTCGTATGCGCTGGCCGCCGCCTCGTTCGCCGTGGGCGCCTTCTTCATGCTGAAGTTCGTGCGCCGCCAGAAGCGCCAGTCCAAGCCGCTGATCGACTTCGCCCTGTTCCGCGAACTGCCGTTTTCCAGCGCCGTGGCCGCCGCCATGGTGGCGTCCGCCGCCCTGATCGGCATGGAACTGGCGCTGAGCCAGCACATGCAGCTGGTGCGCGAGCTGTCGCCGCTGGAAGCGGGCTTGCTGCTGTTGCCGCTGCCGCTGGCGTCCGTGTTTGCCGGTCCGCTGACGGGTTTCATGCTGCCGCGCGCCGACAAGGCCAAGGTCCTGTGGGGTTCGCTGCTGCTGTCCGGCATCGGCATGGCGTCGTATCTGCTGCTGCATGACGCCGCCGTCTCGGCGCAAGTGGCCAGCCTGGTGATCCTGGGCCTGGGCCTGGGCGCCGTCATGACGGCCGCATCGAGCGCCGTGATGCTCAACGTTGCTCCCCAGCAAGCCGGCATGGCCGCCTCGATCGAGGAAGTGTCGTACGAGCTGGGCGCTGTGATCGGCGTGACGGTGCTGGGCACCATCATGTCGGCCGTCTACAGCGCCACCCTGGTGATCCCGGAAAGCGCGGGCCTGTTGCCGAACGCGCACGACACCCTCGACGCGGCGCTGCTGGCCGCCGAGCAATTGCCGGCCGAACTGGGCTTGCAAGTGTCGGAACTGGCCCGCTCGGCCTTTGACAAGGCATTTATTGTTGTGCTGGCCACGGCTTCCGCCATCCTGATGGCGGCCGCTGCCACCATCCGCCACCTGCATCTGCGGGCGCGCCGCGCGGTTTAAGTGCTCAACGACCGAGCAGCGGCGCCACCTGGTCGCGCAAGACTGTCCATTGGGCGTCCAGCACGGCCTGGTTGGGATCGTGGCCGGCGCGTTTTACCACCGTAAAACCCTTGGCCGGCGCCGTGATGCTGTCGAAGTAGGTGCGCGCGATGGCGGGCGAGGTCAGCAGGTCCGCTTCGCCCATGATGAAGAACACGGGCAAGTCGAAGCGCGTGCCCAGCGCGGGCAGGTCGACCTTGGCAAACATGCCGTCGCCGCGCAGGCCGATGAACTGGATGTACGAGTAATCATCGGCCGCCTCGGCGGCGGCCAGCGCTTGCGGCGTGGCATAGAACGGCGCCGGCTGCCACCAGTGCTTCGGCGGCGCATCCGTTGCCAATCCCTCATATTTGCGGTCGAAGCGGCGCAGGATGCCGAAGTTGCGCGGATCGGTCCATGGCGGCGCACCGAGCGCCGTCAGTTTATTCACCGTGGCGCTATCGCCGGCTGCTTGCGCCAGCGCAAGCACTTCCCGGTACATGCCGCTCTCGTTGTCGCGCGCATTGACCACTTGCGCCGTGCCGATGTACGCGTGGAACAGGTCCGGCTGCGCCTTGGCCATGTGCGCGCCCAGGATCGATCCCCAGGAACTGCCCATCAAAATGACCTTGTCCTTGCCCAGGCGCTGCTGCAGATAGCGGGCCACGGCGATGCCGTCGTCGCGCATCTGTTCCACCGTCAGCGGCACGTCGTCCGTGGGCCGCTGTTTCGCATATGTCATGCCCGCGCCGCGCTGGTCCCATTGCACCAGCGTGTAGTGGCGCTCCCAGCCCGCATAGATGGCGTCCGCAAACGGACTCAAGGCATTGCCGGGGCCGCCATGGATGAAGAGGATCACGGGATTGCCGCAAGCGGCGCCCGTGACGGTGATCCATTGCCCGATGCCATTGATGGGCACATAGCCCTGTTCGCGCACGGCTTGCGCAGGCGAGGCGCAGATGGACGGCGAGGCGGGCGCCGCCTGCGCCGTGCCGATACAAGTTAACAACAGCAATGCCAGGCCTGTGATGCGCATATCGTCCTCTTCTATATAGTGTGGGGGAACTACAGCGTGCAATCCTGTGCCTGCTTGCCGGCAATAAAGCGGGCGCTGGCTTGTTCGAAACAGGCGGGCGCCGTCCACAGGATGAAATGCGGGGCGTTGTGCACGGTGGACAGCGACACCTTGCCCGCCTTGCGCTGCGTCAAGGCCTGCACTTGCGCCTGCGCACCCGCGTATGGCGTCTTCGGGTCCAGCGTTCCCTGCAGCACCAAAGTTGGCGGCACTTTCGCCGGCAGGGCGCCGAAATAGGCATCGCGCGGGTAGGTGGGCAAGCCGCCGCCCAGCAGGATGCGGGGCAGGGGACTGGTCAACAGCAAGTCCGCCTCTTCGCGGTCGAGGTCGGCGGCCGTCCAGTTGGGGCGCAACGATGGCTGCAGATTGTTTTCCGAATTGCTGATGATGCTGACCAGCGGAATCGACAGCGGCGACTGGGGATAGCTGCCCAGCCCGGCCGCCGCGTCCGTCAACGTGGCGCGCACGGCCGCCAGTTCCGTCTCGCCGCCCTGGTCCAGGTCGCGCAGCAGATACGGGATGCGGGCGCGGGCGGCCGGCACGTCGAGCATGCCGCCGAGGAAGTTTTTCAGGTTCTTGCCGGGGATCTTCGCCAGCAGGGCGGGATCGGCTTGCGCCTTGTCCAGCACGCGGCGGTACAAGGTGGCGGCCGGCTCGCCCAATGCCGCATGGCAAGCCGCATCCGCGTCGCAGCGGGCCAGCACCTGCAGGCCGACCTGGTTGACCACGTGCGAGCGCTGGCTCAAGTCCCAGCGCGCATCCGCTTGCGGCGGCACCAGCGAATCGAAAATGACGCCCTGGACGGGCAGCGGTCCCAGCTGCAAGGTGCGCAAGACCAGCTGCGTGCCGTACGACACACTGTATACATACACGGGCGGCCGCTTGCGCTTGCTCCGCTCGCCCTCGATCAAGGCTTTCAAGTCGCGCGCGGCCGTGGTGATGGAAAACTGCGCCGCGTATTCGGGCATCAGATTGATGCCCTTGAAGCAGCTGGCCCATTCGGCGCCGGCCAGCGCGCGTCCGCCCGGGCTTTGTTCCGATTCCTCCACCTTGCACAGGCGCGACGAATGGCCCGTGCCGCGATGGTCGGGGATCAGGAATTCGAAACCGGGAAAGCTGCGGCGCAAGGTGGGCAGCAGGCTGTAGAACGAAGCGCCCGATTCGCCGGGGCCGCCCGCCACCAGCCACAGCGTGCCCTTGGCGGGTTTGCCGGCTGGCACGTCGGCGGCAAACTTGCGCACGAAGACGTGCATGGCGTCCGCGTCGCCGACGGCGCGGCCCTGCGCATCGTAGCTGCCAGGCACGTTCAAGCCCGAGCAAAGGCTGCCGGGGGCGGCCGTATCGGAGCAGGGCGTGAAAAACATCGGTTCGGCGTGCAAGGAAGCGCCTGCCAGCAGCGTGGCCAGCAGGGTCAAACGGGGCAGGAAGGTCATCGGCTACTTTGGCGAAGGTGGAGGTCAAGCGCCAAAGTAGCGTTTTTTACAGCAATTGTCCAGATTGAAATATTTCTGACAGGATTTAGTTGCTCTTGCTGCCACGCAGCAAGCGGAGACCATTCGCCACCACCAGCAGGCTGGCGCCCACGTCGGCGAACACGGCCATCCACAAGGTCGCCGTGCCGGCCAGGGCCAGGCCAAAGAACACGGCCTTGATGCCGATGGCAAAGCTGATGTTTTGCACGAGGATGCCGCGCGTGCGCTGGCTCAGGCTGATGAATTCAGGCAATTTCCCCAGTTCATCGTCCATCAGGGCCACGTCCGCCGTTTCGATGGCCGTGTCGCTGCCGGCCGCGCCCATGGCAAAGCCGATGTCCGCCTGCGCCAGCGCCGGGGCGTCGTTGACGCCGTCGCCCAGCATGGCGACCACGCCGAACTGCTGCTGCAAGGCCTTGATTTCATCGAGCTTGTTTTCTGGCAGCAATTCCGCCTTGACCAGGCTGACACCGACTTCATCGCCGATGCGCTGCGCCGTCAGTAAATTGTCTCCCGTCAGCATCACTGTCGTCACGCCCAGCGCATTCAGGCGGGCAATGGCGGACGCTGCCGTCGGACGCAGCACGTCGGCCACGGCGATCACGCCCAGCGCACCGGCCGGGGTGGCCAGCACTATGGCCGTGTAGGCTTGCTGTTCCAGCCGCGCCAAAATCGCTTGCAGTGCCGGCGTCAAGAGCTTCAATTCCGTCATCAGGCGCGCATTGCCCAGATAATATGTCTGGCCATCGATATTGCCTTGCACGCCGCGTCCATGCAGGGCGGCAAACTGGGTGACGGGCAAGTGGCTGCCGGCGGGCGGACCCGCCTTGACGATGGCGGCGGCCAGCGGATGGGCCGAATTGGCGTCCAGGCTGGCGGCCAGCAGCAGGATGGCGTCGCGGTCGCTGCCTTCCAGGGCCACCACGTCCGTGACGGCCGGCTTGCCCATGGTCAAGGTGCCCGTCTTGTCGACGGCGATGGCCTTGATCCGATAACCCGTTTCCAGGAATTGCCCGCCTTTCACTAAAATGCCGCGCCGCGCGGCCGCCGTCAGGCCGCTGACGACCGTGACGGGCGTGGAAATGACGAGCGCGCACGGGCAGGCGATCACCAGCATGACCAAGGCCTTGTAGATCCAGGCCATGAAGGGCTGGCCCAGCAGCAAGGGCGGCAGTACGGCTACCAGAATGGCGAACACGACCACGGCGGGCGTGTAGTAGCGGGCAAAATTGTCGACAAAGCGCTGCGTGGGCGCCTGTTTGCCCTGCGTTTCCTCGATCACCTTGACGATCTTGGCCAGGGTGCTGTTGCCGCTGTTGGCCGTCACGGTGACGTCGAGCAAGCCCCGTTCATTGATGGTACCCGCATACACGACGTCGCCCACGGCCTTGTCCACCGGCATGCTTTCACCGGTGATCGGCGCCTGGTTGACGGACGACTCGCCGCTGGCCACCACGCCGTCGAGGGCGATGCGCTCGCCCGGTTTCACGCGCATGGTCGCGCCGATGGCCACCGTGGCGACGGATACTTGCTGCCAGGCGCCGCTGGCGTCGGCAACGGTCGCCGTGTCGGGCGCCAGCTGCATCAGGCTTTGCACGGCGTTGCGCGCGCGGTTCAGCGACAAGCCTTCGATCAACTCGGCGATGGCGAACAGGAAGATGACCATGGCCGCTTCCGGCCATTGGCCGATGGCGATGGCGCCGAAGACCGCCAGGCTCATCAGGAAATTGATGTTCAGGGTGAACGTTTTCAGCGCGATCCAGCCCTTTTTCAGGGTCGGCCAGCCGCCCGTGGCGATCGACAGCAGGGCCAGGGCGATGACGAGGGGCGAACTGTCTGCGTGCGTGGTCCACGCCAGCGCCTCGGCGCCGGCGGCAGCCAGGCCGGAGACCACCAGCAAGCCCTTTTGCATGCCGGACAGATTGCCTTCGTTCGGGTCGCGCGCGACGGCAGCGTCCGCTTCCATGGGAATGGCCTGCATGCCGATGCCGTGCAGGGCCGCTTCCACCGTGGCCAGCGAGGCCAGGGTGTGATGCACGTCGAGCACGCGGTTCATCAGGTTGAAATCGAGGCCCACGACGCCCGCCATATTGGCCAGCTTGTTGCGGATCAAGCGTTCTTCCGTGGGGCAATCCATGTTGGCGATACGGTATTTGGCCGTGTTGGCGCCCGCGATGGGAGCGCTGGGCAGGGCTGGCGCGGCATTGGCCGCAGGCGTGGACGAGCACGCATGCTGGCTGGAACAGCAACTGGCCGCCTTGGGTGCATGCTCATGCTTGTGCTCATGGTCGTGCTTGTGCTCGTGGGTATGATCGTGGCTATCGTGCGGCATCGCATTCGTCCTTCCGGTTTCGTGTATGCTTCCATTAGAAACCCTGTAGCCGCTACAGGGTCAAGAGAATTTGCAAGAAAGAATGAAAAGGGGATGCCATGCGTATCGGAGAACTGGCCAAACGGACAGATTGTGACGTGGAAACCGTGCGTTACTATGAAAAGGCGGGCTTGCTGCAGGAACCGGGGCGCAACAGCGCCGGCTACCGCGAATACCGCGAAGAACACCAGGAACGGCTGCAATTCATCCGCCATTGCCGCTCCTTGCAGATCGGCTTGACCGATATCCGCGCCTTGCTGGAATTTAAGAACAATCCCGCCGAAGGCTGCCAGAGCGTCAACGAATTACTCGACCACCATATCCTGCGCATCGCCGAGCAGATGGCGAACCTGCAAACCCTGCAGCAGCAACTGGTGACCCTGCGCCACCAGTGCGACCAGCCCCAGCCGTCGCAAGACTGCGCCATTTTGCAAAACCTGTCCGAGGCGGCCAGCGGCCACGACTGCGCCTGCCATACCGAACTTCATTGAACCGATTGCTGCATGCTGAAACTGTTGCCTAAAAAAACTTTACTCACCTTGTCCCTGCTGTCGCCGCTGTGCCATGCGGCCGATGCGCCGGCCGCCGCCGGCCACTACCTGACCCTGTACGCCGCCCCCGGCGTGCCGCAAGACGATGATCCGTACACCTGGAGCACGGTGGGCGGCAAGCAACTGACAAAGGGCGTGACCAAGGCGGACGGCCGCGCCTATCTCAAAGGGGAAGAGGGCGAAGAAAACTATATTTTGAAAACCGTCAGCATGCGCTGGCAGCTGAAGGTGCCGGCCCGGTGCTGGCAGGGCGCGCCCGAGGCTTTCCTCGATTGCGTCAAGCTGGCCAAGACCACCAGCCGCTATGACGAGGAGCAAGAGGCGCTCAAGCTGGCGGAACAGCAGAAAGAATTGAAAATGCAGGCCAGAATCGCCGCCTATGCGGTGGAAGCCCAGGCCAACGACGATGCACTGGCCTGGCTGGGCCGCTTGCCTTCGAGCTGGACCCTGGAAGGCTATGGCAAGCGCCTGCTGGGCATCGGCGACAAGATCTCCAGGTACATCGCCGACGAAGTGCCGCAGGACGGGCCCGACGCGCGCCAGTTCGTCTGCCGCGCACCGGCCTACTATGGCCCCGTGCCGGACCAGGCAGCCGTCGAGGCCTGGCTGGGATCGCCTGATGAAGTGGGCAAGGTACGCACCGGCCCCGCCTGGAATGCGCTGGTGGCGGCAGGCGAAAAGGGTAACTGGATGGCCCGTCTGGAACTGTATTACGCCTTGTCCGGCGCCAATGTCAGCGAACTGAGCCTGCTGGAACAGTACCGCATCGTGCAATTGATGGAATGGCTGCACAAGAAGAAGATTAGCGGCCTTTACAGTTATTTCATCGGCGCCATGCCGGTCGCTCCCGGCAGCAACTACAGTGCCATCTGGCGCAGGCGGGATCAGGTTTTTCTGTATTCCGCGCAACTCGGTGATTACCATCAACAATTCCGCATGGGTAATGTCTTGCGGCGGGAAACCGACCCCGCGCTGGTCGAAATAGGCAAGGCCATGCAAGCCTGTTCCCGGGCCGCCATGCCGCACCGGCGCTAACGCGGCAGCAGCGGCGGGCCACCGTCGCCCAGGCGGAAGGCGTCGACCACGCGCAATAGATCATGCGCCTGGTCCTGCATGCTTTGCGCGGCGGCGGCCGATTGCTCGACGAGGGCGGCATTGCGCTGAGTCAATTCATCCATTTCCGTGATGGCATTGTTGACTTCCTCGATGCCCTTGCTCTGGCGCTGGCTGGCCGCCGTGATGTCGTTCATGATTTCCGTCACCTGCTGCACGGAGGCGACAATATCTCCCATGGTGCGCCCGGCGCTGTCGGCCAGCTCGCTGCCTGTTTCTATGCGGGCCACGGAATCCTCGATCAGTTGCTTGATTTCGCGCGCCGCCGTGGCCGAGCGCTGCGCCAGGCCCCGCACTTCCGTGGCGACGACGGCAAAGCCGCGTCCCTGTTCGCCCGCGCGCGCCGCCTCCACGGCCGCGTTCAGGGCGAGGATATTCGTCTGAAACGCGATGCCGTCGATGACGGCGATGATGTCGACGATGCGCCCGGAGCTGGCCTTGATCGAGCCCATCGTCTCGACCACCTGGCCCACGACGCGCCCGCCTTCCAGCGCCACGTTCGAGGTCGACAGCACCATCTGGTTGGCCTGGTGCGCATGGCTGGCGTTTTCCTTCACGGTATCGGTCAGGGCATGCATGGATGAGGCTGTTTCCTGCAAGGAATGGGCTTGCGACTCGGTGCGGGCCGACAAGTCCGCATTGCCGAGCGCGATTTCACTCGCTTCCACCGTGATGGTGGAGCCGGCCTGGCGTATGTCGCCCAATAAGGTGTTCCAGTTTTTCAATACGGTGGCCAGGGCGCGCGACAGCTTGCCCACCTCGTCGTTGCCCTGCGCCTCAATGCGCATGGTCAGGTCGCCGGCGGCCAGCGACTCGGCGGCGCGGCAGGCTTCGTCGATGGGGCGCACGACGGAACGGGCCACCCAGGTGGCGATCAGGGCCAGCAAGGCAAAGCCGATGGCCATGGTGCCCAGCGACAGCCAGCCGGCGCGCTGGCCCGCATTTTTTGTCTCCTGCAGCGCGTCGACGGTGCGGTGGTCGAGATTCTGCAGCACCTGGCGCAGCTGGCCCCGCACTTGCTGGTAGTGCGTGGAGGCATTTTGCATCGCCGCCACGCCCGTATTCGGGTCCATCGACGCCAGGTCCAGCGCCTGCGCCACGCTGGCGCGGTAGCGCTCAAGGCCTGGCAGGGCCTGGGCCGCTTCCGTGGCGGCGCCCGGGAATTTCTGCAGTTCCTTCAATCCTTGCGCAATGGCATTGAGCTGGCCATCCGTTTGCGTGCCGAATTGCTTGAACTGTTCGTCCGACAGGCTGGCGGCGATGGCGATCTTCGCAAACGCATCGGCATGCACCTGGCCCAGGGCAATAGCTTGCTGGTTGGCAAGCCGCTCGGCCGTCAGGGTGACGTCTTTCAGGTCGCGCATGCGGCTTTCGTTTTGCTGCATGGCGAAGTAGGACAAGGCCCCCATGGCCAGCAGGCAAGCCAGCGCAACCACCGGGACGATCAACATCTTCTGTGCGATTTTCATCGGAACCCATATCGTCAAGAGAGCGGAAAACCATCCCGGCGCTGGCGGCGCGGCGGCTGGCTACAGGTAAATGCCGCCGCAGACGACGGTGTCGGCCAGTTTTTCGCAGTACATGGCCTTCGGTTCGATCTTCTTGTTTTCCGGATTCGTGAATTTGTATTCCTGCCAGAACGTGCCCTTGCTCTTGGCCAGGTCGACTCTTTCCTTGACGAAGGCCTTGCCGTCGATATCCTTGAGTTCGATCAAGTTCTTGCCCACCATTTTCGGGTTGGCGCCATGCGCGACGACCGTGCCGTCGAGTTTATACACGACCAGGTACAGGTCGTGCAGGATGAATTGCGGCGCCTTGGCCGTGATCTCGCCATATGCCTTGGCGTCGCCGGCGCTCTTGATGTAGGACACGCCTTTCTTGACCATGGCTTCGGCGTCGGCGCGCGTGGCGCCGCCTTCGGCAGCGCTGGCCGTGCTGGCGGCAACGATAAGGGCCAGGCAAAGGGCGGGGGTGAACTTGGGCATGAGTGTCTCCTTCAAATTGCGGCAAGGGATGCCGGCAGGGAACCGGCGCGGTGGGGGAGTGCCGACGGTTCATGGTAGCGCGATGCCAGCGGGCATGCGCTGGTGCAACAAATTTTTTTTCAGTGGGGCGTTTTCGCAACATCGCGCGCACGTTGCCGAAATGGATCTTTCATAGGGGAAAGGCCACTACCGGCTATCGATACGCTAGTGTGGCATCCGCACCGCACTACCAGGTGGATTGGTCTTCCGCCGCCGCGCGCGCCAGGTCGTCGCGCCAGTCCTGCTGCACCAGCCGGTAGATATCGGCAAAAAAGGCGCGCGGATCGGCCATTTCATCCCACATGGCGGGCAGGGCGTGCGTGCTTTCGGGGTCGTGTTCGAGGATGGCCTGGAAATCGTAGGCGGGGTCTTGCAGCGCCTGCGCCAGCACGGCCACCAGCGCGTGGCGGTGGCGGTAGCTCAGTTCCTTGTATTGCGAGGTGATGTCGCGCCGTATCAGGGCCGCGCGCTGGACCGGGTCGTTCATGTCCCAGGTGTCCAGCTCCACACCCATGGTTTCTTCGCGGTCATACACGTCGAAAGGGCCGAGGAAATAGTGGAGCGTGGGAAGATAGGGAGCGTCGCTCCAGGGGCCTCGCAGCATGGGAGTCTTTCGTTTGATTGCTACAGGGTTACGCGCATTCGGGCAAGGTCCAGCCTTCGTCGCCCATGTCCGTCGGGTAGATGGCGCGGGTCTGGTTCTGGCCCCAGCGCGCATGGTCGAGAATGCCGTCTTCATGCATGTCCAGCACCCATTCGGTGCTTTCCAGCAAGGTGCCATCCTTGTGATAGACGCGGAAGAAGGTGGAAGTGCTGAGGGCGCGCACGATGTTCTGCGGCACGCCGTCGCCATAGTGGGGCACATAGGTCTTGATCACGCACGTGCCTTGGTCATTCCATTCCTGGGCATACACGGTGGCATTGCGCGCCGCGCTCACCTTGATGAATAGCCAGGCTGCCAGCAAAATGGCGAACAGGAGGGCGGCGGCGATCAGGCCGGTTTTCTTGAGTAGCTGCATGTGGTCATGGCGGAGCCAAAAACTGAGTTGCCGCATTGTATGTCAAGTGCGGAAATACTTGCCGTACAGCACGTACGGCAAGCATTTATGCGTTTATTGCCGGGTATGGCCGTCTATTTCGCCAGGGACGCCTGCAGGGCGTTCGCCATCTCCAGGTGATGTTGCAACGCCGGCAAGGTTTTCGCGGCAAAGGCCTTGATGTCGGGATCGCTGGCCTTCTGGCTGGCGTCCGTGAACAGCTTCACGGCATCCTTGTGCGCCGCCACGCCGATGCTGGCCGCATATTCCTTGTCGAACTGCGCGCCTTCCAGGCGGCCCAGCTTGTCGAGTTGCGCCTGGTGCTTCTTGCCGGGCTGGTCGCTGACCTCGATCTGCTTGCTGCTGGCCAGCTGTTTCAGCTCGTCCGCCACTTTCGTGTGGTCCGTGACCATGGCATCGGCGAATTTCTTCACTTCCGCATTGCTGCTTTTACTTTGCGCCACTTTGCTGGCGGCAATTTCCGTGCTGCCCGCGTCGGCCGCCTTGCTGAGGAATTGCTTGTCGTACGCACCGGGCGCGGCGGCGGCGATGCTGTTGATGGCGATGCCGCTCAGCAGCGCCACGGCGGCGCCGATGGCGACGCTTTTCAGGGAGGGCGCGCGGGAACTGGTGGTGGGGATAGGCATGGGAACTCCTTTCGGGTGTGGTTTTTTCTGCAAGCTGATGACAATGTTAAGCCAGCAGTCCGCGCACACACATAGGACACTGTCGAAGCTCCCAGTAGGACTAGTCCTGTTCGTTAGCGCACAGTTCGACTTGTTTCAGGGCAAACAAGGCGGCGATGCCCGCATCGCGGCGCCAGGCGGGCATGCCGATATCGAGCCATTCCGCCATCGCGTCCAGGTGCGATGGCTCCGAAACGCTGTGTTCGATTTCATCGAGCACCGTGTCGCGGTCGATGTACAGGCTGTCCAGCCAGGCGTCGAACGAGGGCGCCAGTTCCATCAGGCCGTGGGCGCGCTTGCCCGTCCAGTCCGGCAACTCCTGCACATAGGCCAGCACGCGGCCGCCGCCTTCGTCCGTCAAGTCCAGGTAAAGCATGGAATTGCCGCCATCGCGGGCGAAGGGCAGGATTTTCACGGGCATGTCCGCATGCTGGCGCGCGGCGCGGATTTCGCCGACCAAGGTTTCATCGCAGAAATCGCCCTCGTCGGCGCTGAAAAAGGTATTGAAACCCATTTTTTCCACGCCGCCATTGCCGTCCGGCACGTCCGTGGTGTAGTCGAACCAGGCGCCGTTGGCCGCTTGCAGGAAAGCCAGGAAGGCGGGCGGCAACGGTGCTTCCAGCAAGGTTTCGATGGCGGCGATCTGCTGCGCCGTGGGGGCAGGCTTGGTGCCCTCGAGCGCCAGGTGGCGGTACTGCGTGTAATAGGTCATCGATTATCCTTGTAATTTTCTTGCGGCCGCCACGCCATCGTCGCAGCCCGTCTCCACCTTGGCCAGCGCATCGACGAGGCCGGCCCGCAGCACGGCCATCGAGCGGGCCTTGTCATCGATCTGCGCGATCTTCGTTTCCAGCATGGCCCGCTTGGTGGCCGCATCGAGCGCATTTTCCTGCCAGACGGCAATGACCTCGGCGATTTCCTTCAAGGTAAAGCCCAAGGCCTTGGCGTGGCCGATCAGCTCGATGCGCCGCAAGGCCTGCGCCGAGTACTCTTTATAGTTGTTCGTCATGCCCGGCTGCGGGGCTTCGTCCAGCAGCCCCTGGCGCTCGTAGAAACGCACCGTGTCCTTGCTGACGCCCGTCAGGCGGGTGATTTCTCCGATACGCATGGTTTTTCTATTGACCGTGGACTAAAGACCACAGTTTATAGTAAAAACACTTTCAACTACGACACTTTTGCCATGACCGCCTTCAACTACACCAAGCAGACCGTGCTGATCACGGGCGCCTCGTCCGGCATCGGCCGCGTCTTTGCGGAAACCCTGGCCGCGCGCGGCGCGCATTTGCTGCTGCTGGCCCGCTCCGGCGCCGTGCTCGAGACGCTGGCCGCCGACCTTGCCAAGCGCCACGGCATCCGCGCCCACGCGCTGGTGGCGGACTTGAGCCTGCCTGGCGCCGCACAGAACGCCCATGCGCAGGCCTGCGCGCTGGGCATGCCGCCCGACGTGCTGATCAATAATGCGGGTTTTGCCACGCATGGCAGGTTCGAGACCATCCCTCTCGCGCACCAGGCGGCCGAAGTGACCGTCAATTGCACGGCCCTGATGGAACTGACGCACTGCGCCTTGCCGCACATGCTGGCGCAAAAGCGGGGCGCCATCATCAACGTGGCGTCCACGGCGGCCCTGCAGCCCGATCCCTACATGGCGGTCTACGGCGCCAGCAAGGCTTTCGTGCTGTCGTTTTCGGAAGCGTTGTGGGCGGAAAACCGCAGCCGCGGCGTGCGCGTGCTGGCCCTGTGCCCGGGCGCCACGGAAACGGCCTTCTTTGACGTGGTGGCCGCGCCCGAAGCGGCTGTGGGCAAGCGCATGGATCCGCAAGCCGTCGTCGACGAAGCGCTGCGCGCGCTTGACCGGGGCCGCAGCAGCCACGTGGCGGGCCGTCCCAACCGCCTGCTGGCATGGCTGCCGCGCTTGCTGCCGCGCCAGACCGTGCTGGGCATCGTGGAAGGCATGCTCAAGCCACGGACTTGATGCGCATCAAAACGCCATGGTGGCGAACATGGCCAGCACGGCCGTCGCCATGACGCTGGTCGACAGCCAGCCCAGCGCCCGCAGGCGGCGCGAAATGGTCAAGGTGCCCATGATGGCGGGGCGCGACGCCATCACCATCATCAGGGCCATGATGGGCACGGAAATGACGCCGTTGATGACGGCGCTCCAGTACAGGGCCTTGATGGGGTCGAGCGGCGAAAAGCACAGGGCCGCGCCCAGCATGGTGGCGCCGATGATGATGGCGTAGAACTTCTTGGCGGCCCGGGGCGCCAGTTCCAGGCTGTTTTTCCAGTGAAAGGCGCCCGCCATGGCGTAGGCGGCCGAGCCGGCCAGCACGGGAATGGCCAGCAAACCCGTGCCGATGATCCCCAGGCTGAACAGGGCGAACGCGAAGTCGCCCGCGATGGGGCGCAGGGCGGACGCGGCCTGGGCGGAGGTGTCGATGTGCGTGATGCCTTGCGCGCCCAGGGTCACGGCCGTCGTCAGCATGATGAAGAAGGCCACCAGATTGGAAAAACCCATGCCGATGGCCGTGTCCATCTTGATGCGCTGGAATTGCCGCGGCGCCTGTTCCGGCGCGCGGCGCAAGGCTTGTGCGCTGGCATCGGCCTGCAAGTCCTCCACTTCCTGCGAGGCTTGCCAAAAGAATAAATAGGGACTGATCGTGGTGCCGAACACGGCCACGATCATGGTGACCGAGGCGGCCGACCAGGCGAACTGTGGCCAGACGGTGCGCAGCGCCACTTCGCTCCAGGGTATGTGCACGGTCAGCACGGTGGCCACATAGGCCAGCAAGCCCAGGGTCAGCCATTTCAGGATGCGCACGTATTGTTGATAGGGAATGAAGACTTGCAGCAACAGCGACAGCAGCCCGAAGCCCACGGCGTACAGATGCGTGGGGCCGCCGATGATCAGGGTCAGGGCATCGCCCATGGCGGCCACGTCGGCGGCGATATTGATGACATTGGCCAGCAGCAACAAGCTGACGATGGCGTACAGCAAGGATTTCGGATAATGGCGGCGGATATTCGTCGCCAGCCCATGGCCGCTGACCCGGCCGATCTTGGCGCTGATGACCTGGATACCTAGCATCAGGGGAAACGTCAGGCACACGGTCCACAGCATGCCGAAGCCGAACTGGGCGCCCGCCTGCGCATACGTGGCGATGCCGCTGGGATCGTCATCGGCCGCGCCCGTAATCAGGCCGGGCCCCAGCTTGCCCAGCCAGGTGTCGGATGGGTCGGCCTGGCCGCTGTCGGTCTGCATGCGTCGCTCCTGCGTGATGGAGCGAGCAGCGTATCACAGGCGGGCGGAGGCCAGAAGGGGCGCCGCCCGGGAAATTCATGCCTCAGTAGCGCGCATCCTTGGGTTTGCCGCCCTTGGGCCAATCCTTGACCTTGTCGGGGAAGTCCGGACGGGGCATGTGGGTAAAATATTCGGCCACGTCGACGGCGTCCTGGTCGGACAGGTTGCCTTGTCCCAGCGGGAATTTCTGGCCGTGCCCCATCACCATATTCGCCTTGACGAAGCCGGCCGCCGTGTAGGTGCGGGCCATGCCGGCGCCAATGTTGAAGGAACGGTCACCCCACAGCGGCGGGAAGGCGACGACGCCATTGGCGCCACGGATGCCTTCGCCATTCGCGCCATGGCAGACGGCGCATTGCTCGGCGTACACTTTTTTGCCATGCACGGGATCGGGCAGCAGAGCCCGGTCGATCTTCGCCACGCCGCGTCCCGCCACCTTGTCGCCCGCCTGCGTGGCGCCCTTCATCCAGTCGATGCAGGCGACCATCGCCTGCAGGTCGGGGCCGTCCACGGGCAGCGGCTTGCCGTGCATGGAGCGGCGGTGGCAGGTGGCGCAGAACTGCAGGTAGCCGAGGCCGCCCCGCGTGTTGTACAGCGCGTCGTTGCTGGCCGCCACGAGGGGCGCCGTTTTCTTCGGCGGCGCGGCCGCGCCATCCCTGGCGGGCAAGCCGTGCAGGTAGTGCGCCTGCATGCCGTCGGGCGTGATATTCGTGCTGTAGATGGGGTTGTAAGCCGGAACCGCCGAAATTTCCGTCACTCGACCTCGGCCCAGCGGCGCGAAACTACTTTCGGCAGTCTTGCTCTACGGATTAGCGCCTAAAGGCTTCGCTAATGCGATGCGCGCATGCAAGGCATTGATCAACGCACGCTTGTCGAGCGGGCTGTCGGGCAGGATCAGGTCAGGGTAGACCAGTTCCGGCGTACGCGCACCGGACGGCCGGTCGAGAATGAAGCGCGGCACTATGACGCCCCATTTGCTGTTGGGCAGCACCATATGCTGGATGCCGCCGCTCTGCCGGGCGCGCGCGTAACCGCTCTCGCCGACCAGCGTGCCAAACTTGAAGTCCTGCATCGTGTTGATGAACAGGATGGACGAGGAATACGTGGTGCGGCCGATCAGCACATAGGTCTTGCCGGAAAAATGCAGCGGATTAGCCAACTCCGGTTGGTGCCAGGTTGCAATTTCACCGTGCACGATATCGCCGACCTTTTCGGTGCCGCTAGCACGCCCTTCGATCACTTTCTTTTCGTAGGTAGAACCGTGCCGGTAAGGTTTGTCGGCAAGGTAGCGCAGCAAACCCTCTTTCCACATGTCGTCGTCGCCACCGCCATTGTCACGCACATCGATCAGCAGGGTGCTCACCTTGGCGTCGCGCAATGTCGTGAATACCTTTTTGGTAAACGCATAAAACAATTCCTTGTCTGGCCACAGGAAAGTGCCCACGGTCAGCAAGCCGACGCCGCCGGGCAGCATCTCGAAGTGATACGCCTTGCTGAAGTCGGAGTCCTTGGAGGGAGGCAAGGCAACGGCGGCGCGGGTGATGCGTTGCGGCCCGGCCGGCGTGGCCAGCGTCAGGTCGAAGCGGGCCGGCGTGCCATACGATTTCCAGTAGAAGCGCCACCAACGGCCGGAGAGCAGGTTTGCGCGCAGCGTGGCGTTGTCGCCGAAGGTGAGGGCCAGCAGCTGGCTCGTCACCTGGCGCGCGGGAACGCCGTTGATCGTTTCAATCCGCATCGACGCCAGTGCGCTGGGCGCACCGCCAACTTCCGCGCGAATGATCAATTCGCCGCTGACATTGACCTGCACCTCGAACGGGAAAAAGCCGCCTCCGGCAGCCATATGCGCGGCGGCGTCCGGACCGAAGTCGCCCATCGAGACCTGCAGGTGGGCGTCGTTATACACGGGGTTCAGCGCGCCGAACACGCGCCAGGCCTCATCGCGCGTCATCGGGGTTTGCAGCTGGCGCTCCAGCTTCCCGTAAGCCTGCTCTAGCTGCGCCGGATCTGCCGAGTAGGCGACATTCGGGTGAGTTTTCTGGATCGATTTTTTCAGGAAGGCTAGATCTTCCTGCAACTGGATAACTGAAAGCAGAGGCGGGACGGGCGCGACTTCAGCCAAAGCAGGCGCGACTGTCAGCAACAGTCCCAACATCATAAGAAACGAACGGCATGGATTGCGCATTGAACAAAGACCTTTATAGAGTGGTGGCTAATTTATACAAGCAATTTACATACCAGAAAAATAATAGTACACCATCCGGCCCAGCGCGCCGATTTGCGCTGGCCCGGCGCTTGTCTGCGTACGTCCTGCGGACGCTATCGGCAACGGGCTGACGTCTTTAATGCATCGCTATAACTTGCAAATGACCGGAGATAACGGTCTGTCGTAAAACACATTTCGGCGGTTCCGGCTTACACCCCCTAGATGGTGCCGAACGGCGTGTTGAGTTCCAGGCCGCCTGCCATGGCGGCGCCGTTCGGGCTGGTATGGCAGGCCACGCAGTCGCCCAGGCGGGCGACGTATCCGCCGCGCTTGATCAGTTCAGCCGACGTGACTGACGCCGCCGTCGCGCCAAGCCGGCTGAACATCGAGGGGGAAGAAGCAGGAGGGCGGCGCGAACCGCGGTGCAGGATGGAAATGGCGTTCATGGTGACCCTTTATTATTACGCGCAAGCTTACGCAGTCGTCACCACGGCGAACATTGGGAAGTTCTTTCGAACAACTAGGTAATCTTCCCTGGTGTTTTACGCTGGAAAATCGTGTAGGGGTGCCTGCAAGCTGGCCAGGATGCGCTCGCGCAGCCAGCGGTGCGCCGGGTCCAGATGCATGCGGTCGTGCCAGACCATGGCCATTTCGTAGTCGGGCAGGGCGACGGGCGGCTCCCACGTGCGCAGCGCGCCCAGCGCATTCTTCAGCAGGCGCGACGGCAGCAAGGCCACCATGTCGGACGCTTCCAGCAAAGGCGGCACGATCAGGAAATGCGGCACGGACAGCACCACCTTGCGCGTGCGCCCCAGCTTTTCCAGTGCCGTATCGACGTTGCTGCGGAAGCCGCCGCCGTTGGGCGAGACGACGATGAATTCCAGTGCGCAGAACTGGTCGAGGTCGGGCGGCGATTGCAGCAGCGGGTGGCCGTGGCGGCCCGCCAGCACGTAGTGCTCGGTAAACAAGGTGCGGTGGCGCAAGCCGGGCGGCGCTTCTTCCTGCGCCAGGAAACCCAGGTCGACCTGGCCCATTTCCAGGTCGTGCTCCATGCGCGCCGGCACGGCTTCGAACACGGCCATGCGCGACAACGGCGCCTGCGCGCGCAGGGACGGCAGCATCGGCAGCAGGATCGCATACTCGGCGGCGTCGGCCGCCGCCAGGTTCCAGCGCACCTGGGCCGTGGCGGGATCGAACGCCGATTCGGGCTGCAAGACCTGTTCCAGCTGGGCCAGCACGGCTTGCAACGGTGCCAGCAGGGCCAGCGCCCGCGCCGTGGGCAGCATGCCGCGCGGGCCGGGCAGCAATAGCGGATCGTCGAAGGCCGCGCGCAGCTTGCCCAGCTGCACGCTGACGGAAGGCTGGCTCAGGTGCAGCCGCGCGGCCGCCCGCGTGACGTTGCGTTCGATCAACAGGGCATTCAGTGTCAGCAGCAGGTTCAGGTCCAGCTTGCGTAAATTGTCCATGACTATACCTTGTATATCAACTATTCATTTCCGCTATGATAGCGCAAGCCCTACAGTTGTTCCTGTGACTTCTATTCTTCACCTTTTACAGGAACTAACTGATGCAACTCCATGAATATACAAGCTTTGATGGCTTAGGATTGGCCCAGCTGCTGCGCGAGGGCCGCGTCTCGGCCGCCGAATTGCAGGACGCGGCCCAGCGCGCCTGCGCCGCCGTCAACCCGCAGATCAATGCCGTGGTTGAGCTGTGGCCGGCCGATTTGACTGACATCGACAACACCGCGCCATTCGCCGGCGTGCCATTCCTGATCAAGGATGTGGCCGTCACGATGGCGGGCCAGCGCAGCGAAGCGGGCAGCCGCCTGGGCGCCGGCCATGTCGCCGCGTTCGATTCCCACCTGATGACGCAGTTCCGCGCAGCGGGCCTGGCCACGTTCGGCCGCACCAGCACGCCGGAAATGGCGTTTGCCACCACCACCGAACCCGTTTTATATGGCGCCACGCGCAACCCGTGGAACGTCAACCTGAGCGCGGGCGGCTCCAGCGGCGGCGCGGCGGCGGCCGTGGCGGCCGGCATCGTGCCGCTGGCCCATGCGACGGACGCGGCCGGTTCCATCCGCGTGCCGGCCGCCTCGACAGGCCTGTTCGGCTTCAAGCCCAGCCGTGGCCGGGTCTCGAACGGCCCCGCCATGGACGAAATCTTCAGCGGCCTGGGCGTGCAGCTGGGCGTGAGCCGCAGCGTGCGCGACAGCGCCGCCTTGCTCGACTGCGTGCAGGGAATAATGCCGGGCGAACCCTATGTGACCTCTGCGCCCGGCCACAGCTGGCTGTCGCAGGTCAGCCAGGAACCGGGACGGCTGCGCATCGCCGTGCAGCGCATGGCCTGCAATGGCGCCCAACCCGTGCCTGCCGTCGATGCCGCGCTGCAAGACACCGTGCGCCTGCTGGAAAGCCTGGGCCACCATGTGGAAGAAGTGGCGCCCGCGCTGGGCGTGTCGTGGCAAGCATTTGTCCACGCCAACGCCGGCATCTGGTGCGCCAACCTCGTGCCGTGGATAGCCGGCCTGGCGCAGGAAAGCGGGCGCGCCGTGTCGCCCGATACGCTGGAACCGTCCACTTTGGCCTGCTACCGGTACGGGCAGACGGTGTCGGCCGTCGATGTCGTCGCCGCGCTCGACGTGCGCAACACGGTCACGCGCCAGGCCGGCGCCTTGTTCGGCCGGTACGACGTGCTGCTCACGCCCACCATGCCGGATGTGCCGTGGCCGCTGGGGCGCTATGGAGAACAGCAGGAACAGCTCGATGGGTTGGGCTGGACGGCGCGCCTGTTCGAGCATTCGCCGTACACGCCGCTGGCCAACGTGGCGGGCTTGCCGGCCATGTCCGTGCCGCTGGGCATGTCCAATGATGGCTTGCCGATCGGCATGCAGTTCATGGCCGGGTATGCAAACGATGGAACCTTGCTGCGCCTGGCCGGCCAGCTGGAGCGGGCGGCGCCGTGGGGGCAAAGGCGGCCGCCTGTGTGGGCGGGTAATTAAGAAGGGCGATTACAGCGCCGCGAGCTGCGCCGCGCCACGGCTTTCCATACGAAAACGAAATCGTTCCCACAACCGGTCATGGAAGGGCAGCACGATCACGTTGCAGATCGGCTCGACCACGGCCAGCAGGCCGCCGAAGGCCATGGAACCCGTGGCCCAGTACATGACGCCGAAGGCCACGCCCATGTGCATGGCCGTCTGGCTCAGTTTTTCGCCAGCCAGGGCGGCAAAGCCCAGGCGGCTGGCCGCATAGCGGCGGCGGATCGCGTGCCAGGCTTTTTCATGCATGGGCAGCAAGCCCACGTTGATGACGGGTTCGATGATCGCGGCCAGGCCACCGAGTGCCAGCGAGCCCGTCAGCAAATAGGCGAGGCCGAAGGCGATCGACATGTGCGTGCAAACCTGGCTGAATGTTTTGATGGCAGTGAACAAGGGATGCTCCTTTCTGTTGAATTCGCTTATCCTTGATTTAGATAGTAACGATTCTCATTTACAAAAGGAAGCAAAATATTTCAAC
Organism: Janthinobacterium sp. GW460-12-1-14-LB5; assembly: GCF_059423585.1. Taxonomy (NCBI): domain Bacteria; kingdom Pseudomonadati; phylum Pseudomonadota; class Betaproteobacteria; order Burkholderiales; family Oxalobacteraceae; genus Janthinobacterium; species Janthinobacterium sp. GW460-12-1-14-LB5. Next base: position 2,238 of record NZ_JBWKYD010000016.1, on the reverse strand, counting down.
CACATCTATAGTTTAAAACTATCACAAGAAAGACATTCATTTGCAATGATGCAAGACGCCCGTTCAGGCAACCGCCGTCGCCTGCGACCAGACGGCTTGCCAGCGCCCATCGCGCCATTCGTAGCTATCCATATGCCAATAGCGGGCGCGCGGCACGGCGTGTCCGCCAAAGACGATTTCCAGCTGCGCCTGGTAACGCAGGACGGCGGCCGTGCCGTACAGGCGCACGCTGATCGCTTCCGGTTCCCAGCTCACATAGCGCATGTGGCCGGAGGCGATGGCGCCCAGGTAGTGTTCCCGCGACAGCATGCTGCCGATGGGCGTGATCAGCTGGAAGTCGTCGGCGTGCAGGGCGCGCGCCGCTTCCGTATCGGCAGCCACGAGGGCGCGCAAACGGCAGCGTTCCGTGTGGCGCAGCAGGTCCATCTGTTGTTCTTCAGTCGGTGCGGCATTGAAATCGTGCATGGCAGTCCTGTTCGGGTAGGTGATTGACACTTTGACGGTTTTTGTCCAAAAGTCATGTTGACACTATATGACCATAGTGTCAACATGCGCGCATGACAACCGATACCCCTAAAAGCCAGCAGATCCTCGATGCGGCGCTGGCCGTGTTTTGCCGCTACGGCTACCGCAAGACGTCCATGCTCGATATCGCGCAGGCGGCCGGCATGTCGCGCGCCGCGCTATATTTGCACTTCAAGAACAAGGAAGACGTGTTCCGCGCCGGCTCCGAACGGGCCCATGCGACCGTGATGGCGCACGTGGCGGCGGCACTGGCCGAGCCCCGTCCCGTTCTTGCGTGCATCGAAACGGCGCTGCTGGCATTCCAGCAAGGCTTGATGGCGGAAATTTCGGCCAGCGCCCACGGACAGGAGTTGTTCGATGCCAACATGACCCTGGCTGCCGGCATCACCTTGACGGCGCGGGCAACCTTGGTGGCGTCGCTGGCCGGCGCGCTGGAACAGGCCGAAGCGGCAGGCGACATCGCGCTGCACCGGGTGGACGCGACTGCCGCGCAAGTGGCCGCCTTGCTGGTGGCCGCCATGGATGGCATCAAGCACACGCAAGGGGGAGGGGAGGCCTTGCGCCAGGGCATTGCATTGCAGATGCGCGTGCTGGGCGCGGCGCTGCTGCGCATGTGAGCGGCAAAGCCCGCATGCGCAGTCGGGCAATGCCGCTTACGGCAAGGTTTTCAGGACATTCTTCGTCGGCACGGAGAAGTTATAGCCGTCGTGGCGGTCCCAGTTGATCGACCACGTCATCACGCCGCGGAAGTCCGGATACGCCTGCAATGGCTTGATGGTGCCGCAGTTGAGCAGGCGCGTCAGGCAATTCAGGGCATTGCTGACGTCGGCATTCGTCGTGAAGCCGGAGCCGGCCGAGCTGCGGCCCGACGGCACGCCGAAGCCCACCTGGTCCGGACGCAAGCCGGCGAAGGTATTGCCGCCATAGTTAAAACCCTCGATCAGCATGCGCGCCGTGGCCACCAGCTGGTCGGCCGAACCCGCCTTGATGGCGCCCATGGCGTACGGCGTGTAGATGTCGCCATTGTTGTAGTACTGCGGGTGCAGCACCGTCAGCTCGCTGCGCAAGGCATTGATGATGGGAATGTAGGCGCCCCAGATGCTGCCGTAGCTCGTGTAGCCCCCCTCCACATACACCCATTCCGGCGCCATCGACAAATAAAAGCTGCTGCCGACCTTGGTTTTCAGGTTTTTCACGGCGATCGGCAGATAGGTCTGGATGGCCGCGCCTTGCGCCACGCCGTTTTCCAGGTCCAGGTCGATGCCGTCGAAACCGTATTTGGTGATGATGGCGTACAGGCTGTTGGTGAAATTCGTCGCTTCGGCCGTGTTGCCGACGGAAACGGAACCGTTTTGCCCGCCCAGCGACAGGATGACTTTCTTGCCCTTGGCCCGCTTGGCGGCCACGTCGGCGATGAATTGCGCTTCCGTGCCCGCGCCCGGATCGATGGTGAGGCTGACATTGCCGCCGCCCGCGTTGTCGCCGAACGAGACGACGATCACGTCCCAGTCGTCGCTGACCTGGCTGATCGGATACGTGGCGCCGCTGGGGTTGGTGAAGTTGTGCCAGTAGCCGATCAGCGCGTGCTTCGCCAGGCCGGTGGGCGTCGGCGTCGGCGTCGGCGTCGGTGTTGGCGTGGGTGTCGGAGTCGGAGTCGGTGTAGGTGTCGGAGTTGGTGTAGGCGTCGGTGTCGGGGTGGGAGTTGGCGTAGGC